>JAWXUQ010000035.1:0-25930 GCA_044426225.1 Faecalibacterium sp. | reverse complement strand
AACGTGCCACGCATGATGGAAGCATATCGCCAACTTAGCAGCCAAACAGATTATCCATTGCATGTAGGGGTGACGGAAGCGGGCACCTATCAGATGGGATTGTTAAAATCCGGTATGGGGATTGGTGGAATGTTGCTAGAAGGTATCGGCGATACCTTGCGTGTATCTCTGGCAGATGAACCCGAAAAAGAAGTGGAAGCTGGGTATAACATCTTGCGTGCGGTGGGTTTCCCTGTGGCGGGGCCAGAAGTGATTACCTGTCCGACTTGTGGACGCACACAGTATCCCTGCATTGCCATTGCAAATGAGGTGGAGCAGCGCTTGAAGGGCTATCCGAAATCGATTAAGGTTGCGGTCATGGGTTGTATCGTGAACGGTCCAGGGGAAGCACGTGAGGCGGATATCGGGATTGCAGGCGGCAAAGATGAAGCCGTCCTGTTTGTACATGGTGAACCAGTACGTAAACTAACTGGTGATATTGTTGGGCAGTTTATGGAAGAAATTTATAAATTGTAAAAGATGAGAAGTCTCTTATCATTGAAAAATGCTAAAGGAATAATTTTGGTGCCGCCGTAAGAAGTGTTGCGTAAGCTGTATTTCAATGTGGCGGCATTCTTGTCCAAGTAGTATTGAAATTAGAACAAGGCATCGCTGAACAAGGCGGATGAAACTGTTCAGGAAGGGGAAGTGCATGGGAAAACGAGTGTCAGAAGTGTGGCCAGAATTTATGGTGGATCCTACATTTGCTGCAGTCTTTGAAAATGTTTTGATTGAAAAAGTTGAGATGAACCGCACTAAGGGGGCAGTGGAATTTACCTTGCGGAGTGCTGCTTTGCTACCAAAGGACTTGCTTGCAAGATTACTTGCGACATTACAGCCTCAATTTGAAGGGTATGCACTCGAAATTGTAAACTGTTTTGGATATGCACAACTAGAAGAAACTGCATTGCGTAGTTTGATTGAAGAATTAAAGGGCAGAGGTGTGCCGATTAATGGATATTTAAACCAAAGCCGTGTGGAAATACAAGGGCAAAAAGTTGTTGTTGCGGTATGTAATGGCGTGAAGGTGTTGCAAAATGCCAAATTTCCCGAAAAACTTGCCGTGTTAATACAAGAGCGAACGAGTGTTTTGCCTGAGGTGCAATTAGTTTGTACGCAAAATGCGAAAACAGTTGCCGAAATTGAGCAACGGTTAGAAGAAAAAACAGTTGCGACGAAAACCTTTGTAAGCAAAAAACCAAGTGGACAGAAATTGAAGATTGCTGGGTTGGATTTAACGGATAAAGCGGTAGCTGTTGTCCACGGGAAATTCTTCCAACCCAAAGACATTGTACCACTAAAAGATGTCGGCGCAGATAGTGGAAAATGCGTTTTCTGGGGCGATGTATTTGCAAGTGAAGTAAAAGGTAATTACTATAAAAATTGCATTATTTCGCTTACTGATTATACAGGGTCTATGAATTTGAAGGTGCGCGTCGGCGAAAACGATGATCTTGCTAAATGGGAGAACCTGAAAAAAGGGTCGAGTCTTGTGGTTCGTGGTGATTGCAGCTATGATAAATATGAACGTGACTATGTTGTGACTCCGTACGATGTGATGGTAGTTGAGCGTGCAGAGCGTCAAGATAACGCGCCGCAAAAGCGTGTGGAGTTACATTTGCATACCAAACTTTCTAGCATGGATGCATTTTGTGACCCTGGTCAAATTGTGCGTACGGCGCACCGCATGGGGCATCGTGCCATTGCGATTACCGACCATGGTGTGTGTCAGGCATATCCCGAAGCGTTACTTGCAACAGATGCCATTCACAAAAAAGATCCGGATTTTAAGTTAATCTATGGCTGTGAAGCATATTTTGTAGATGATATGATTCCTTGCGTGTATGGTTCCGATAATATTCCGCTTACAGGGCGCTTTTGCGTGTTTGACACCGAAACAACCGGGCTTGACCCTAACACAGAGTATCTTACTGAAATTGGTGCAGTAATTGTAGAAAACGGTCAAATCAGTGAACGATTTGACTCCTTTGTGAAACCGCCTAAATTATTAGGTGAAAAAATTAGCGCGTTAACAGGCATTACCAATGATATGTTGGCAGACGCACCGAGCGAAGCAGATGCACTCGCTTCTTTTTTCCAATTTGCGGGGGATGCCGTTTTGGTGGCGCATAATGCGAATGCATTCGATATACGTTTTATCCGTTTAGCGGCGCAGCGCAGCAACCTGCCCTTCGAGAATACCTTTATTGATACCCTTACTATGAGCCAAGCACTGTACTCTGGTTTGAGTAGTTATAAACAGGAACGCTTGAATAAGCATCTTGAATTGCCCGAATACAATGCGCATCGTGCAGAGGATGATGCAACGGCGCTTGGTAAGATTTTCTGTATTATGCTAAAAGATTTGGCTGAAAAAGAAATTCAAACCATCGGTGAAATTAACACAAATCTTGGTGGAAATCGAGAGGTTCTCAAAAAGAAATATTCGCATTTGATTATTCTCGTGAAAAATCAAATTGGATTGAAAAACTTGTATCGCCTTGTGAGTGAGGCACATCTTAATTATTTCTTTAAAAAGCCACGTATTGCGCGCAGTCTGCTTGATCAATATAGAGAAGGGCTCATTCTAACTTCAGCTTGTGAAGCAGGGGATTTATATCGTGCAGTAGTAGAAAACCGCCCGTATGATGAATTGAAACGTATCGCGGCATATTACGATGTGCTAGAAATACAACCGCTCGGAAACAATGAGTATATGGTGCGCAATCAGAAGGTCGAAAGTATTGAGCGCGTGATTGAGTTCAATCGCACCGTCATTCAGCTTGGTGAAGATTTGCACAAGCCCGTTATCGCCACAGGTGATGTGCATTTTCAAGAGCCTCGGGATCAAATCTACCGTGCGATTTTACAAGCGGGTTCTGGCTTTAAGGATGCAGATAATCAGCCACCGTTGTATTACCATACAACAGAGGAAATGCTGAAAGAATTCTATTATCTCTCGCCAGAAAAAGCGCTTGAAGTGGTGGTAACAAACCCCAATAAAATTGCAGATAGCATTGATGGTAATTTGCGTGCCATTCCAAGGGGTACGTATGCCCCTAACATTGATGGTGCGGTAGAACAGTTGCACCAAGGTACATGGGAAAAAGCACGTAGAAATTATGGTGCTGCTTTGCCAAATCTTGTGTATCAACGCTTAAATAAAGAATTGCAATCGATTTGTGGGCATGGGTATGCGGTGCTTTATGTGATTGCGGTAAAGCTCGTGGCATATTCTAATGCGGGTGGGTATGAAGTAGGTAGTCGTGGTTCGGTTGGTTCCTCTGCGGTGGCGCATTTTGCGGGCATTTCAGAGGTGAATAGCCTGGAGCCACATTATCGTTGCCCGCATTGTAAGTGGAACGAATGGATTACTGACGCTAGCTATGCGGATGGTTTTGATTTGCCAGACAAGCCATGCCCTCGTTGTGGTATGCCTTTGGTGGTGGATGGGCACGATATCCCATTTGAAACTTTTCTTGGGTTTTATGGCGATAAAGAGCCGGATATTGATCTTAACTTCTCGGGTGAGTATCAAAGCCAAGTGCATCGTTATACCGAAGAATTGTTCGGCAAAGAAAATGTTTTTAAAGCTGGTACGGTTTCTGGTATTCAAGATAAAACTGCCTATGGTTATGTCAAAAAATATTTGGATGAGCGAGATTCGACGGTAAATCGCGCTGAAGAAAACCGATTGACAATTGGTTGTACTGGCGTGAAACGTACTACCGGACAGCACCCTGGGGGGATGATTGTTGTGCCGGATGATTACGATATCTATGATTTCTCGCCTGTACAACATCCTGCGGATGATATGCAGGGCGGGCTTGTGACCACTCATTTTGAGTTCAAATATTTGCATGAAAACTTGCTGAAACTAGATGAGCTAGGGCACGATGTGCCGACCTTTTATAAGTATTTTGAGGAATATACAGGGGTGCAGATTGAAAGTGTGCCGATGAATGATCCGCGCGTGATTAGTTTGCTCATTAGTACCGAAGCACTTGGTGTTACCCCGGAAGAAATCGATAGCTTAACGGGTACGTTTGGTATTCCAGAGTTGGGCACAAACTTCGTGCGCGGAATGCTTGTGAAAGCGCAGCCACAAAGTTTTTCGGATCTTATCCAAATTTCAGGGTTGTCGCACGGAACAGACGTTTGGAATGGTAATGCAGAGGATTTAATTGTAGATGGTGTATGTACGATTTCTGATGTAATTGGCTGTCGTGATAGTATCATGACTTATTTATTGCAAAAAGGTCTTGAGCCTAAAATGGCATTTGATATTATGGAAAAAACACGTAAGGGCGTTGTATCGAAATTTGGTTTCCCGGATGGTGCAGAAGAAAAGATGAAAGCCTGCGGTGTGCCAGATTGGTATATGGATTCCTGCCGTAAAATTAAATACATGTTCCCGAAAGCACATGCGGTGGCCTATTTGATGGCGGCCATTCGTTTGATGTGGTTTAAAGTGTATTATCCGCCTGCGTTTTATGCGGTGTACTTTACGGTGCGCGGAGATGATATTGATTATGAGGCTGCCGTCGGTGGGGTGAAAGTTGCTCGTAAACACATGAAAGAGGTCGCGCAACGGATGAAAGAAGAGCGTGTTGCGAAAGACGAAAGTTTGATGGTGTCTTTGCAGCTTGAAAACGAGATGATGGCACGTGGCTATGAATTTTTGCCGATTGCTTTGGGCAAAAGCTATGCGAGCAAATATACCGTGGAAGATGGTAAAGTGCGCCTTCCCTTTACAGCGCTCAAAGGGGTAGGTGAATCTGCCGCGATTGCGTTAGAGAAAGCAACCATTGCGGGGCAAGAATATATCTCGATTGAAGAATTGCAACAGTCTAGCGGTGTGGGTGCAAGTGTCCTTGATAAGCTGCGCGCAGTAGGTGCGCTTGGCGGGTTGCCGGAGAGCAGTCAGGTTAGTTTCTTTTAAGCAATCGGTGCATAAATTAGATGACAAATAGACACCGTAGCACTTTTGTCTTGCATGATATTGCGAGGTAAGTATAGAGCAATCGTTCTATTGCAAGGCATGAAACAAGCCCGAAAATAAAATCGAAATGTAATAAAAAAGATTGATAGAAATAATAAAGCCGACACAAATTGCATCCTTTGTAATTTGTGTCGGCTTTATTTAATGTGCTCTGTGTGGTGCTGTTGTCAGTGGTGTTCGTGATAAAAACGAGTAGGAACAGGGCCGTGGGGCTTTATACAGAAGCAATGAACTTCATAAAAGCGGTGCGTCCGTTAGGGGTGAGCTTGTAAACCCCTGCATCCGCAAGTACCTGTGCAAAGACAAGCCCGATTTCTTGTTCAAGAATATTCTGTGCGGCATTGGTGCTGAATTCGGGGTGCTTGGCAAGCACTTCGTCAGCCCACGCAGCATGTTGTGCAAGTTCCCCAGTGAATGCCGCAGGTGCAATACCAGAAAGAAGTGCGGTTTTCAAATCTTCCATTTCTGTTTTTAGGCGACTAGGTAATACGGCAAGCCCCATCACTTCAATTAAACCAATGTTTTCTTTTTTGATGTGATGTAGGTTTGCATGTGGGTGATACACCCCGAGAGGGTGCTCTGCAGTGGTAATGTTGTTGCGCAAAACTAAATCAAGCTCAAAGCATTCACCGCGTTTACGTGCGATGGGCGTAATGGTGTTATGTGCTTCGCCCTCTGTTTCAGCAAAAATGAATGCGTCAGGATCGCTATACCCGCGCCAAGCGGACAAGATTTTATCTGCAAGTGCGACAAGGCGGTTACTGTCTTGGCAGGAAAGGCGAATGCAGCTCATAGGCCAGTGTACAATGCCTGCGGTCACATCTGCAAAATCAGCAAAAGAAACACTTTGCTCGATGGGGGCTTTTGCCATGGCGAAGGTATAGTTGCCGCCTTGGAAGTGGTCATGTGTTAAAATGCTGCCACCAACAATCGGTAAATCGGCATTGGAACCGACAAAATAATGGGGGAATTGTGCCACGAAATCAAGCAATTTGCGGAAGGTAGCCGCCTCGATTTTCATCGGAGTGTGCGCCGCATTAAAAACAATGCAGTGTTCGTTATAATATACATAAGGGCTGTACTGAAAACACCAGTCGCTATCGTTGATGGTGAGGGGGAGAATGCGATGGTTTTGTCGTGCGGGATGATTCATGCGACCGGCATAACCTTCATTCTCCTTGCACAATTGGCATTTGGGGTAACTGCTCTGGGGTGCGTTTTTAGCGGCAGCAATCGCTTTGGGGTCTTTTTCGGGTTTTGAGAGATTTATGGTAATGTCTAAATCACCGTAGGACGCTGTGGTTACCCATTTCAAATCGCGTGCAATGCGATAGCGGCGGATGTAATCAGTGTCTTGGCTGAATTGATAGAACCAGTCTGTTGCGGCTGCAGCACCTTGTGTTTCATAGTGTTCTTTGAATGCTGCGCAAACAGCACTAGGGCGAGGGGTGAGAATGCCCATGAGTTTTGTGTCAAATAAATCGCGTGCGACGCTGTTATCTTGGCAAATGCTACGAGCAATCGCGTCGTCTACCAAGACGGTTAAAATTTCTTCTAAACTGGGTGTGGCGTCAGCTTCGTTTGCAAGGCTATCTTCATAGGAGTCTAAAGCAAGTGCTTCTAATAGTTGATTGGTGATATAAATGGTATCGCTAGGAGCGATAAGCGCCGTGCGTAATCCATATTGGACAAGCTGAGCAATTGCGGTATAAATCATAATTGATACCCTCCTAGTGGGCGAATAGAAAGGATGTGGCATTTTCCTTCGCCAAGCACAGCTTCTGTTTGTGCTTTGAACGTATCAAGCAGCTCTAGTGGTACAAAGGCTTGAATGGTGCCAGCAAAACCACCGCCATGTACACGGACGGCACCTTTACCGCCAAGCACCTGTTTAGCAACCGTGATGGCGATAGCAACAGATTGTTCTTCCTTGTAGCCGGCGGGTGTAACATTTTGGAGCAATTGCCAGCTGCTGTTACCGGATTCATTTACAAGGCGCAAGAAAGTTTCAAAATCACCAGCTTGTAATGCTGCAACCTGTGCAGGAACGCGGGCATCATCTGCATAAAAATGAAACGCGCGTAATACAGCGCGGTCACCGCAAGCTGCTCGGCAATCAGAAACTTTGCTCAAGAAGGTCGCAAAGGGAACATCGCGTAACACTTCTGCGCCGCAAATGGCGGCAACAGCGCGGCATTCACTTGGAACAGCTGCGTATTCATCTGTTAAATCGGCATGGTCAGCACCGGAATCTAAAATGCAAAGCGCAAGACCTGCTTTGGCAAAATCAACAGCAACCGGTGTGACGACTGGATGTTCTTTATCGCCAAAATCGATAGTGATGATATTACCCACACTGGATGCCATTTGATCCATTAGTCCGCAGGGCTTTGCAAAATATACATTTTCTGCCCATTGCCCAATTTGTGCGATTTCAATGGCGCTGACTTTGGCAGGTGTGCCTTCTTTGCCAAGGAATAGCTCGTTTAAAATTGTGCCAATCAATGTTTCAAAGGCGGCGCTAGAGGAAACACCACTGCCTTTTGGTACGTTGCTTGAAATATAAATATCTAACCCTTGTAAAACTGCGCCACGGGATGCAAAAGCTGCACAGGTGCCGCGGAGAATGGCGGCGCTGGTGTTTTCTTCTTCTTTTTTTATTGAAAGGTCTGCAAGATCAATTTCACACAGAGGATATCCTTCGCTTTGGACACGGAGAAAATTAGTGCAGTTTTCTCCGACTGCGGCAATCATATCAATATTAACACTGCCTGCCAAAACACGACCATGCTGATGGTCGGTGTGGTTGCCGCCAATTTCTGTGCGACCTGGTGCACTAAACAGTGCGGCTTGCGGGTGTGCACCAAATGTATTGCGCAAACCATTCAGTACAGATAGAAAACGATTTGCATGGAGATATGTTTCTTCTTGTGTGCAGCAATAGAGATGCATCAATGCTTCAGAATAGTTGCCTGCCTTGATATTATCGCGTAGATTAACAATATTTTTCATAAGTACACTCCATCATTTTTGTTGCGTATTGTTCTTATCTTAATCATATCAAAATTACAGATAAAGACAATGTATTTTTTTTGCATTTGAATGGAAAAAAGCAGTTTGCTATGAAAAAATTTGCGCAGCGACGAATAGAAGGGAAAGAAAGCGCAATAATTGTAAAAAATGAACAAAGTGCCCCCTTGACATTTCACCTGAAAATCGCTTAAATCAAAGTAGAAGATATTAAAAGCAAACCGAAGAAGGTGGTGTAGTACCGCCGTATTACATCAATAGAAAGAGGCTTTATTATGATTATTCAAAATGCTAGTGTTTTTAGTGCCATGGGGCAATTTGAAAACAGCGATATTTTTATCAACGATAGTACAGGTCGGATTGAGGAAAAGTCTGCACAAGATCAGGTAACAGAGGCGGTGATAGACGCTAGTGGACTGTATGCCATTCCGGGGTTAGTAGACCTGCATTTTCACGGTTGCGTGGGTTATGATTTTTGCGATGCGACAGAAGAGGCAATTCAAGCCATTGCAGATTACCAGGCGAGCGTAGGTGTGCTTGCGATCTGCCCTGCGACCATGACATTTAGTGAAGAAATCATTGGGAATATCGTAGATGCTGCAGCAGCGCACAAAAACGGGACAGGTGCAGATTTAGTTGGCATTAATATGGAAGGTCCTTTCCTAAGCCCTAAAAAAGCCGGCGCACAAAACCCAGAGTATTTTCATTCGCCCGATGCAGCAATGTTTTCTCGCTTGCAAAAACGTGCAAACGGATTGATTAAAATGTGTGATATTGCGCCAGAAGAAGTTGGCGCAATGGAATGCATTGATGCCATTAAACAAGAGGTTAAGGCGATTTCTCTTGCTCATACGGTGGCGGATTATGAGATTGCCACGGAAGCATTTGCACGTGGTGCCAATCATGTGACACATTTATATAATGCGATGCCGGGAATTAATCATCGATTGCCAGGTCCTATCATTGCGGCAAGTGAAGCGGGTGCTACGGTAGAACTCATTACTGACAATATTCATATTCACCCTGCCGTAGTGCGTTTTACTTTCCGGATATTTGGTGATGACAAAGTAGTGTTAGTTGCGGATAGCATGATGGCATGCGGACTGCCCAATGGGCAATATGAACTAGGTGGTCAGGCGGTTACTGTGGATGGCCGCCGTTGCACCTTAACACACAAACCGGAGGTGATTGCCGGTAGTGCAACCAACCTGTTCGATTGTATGCGTTACGCAGTAAAGGAGATGGGTGTGCCACTAGAAAGTGCCGTCAAGGCTGCGAGCACAAACCCGGCTAGAGTTATCGGGATTTCGGAGGATTATGGCAGTTTGTCTCAAAATGCGTATGGCAATGTGTTGCTGTTGAATAAAGATTTGGAACTTGTGCATATTGTGCAAAAAGGCAAACTTTTGCGCTGATGTCAATTAGTATGCGATCAAAAGAAAGCGAAAAAGCACTGCTTTAAGTGTGAAAATGTGCTCGCGTAGTTTTTGTTCAACTATTTTAGGTAAACTTTTTGATAAAAATTGAGAAAACTCTTTTTAAATTTGGCATTGCGTGGTATAATAAATCGAAGAATATATAAAAACGTAGGAGATGAAGGCAATGTTGGATAAGGCGTTCCAAGATGTATATACTAAATTTAAATTGCATTTTTACCAAAAAGTGTTTTTTCGATTTGAAAAAAGGGAAGCGACCCTGACCACAGTAGAATCTTTTTGTATGGAAGGGATTATGGCAATGCAAAATCCAACCATTGCAGAATTTTCGCGTATGATGAATATTTCAACCCCGAATGCAGCGTATAAAATCAGCAGTTTAATTCAGAAGGGTTATGTGAAAAAGGTTCGTTCAGAACATGATAAGCGAGAGTATCGATTGTATCCAACTCAAAAGTATATCGATTATTATAGTATTAGCTATGCTTATTTAAAAACTGTGATGCAGCGCATTGAACAGCGGTTTCCAACGGAAGATGTTGCTAAATTTCAAGAGATGTTACAGGTAATTAGTGATGAATTAATGCCAGAGATGAATTTGCCACAAAAAGTGGCGAAATAAACGATAGTTTTTGCGATATTTTGGTGCGCTGTTTCGTATTTGTGTTTGTGTTACGCAGATGATACATGAAATAGCGCACCTTTTGTTTAAAAGAAGGAGAAATTAGCGATGAATTTACCCAAAGTGGCATTTGTTTGTGTGCACAACTCTTGTCGGAGCCAAATAGCGGAAGCGCTCGGCAAAGTAATGGCTGTAGATGTGTTTGAGAGTTATTCAGCGGGCACAGAAGTGAAACCGCAAATCAATCAAGATGCAGTGCGATTGATGAAACAGGTACATGGGATAGATATGCAGCAAACACAACGCAGCAAGTTGTTGGCAGACATCCCCGCAGTTGATATTGTGGTGACAATGGGGTGTAATGTGCAATGCCCAATGTTGCCATGTAGACATCGAGAGGATTGGGGTCTAGAGGACCCAAGCGGGAAAGAAGATCAAGCGTTTCTTGTTACAATCAAGCGTATTGAAGATAAAATTGCTGACTTAAAAGAGCGTATCGGTAATGGTTTGTTAGAATAAAATTGTTTTAGATAAATCGAGGTATCAGATGGAAAAAAGCAAGTGTTATACAGAATCTTTTCAGATGAAATATGGGGAAGGCGATTTTTTAGGGCGTGTTCGTCCTGCGGTGTTGATGCGTTATGTTGAGCACGTTGCCTTAAAACACGCGACCTTGCTTGGTGTAACCAGAGAATTCAATGAATCATATCATATGGTATTTTTGTTAGCCAAGCAAGCCATTGAATTTCGCCGTATGCCACGCGCGGATGAGGTGTTAACCTTTGTAACCCAACCAGAGCATTCAAAACGATTGAAATTTCGCAGAGTGACGCTTATTTACGATGCAGCAGGAGAAGAAGTGGCATGTGTAGATAGCATCTGGGTGCTTATGGATATAGATACCCACAAACTGTTACGTCGTTCCCCAGTTCCATTTGATGAACAGTGGGATGTTCAGATTGACCGTTTGGTGGATATGCGCGTACCAAAAGTTTCGCTGTTAGCTGCCTGTGGTGAATTCAACGCAATGTATACGAACTGTGATGCCAATGGACACATGAATAATGCGAATTATTTTGATGTTGTTTGTGATGTGTTGCCTACCAACGAGATGCGTCAGCGTGAGCTTAAACGGATTATGGTGAATTACCATCGAGAGCTTCTGTTAGGTGAGTGCATGCAAGTGAAAATTGGTCAGGGGGAAAATGGCGCT
The DNA here is from genome assembly GCA_044426225.1 of Faecalibacterium sp. Lineage (GTDB taxonomy): Bacteria > Bacillota > Clostridia > Oscillospirales > Ruminococcaceae > Faecalibacterium. The sequence goes on along the minus strand of JAWXUQ010000035.1, from coordinate 14,588 downwards.
TATATTGTAGGGAATAAGGGTCAAGATGAAAATAAATCGCCCGTTTTTGAGGCTTTTTGCGTGTATTGATTTGTTGTAACATAATTTTCTTTTGATGAAAATTAGCCATCAAGATGACAGTTAAGGTGTTTTCTGTATAAAAACACTTCAGCACTTTACTGTTTTGCGGTCAAATGTGCAAAAAATGCTAAAAATCAAGCCTTAAAAATGTGAAAAATACAGAAAGTTTAAATTAGTTACAACTTTCTTACAAAAAGGTATTGCAATTTGGTTTCAAAAGAGTTACAATTTAGTTACGGAAAAGGTAACACCTAATCCGAAATCTTTTTCTTGTTTTTTGAGGCTTCGAGCAACCTCCTCCTTCGGCCGTACTCCTTCACGGTCTTGGTTGCATAAAAGCGATGCCTCACTTCGTGTGCAAAAAACCCCGCCATTTAGGCGGGGTTTTTTGTGTCATTTTTTCGTTGAAGTCATACTTTACAGGAAAACGCACAAGCGGATTTTGCAAAAAAGCAAAAATTTTGTCATGCAAATCCTTTGTGTTTTTTTGGAAAATATGGTATATTATTTGTAATCATAATATTTATATATTTTGTTTTGTATTGTAAGAAAAAGGAGATTGTTTATGGCATATTATTTTGAAGAACCTTCGCGCACCTTTGGTGAATATTTGTTGGTGCCAGGGTATTCTTCGGCAGAGCATGTGCCCACTGCTGTTAGTTTAAAAACCCCACTGGTGAAATATCGTAAAGGCGAGGAAGTCTGCCCAATTACGATGAATATCCCTATGATTAGTGCGGTGATGCAATCTGTATCGGGCGATAAGCTGGCGATTGCCCTTTCGAAACAAGGTGGTGTTTCGTTTATTTATGGTTCGCAAAGCATTGAAAATGAGGCAGCGATGGTACGCCGTGTGAAAACACATAAGGCAGGCTATGTTGTATCAGATTCAAATCTTTCACCAGAGAGCACTTTTGCGGAAGTGCTTGAATTAAAAGCATCCACAGGGCATTCTACCATTGCAGTTACTGCTGACGGCACGGCAAGCGGTAAGCTCTGTGGTATTGTGGCAAGCCGCGATTATCGCGTTGGTCATACTGCGCTAGATGCAAAAGTAACTACCTTTATGACACCGATTGAAAAGCTCGTGACTGCGCCAGAGGGAACAAGCCTACACGATTGCAACATTATCATCTGGGATAAGAAAATTAATACCTTGCCTTTGATTGATGCGGATGGCATGCTAAAATACATTGTATTCCGTAAAGACTACGAAACCCACAAAAAGAACAACAATGAATTATTGGATGCAAATAAGAGCTATGTGGTAGGTGCGGGTATCAACACGCGTGATTATGCAGAGCGTGTGCCTGCGTTAGTAGAAGCTGGTGTAGATGCCCTTTGCATTGATTCTTCGGAAGGTTTCTCTGAATGGCAGGCACAGACCATTGCTTGGGTGCGTGAGAATTATGGCGATTCTGTGAAAATTGGTGCTGGTAATATTGTTGATCGTGAAGGCTTCCGCTTCTTAGCAAAGGCAGGCGCTGACTTTATTAAAATTGGTATTGGCGGTGGCTCTATCTGTATTACACGCGAAACCAAGGGGATTGGTCGCGGTCAGGCAACTGCCGTTATCGAAGTAGCAAAAGCGCGCGATGAATATTTTGCTGAAACAGGTGTTTATGTCCCAATTTGCTCGGATGGCGGTATTGTGCATGATTATCACATGACACTTGCGCTTGCAATGGGCGCTGATTTTGTAATGCTTGGCCGTTACTTTGCTCGCTTTGATGAAAGCCCAACTAATAAAATTCGTATCAATGGCAACTATGTTAAAGAATATTGGGGGGAAGGGTCGAACCGTGCACGTAACTGGCAACGTTATGACCTTGGTGGCTCTACAAAACTTACCTTCGAAGAAGGTGTAGATAGCTATGTGCCTTACGCAGGTACACTTGCAGATGGTGTCAACACGACCCTTTATAAAGTGAAGAGTACCATGTGCAACTGTGGCGCACTTTCTATTCCAGAGCTACAAGAGAAAGCACGCTTGACCGTTGTGTCTTCAACAAGTATCGTAGAAGGCGGCAGCCATGATGTTATTGTAAAAAATACAATGAACACTTAATGCTACTGCTCGAAATATAAACAAAAGAAAATCCCTTGCGAAATGGCTTAGAACTTAGGTTCTGCCACTTGTAAGGGATTTTTTTGTTTGGTAATGGTATCGTGTAGGTTATAGAACGTAGCATGCAACCGCAGCAATGTGAAATGCAGAGCCAATCATAATAAGCACATGAAAGATTTCATGAAAGCCAAAATTTTTGCAGATGTCGGGTTTTTGTGCAATATAAATGATAGCGCCGATGGTATAAGAAATGCCACCACATGCGATTAAGGCAAGGCAGGGGAGTGGAATGACGCGGAACGAATCAAAGTCAAATAAAAGCGCCCAGCCCATGATGAGGTATAGACTAGTATAAAGCCAACGTGGTGCATTTAACCATGCTACTTTTATCACGATACCCAAAAGGGCAGCGCCCCAAATTGCAGCAATAAAGGTGGTTCGTGCGCTCCCCGATAAAAATTTAGCGCAAATAGGGGTGTAGGTGCCAGCGATTAGTACGTAAATCATGGCGTGGTCAAGTTTTCGTAAACGAATGGAAAGTGCGTCAGGTCCTACGACAAAATGGTAAATGCAACTGGCCGAATACAGTGCGACAAGAGAAAAACCAAATAATAGGATAGAGAGATGGATTATACTATCACTATGCCCGCTATGGCGATAGATAGAAAGCATAATGAGGGTAGCGAGGACAGAGAGTAATGCGCCTAAAAAATGAGTATAACTACTCATGGGGTCTTTTGCTTGGTGAAATGATTTCAACATGAGATACCTCCACAGTAATATGACATCGTGTGATAAATGGATTTACAAAAAAACAGAAATTGATGTTGCATAATATAGTGTTGATAACTATATTATTTGTTGAAGTATAACACATGGTGACTGTAAAGGCAAGCGAATTGTTGTTTTTTGTATATTATCTTGTGTTGTGTAAAATTCTTTTATATGGTATAGTATAGCAAAGAGGGAGCTTCGCAAAAAAAACTGCGATTTTTAATGATTCTTTTGCAAATGTTTTATAAGGAGTATGAAAATGGATCGAAAATTAATCAGTCTGATTGAAAAAGAATTATGTGACGCGGAAATGAAAACAGAGGAAATTCCCGCCATTGATTTGTATATGGATCAAATTATTACCTTAATTGAGGAAAAATATGATGCAAATCGGCGTACACCCGATGAAAAGATTTTAACCAAAACAATGATAAATAATTACAGCAAAGAGGGTTTGATTAAACCAATTAAAGGAAAAAAATATACAAAAGAACAAATCATGCAAATGCTTGCCATTTATGCCATGAAAAATACATTAAGTATCCAAGAAATTAAAACAGCATTGCAGGGTGCAGACGTTGCGTCGGAGTTCGATTTGGTTGAGGCATGGGAAATGGCTTTGTCACAAAAGCAAAAGCAACGCGCGGTTTTAGCAGAACTCATGGAAGAGCTATGTATAACACCTGATTGCGAAACAAGCAAAACGGATCAGCTTGCAAGTTTGCTTGCAGTAACATCGCTTTCTTGTTATTGTCAACGGATTGCGCAGCAAATGGTAGAACTGTATTTTAAATCGGAACTTGAATAATAAAAAAGCTGCCCGCTATCGCACTTTAAAAGTGAACGATAGCGGGCAGCTTTGTCATTGTTATAAAAATTTAAAATGCTTTTACGATAAATGCACTGCCAAGCACGGCATCCGCATGGTAAAAAACTGCGCTTTGCCCAGGGGCAGGAGCGCGAATTGGTTCGGGCATGGTGATGGTTGCATCGCCATCAAAATAGCAAGGGCTAGGGGTTGCAGCGCTGCGAATTTTAATGAGATATTCACCCTGAGGGAGCACTTCACCATTTGCACTAGCAAGGTCGCGGATTTGGATGGTAGAAAAATATTCATCACCTGCGTATGCGAGTTGAATGTTACCGTTTTCGCAAATTTCGCGAACGAAAGCAGGTTTGCCAAGTGCAATACCAAGTCCTTTTCGCTGACCGACGGTGTAGTGAAGCACCCCTTTGTGTGCGCCAAGGTCTTTACCTTCTGGGGAGAGGAATCGACCGTCTTTGCCCGCTAGACCACGTGCTTTAATGTAACCGGCATAGTCATTATCGGGTATAAAACAGATTTCCATGCTATCTGGTGCGTTGGCGCAGCTGAGATTAAATTCAGTTGCAAGTTCGCGCACATCATCTTTTTGGAATTCGCCAAGGGGCAATAACAGGCGAGAAAGCACATTTTGCCCAAGGCGCCCAAGCATATAGCTTTGGTCGCGCGCTGTGCTTTCTGGTAAGCAAATGTGACTGATACCATTGTTATCGGTTTCTACACGCGCATAGTGTCCCGTGGCGATATAAGCAAAGTTTAGTTTGTCTGCTGCGGCAAGCAGTGCGGTGAATTTTACAGTGGGATTGCAGAGCACACAGGGGTTGGGGGTTTCACCCTTGCAGTAGCTTTCACAAAACGGGGTGATAACTTCTTGTTCAAATAATTCTGCGACATCGAGTACCATGCACTCAACTCCTAGTTGTTCCGCAGCTTCTAGGGCTGCATCGACCGCCTTTTGGTGTGCGTCAGAAAAGCGAATAACTGCCCCTTGTACATAAAATCCCTGCTGCTGCAAAATACGCACAGTTACGCTGCTGTCGACACCACCACTCATACCAACAAGAACCTTGTCTTGTGTTTCGTAAGTGTCGAAGCCGTTTGCGGGTAAAAATTCTCCTGCCATGATGATTTCCTTTCGTTTCGTTGGGGGGAAGGCCCAATTTTATGGTTGTTACGCTTGTTTGCCGCCGTGTAGTTTGCTTTGTTCTACGGCAAGGCGGTCACAGCGTTCGTTTTCTGAATGTCCAGCATGTCCCTTGATCCATATATAGGTTAAGTTGTGCTTGTCTTGTTGCACTAGCGCTTGTTCCCATAAATCAGTGTTTAAAGCGGGGGATTTATCTGCTTTTTTCCACCCACGGGTGCGCCATCCTTTTGCCCAGCCTTTTTGCAAAGCATCAATTACATATTTGCTGTCACTGCATAAGGTCACCGCGCAAGGTTCTTTTAGCTCTTGCAATGCACGGATAAAAGCGGTAAGTTCCATTCGGTTATTGGTGGTGTTTGCATCACCGCCACTGAGCTCTTTCTCAAAGACTCGTTCTCCTGCACGATAGCGCAGTACAGCCCCCCAACCACCAGGGCCTGGGTTGCCACTGCATGCCCCATCAGTAAAAACTTCTACTTGTTTCATAATTTGCCTCATTTCTTAACATTATTACTATTATAATAGACTTTGTGCCTTCAGACAAGAGTATAATTTTAGCAAAAGGCCAAGACTAGCAATTGACAAGTAGCGAAAATGTGATTATACTAAATGTAATTCAAAAACGTATAGGAGCATGCGTATGGCGCATGTTCAGCGAATTCCTACTTATGCGACGGTTGCATCTTGCAGGTGAACTGTAATCGCGTTCGAAATTTTATCCAAAATAAAAAGAGAATGTATTTTTTTGTCAAATAAGAAAATGGGGTTAGGGCAAGGCAATAAGTGTTGTTTTGTTTTAGTGCTTATTTTCTGTTTGGCGGAAAAACAGTATCAGACTCTTTGGAATAACGCAGTACGAATTATTATTTACACAGAAAATGGCAAGCTATTTTCGATTGCGATTCAATGGAGGACTTATGACAGAAAACAAACAAACACAACAGACTGCCTCGAGCACAAGCTCAGGAAATGCGCGGCAACGTTATGCACCCCGCAAACCACGTGCACAAGGTGCAGGTCGCGCAGCGAATACAGAATTACACCTATATCCTTTGGGTGGCTTAGGTGAAGTTGGTAAAAACATGACGGTATATGAATGCAATGGCGATATGATTGTTGTCGATTGCGGGCTAGTATTCCCAGACGATGAACTGCTTGGTATTGATTTGGTTATTCCAGATTTCACCTTCATCGAACAAAATGCAGATAAAATCAAAGGCATCGTTATTACACATGGTCACGAAGACCATATTGGTAGTTTGCCTTATTTACTGCGCAAGGTGAATTTACCTTTGTATGCGACGAAACTTACTTGTGGTTTGATTAAAAATAAACTAGAAGAGTTTAATCTCGTTGGGAAAACAAAAATAGTGGAAATTTCTCCAAAGGTAAAGTTTAAACTAGGTTGCTTTACCATTGAACCAATTCATGTAAACCACTCTATTCCGGACGCAGTTGCATTTGCGATTGATAGCCCTGCGGGTGTTGTCATTCAGACGGGCGACTTCAAAATTGACTATACCCCTTTGTATAGTGACCCAATTGACCTTGCAACCTTTTCTGCTTATGGCGATAAAGGGGTGCTTGCTTTGTTGAGCGATTCTACTAATGCAGAGCGTTCGGGCTTTACTGCAACCGAGCAGACGGTAAAAGAAGGCGTTCAAAATCTATTTGCGCGCGCTGGCAAACAGCGTATTATCATTGCGACCTTTGCATCTAACTTAGCGCGTGTGCAGCAGATTATTGATATTGCGGTGGCAGAAGGACGTAAGGTTGCGTTTAGTGGACGCAGCATGCTGAAAAACACCGCAATGGCACAGGAAATTGGCATGATGCGCATTCCAGATGGCACTTTGATTGAGGTAGAACAGATTAATCAATATCCACCTGAGAAAATCGTATTAATCACAACTGGTAGCCAAGGCGAAACGTTAAGTGCGCTAAGCCGTATGGCGGCAAATAGCCACCGCCAGGTAAGGGTTGGTCCTGGTGATTTCATCATCATTTCGGCAACTCCAATTCCAGGCAACGAGAAAAGCGTCACTAAAATCATTAATGGTTTGCTGTTGCTCGGGGCAGAGGTAATCTATGAAAGCATGTATGATGTCCATGTTTCGGGTCATGCTTGCAAAGAAGAGCAAAAGTTAATGATTAACCTAACCCGTCCGAAATATTTCTTGCCAGTGCATGGTGAATACAAACAATTGAAAAAACATGCACTGACAGCGGCAAGCCTGGGTGTTCCATATTCAAATATTATCATTGCGGAAAACGGCTCTAATATTATTATGTCCAATAAAGAACTAAAACTGGGCGAGCCTGTTTCGGCAGGTGCAGTGATGGTTGACGGTTTAGGCGTTGGCGATGTGGGCAACGTGGTATTGCGTGACCGCAAACATTTATCGGAAGATGGTATTATGATTGTAGTCGCAACGGTTGACCGCGAAAATGGTGTGATTGTCGCAGGACCAGACCTTGTTAGCCGTGGATTTGTTTATGTGCGTGAAAACGAGGATATGATGAATGGCGCGCGCGCTTTGATGCAAAATACACTTGAGCGTTGCATGGATGAAAATGTGCGCGACTGGAACAGTGTGAAAACACGTGTGCGGGAAGCACTCAGTAGTTATATCTATCGAAAGACAAAGCGTAGTCCGATGGTTTTGCCTGTTTTGATGGAAGTGTAAATTTAATATTGACGGCAAGCCCTTTTATCGAGTAAAATAGATACTAATAGCAGTTGCATTGCGTATCGGAATACGCAATCGCTATCTTGGTGTTAGTGAATAATAAAGTTACTTTATAAAGATATGCAAACAAAAAGGAGGCGCATCATGAAGCACAGAATTAGCATAACGCTAGAGGTGGTCGTGGTGGGCCTCTTGCTTTTGTCAGCGGGGTTAAGCCTGCGACTGATTATCATATCGCCCGCACAGGCGATTGCAACACTTGTGATGTGGATTGTCTTTTTGCTTGCCGTGGTTTTGTTGGCGCGGCAAGTGCGGCAATTGGTGAGTCGTTGGATTGGTGGCGCGTTCTTTGAACAGTCCAATCTTTCGTTTAGTCTTGCGAATTTATCGACGCCCATTGTAATGATAAGTGGCAAAACCGTTTTGTGGTACAACGCTGCTTTTTTAGGTGATATTTTGGAAGGCGGCGATGCGCCACTTGCAGGTATTACTAAAATTTTGCCTGGATTTGATATCAAGGCATGCTCTTCTGAAAAGGGTCAGTATTTGAAACTGAATGGGCGCGCATGGCATTTGTTTGCGTCTACTACGATCCGCGCAAAAGAAAGCGTTACTATTGTTTATTTGACTGAGGAAACCAAGCTGCGTAACATTGCCGCAGAATATCGTGCAAGCCGACCAGGTTGTCTGATGATTGCAATTGACGGCTATACAGATGTGTTTGGGGATTTGCTTGACAGTGAGCGCGCGCGTTTATTGGAAGGGGTAAATCGCATTTTAGAAGAGGCGATTGTAACAAACGCTGCGGGTGTCTTGCGCCGCTTTGCAAGTGGGCAATATATCGCGGTGGTAGAGGAACGATATCTTGCGCAATTTGCGCAGGCAAGATATGACTTGCTTGATAAAATTCGCGCGCTGGATGATACCATTAACCTTTCTGTTTCTATCGGTGTTGGGCGAAGCGGGAATACGTTCCAAGAGTGCCATGAAATGGCGGTTCAAGCCCTCGACATGGCACAAGGTCGCGGTGGTGATCAGGCTGCAGAAAAAACAGCGGATGGATTCTCGTTCTATGGCGGCGTAAGCCATGGGGTAGAGAAACGCAGTAAGGTAAAGACACGCTTGCTTGCCAATGCGCTTGTGGATTTGATTAAGCAATCCGAAAGCGTTGTCATTATGGGACACCGCATGAGTGATTTAGATGCTGTGGGCGCGGCACAGGGGGTGTTGCGCATTTGCAAAACTTGCAATGTGCCAGCTGTGATTGCGCTACGTCGAGAGGCAACCCTCGCTGAGAGTGTCATCAAAGTGTTTGAGGACGCAGGTTGTGCAGACGATTTTATTGCTCCAGAAAAAGCACTTGATGCGGTAAGCCACAAAACCCTTTGTGTAGTGGTGGATACTTATCAAGAAGTTCTCGTGGAAAGCCGGGATATTTTGAAAGCGTGCAAAAATGTTGTTGTCATTGACCATCATCGCAAAGCGCCTGGGCACATTGATAACGTAGCGCTTGTTTGCCATGAGCCGTATGCAAGTAGTGCAAGTGAACTGGTTTGTGAATTGTTGCAATATGTTGGTGGGAAAGATGCAAAACCAACGCGTATTGAAGCAGAGGCAATGTTGGCAGGTATTATGCTAGACACGCGTAACTTTAGCTTACATACGGGTGTGCGCACTTTTGAAGCTGCGGCTGTTTTGCGCCGTTATGGTGCAGAAACAGAACGTGTAAAAGCGTTGTTCAATACAAGATTGGATGAATATCTTGCAAAATGCAAATTAGTGGAAAACACGCGTCATTATAAAAATTGCGCGATTTCATTAGGGGACGAAGTGGCATCTAGTATGCCGGTTGCTGTACCACAAGCGGCAAATGATTTGCTTAGCATCGATGGTGTTGAAGCGAGCTTCGTTGCGGTGAAAAAAGGCAATGGCATTAATATTAGTGCACGAAGCATGGGCACCGTGAATGTGCAAGTTGTGATGGAAGCGCTCGGTGGCGGCGGACATCAGACGATGGCAGGTGCGCAGTTGAACGAGACTGGACTAGAGGATGCCTATAAAAAGATTTGCGCGGCGATTGATTTGTATCGTGCCGCACAAAATCAATCACAGAAAAAAGGTTGAGCTGCATTTTTAGGACGGGTACTTGTACCAAGCCCTAGTTTCGTGGTATACTACAAGAAATAAATTTACAAACATAGAGAGGGTAATGATTATGAAAGTAATGTTGACATCAGATGTAAAAACCATTGGCAAGAAAAATGAAATTTGTGAAGTTTCGGATGGTTATGCACGTAACTTCCTTTTCCCCCGCAAATTAGCGGTTGCCGCAGATAGCACAGCAATTAATATTGCGAAAACAAAAGAAGCTGCAGCGGATTACCATGAGGCGCAGGCTGTTGCTGCGGCACAGGCTGTTGCTGCAAAAATCAACGAACAAACTATTACATTGCAAGCAAAGGGCGGGCAAAGTGGTCGCCTATTTGGAAAAATTACAAGCAAAGAGGTTGCGGCAACTTTAAGTACTGTGGTAGGGGAAACCGTAGATAAGAAAAAAATTGAATTAGAAACCAAGGACATCAAAGATGCAGGGGTTTATAATGCGAAAGTGCGCTTACACAAAGGTGTGGTAGCAAGTTTTAAATTGAACGTAGAAGTGACTGCTGTTTAAATCGTTTGTCGCAGATAGCAATCTTGCTTTACGGCGGGCTCGCTAGGCAACCTAAAATAAACATAGTGATAATAAATAAGTGTTGTAACACATTTTATGCCACAGATATCGTAAAGAATGAGAGGTTTTCTTGCTGTGTTTTGCGCACAAGAACTAACTTATTTCTTGATTTCCGTTCAGATAAAATGATGTCGCAACACTTTTTGGGTGTATGATATGGAATATAGCAAAGCAGGATATCGCAAAAATGAGATTAGCCTAGAAAGTATCGGGGTGAAGATGCCATACAGTATGGGTGCAGAACAAAGCATCTTGGGGGCATTTCTTCTAAAACCAGAGGATATAGGGGAATACTTTGATTTGTTGCGCCCTGAAATGTTTTATTCTGCGCAAAATCGTGCGGTATATGAACAGATGCGTGCGCTATCGGCAGATCAACGACCAATCGATATCATCAATCTAATTGATGCAATTCATAATGATTCTGCATTTGAAAGCGCAGCTGATGCAGCAGTGTATTTGACATCTCTCGCTGAAGTAGTCCCTTCTATTTCGAATTTGCGGTCTTATATTGATATTGTATCGAAGAATTTTCGTTCACGCGAATTGCTGTCTATGGCAAAAGAGTTGCTTGAAAATTCAAATGAAGATACGGATTATTTGCTTGAAAGCACAGAACAACGTATTTTTGAAATGCGTGCAGGGCACGAAAGCAATCCGCTGACCCATATTGGCGATACCGTTGTAGAATCTATGATGATGTTGCAAAATATTTCGGGTGAGAACGCGGATTTGTATAAAGGTATTCCGACTGGTTTCCGATTGCTTGATAGCGTGTTAACTGGCTTGGGTCGCAGTGACTTGATTATCTTGGCGGCGCGACCTGGTATGGGTAAGACAAGTTTTGCACTGAATATTGCAACAAATATCGTAGAACAGCAGGATGTTACGGTTGCGGTTTTTAGTTTGGAAATGAATAAAGAGCAGTTGACGAACCGTATTCTTTCGGCAAAAGCGCGTGTGGATAGCCATGTGTTCCGTACAGGAAGATTAGGCGCGGATGAGTGGGATGATTTAGCCCTTGCAAGTAGCTTGCTTGCGGAAACATCGCTCTATTTAGATGACAGTGCGGGTATCACCATTGCAGAGATGAAAGCGAAAATTCGCCGTATCAATCAAGACCCAAAACGAAAAAATGTTGGTGTCATTATCATTGACTATTTGCAGCTGATGACTAGTGGTACAAAAAGTGAAAACCGCGTGCAAGAAATTAGTGGGATTACGCGTAACCTAAAGATTATGGCAAAAGAATTAAATGTGCCTGTTATCGCACTTAGCCAACTTTCGCGTGCGGTGGAAAAACAAGGTGCAAGCTCTGGCTACCGCCCACAACTTTCGGATTTGCGCGATTCTGGTTCGATCGAACAAGACGCTGACTGCGTATTGTTTTTGTATCGTGAAGCGTATTACGCAAGCCAAAAAGGGGATAGCGACGGTGATGTAGACAACCAAAAGGCAGAGTGTATCGTAGCGAAAAACCGTCATGGTGAAACAAGTGTCATTCCACTGAGCTGGGATGGTGCACATACTTGCTTTAAGGATGTGGATTTCCAACATGAATGATAACGTTGCTTTTTTAGCAAAAACAGAACAAATGGTGTTTGAATTCTGCACGAAGCAAAAACTGTTTCCACAAGGCGCAACTGTTTATGTTGCGCTTTCTGGTGGTGCTGACAGTATGTCTTTACTAAAGATATTGCTAGTGCTAGCACCAAACCAAATGCTTTCAATCCATGCATGCCATGTAAATCATGGAATGCGCGGCGCACAGGCGGATGCCGATGAGCAGTTTGTTCGTGCGCAGTGTGATGCCTTGTCTGTACCCTTAATCGTTTTTAATGCGCAGGCTGATGGTAACTTGCCACCTGTACAAGCGGGGGAAATGTGGGCGCGTAGCTTGCGTTACACCTATTTTGAAACATTGCTGACCCAACCAAATGTTTTGATCGCAACAGCACATACTTTAAATGACCAAGCGGAAACGTTACTGTTTCGCCTTGCACGGGGTACGGGGATGCATGGTGCTGCTGGAATTCGCCCATGCAGAGATTGTTATGTGCGTCCATTGCTCTGTCTAACGCGTGCAGAGGTCGAAGCGTATTGTGCATGCATTGGGCAAGAATATGTAACAGATGAAACAAATTATATGGCATGTTATGCAAGAAATCATTTGCGCCAATATGCATTGCCTTCGCTTTGTTATGCAAATGAATCTGCAGTAGCGCATCTTGGGCAATTTTGCGAAAAAATGGCGCAGGTAGACTTGTATTTTGCTAGACTTGCGGAAGAGTTGCTTGTGAAATCATATCGAACAGCTTGTGGTATGACGGCGCGGCACTCAATACAAACTGTTTTGAGTGCAATGGAATGTCAACAAAATCTTTCTTTTTCTATTGCAGATTTGCGGCAAGCTGATTCCCTTGTTTTATCACAAGCAATGTATCAGCTCGTTTGCCCGTTGCGTGACCCTGAGCAAAAATATGTACAAGCATTATGCGCATTAGTTGTGTCGGGTAGTGGTGCGGTCCAGATTACGGATGAGGTGCGATTTGTAATAGATGCTGGCAATTTAAAAGTAATCTATACTGTCAATCAGCCTGTTCAACAGGCGCAATTTGTAGAATACTATCCAATACAACTAGGGCGATACCAGTTTCCAGGCGGCTATTGTCTTGAAATTAAGGAAATTTCGCCTAAAAACATGGAAAAAATACACCTCGTTCACAAAAAAGACTTAAAAAATTATGCGGATTATGATAAAATAGTAGCATCGTTAACTTTGCGTTGTCGTGCGCAGGGTGATACCTTTGCGCCTGTGGGTCGGGGATTGACCAAAACAGTTAAAAAATGGCACAACGAATACGCTGTGCCAGAGCAAGAGCGTTGCCGTCAGCCACTATTGGCAGATGGTCATACTGTGGTATGGCTATGGGGGCACGGGTTTGCGCAAGGATATACGCCCAACGAGAACACCAAAAGGATTGTAAAAATTACAGAAGAAAAGTATGCGGAGGAATTATATAATGACAACAAGCATGGACAAAGATATTAAGGATATTTTAGTGACAGAGCAGCAATTGCATGATAAAACGATTGGGTTAGGCGCGCAAATTAGCAAAGACTATGAGGGGAAAGACCTTGTCTTGGTTTCGATTTTAAAAGGTGCTGTGGTATTTATGGCAGATATTATGCGTGCAGTGACAATTCCTTGTAGCATTGATTTCATGATTGTATCTAGCTATGGGAATGAAAATACTGTTAGCACCGGTCTTGTGAAAATCATTAAAGATTTAGACGCAGATTTAGGCGGAAAGCATGTGCTGATTGTAGAAGATATTATGGATACCGGTATCACGTTATCGAACCTAGTGCCAATGTTAAAGTTACGTAATCCGGAATCGGTAAAAGTTTGTGCGATTTTAGATAAGCCAAGCCGTCGCAAAGCGGATATCCAACCTGATTATAAAGGTTTTGAAGTGCCTGATGAATTTGTAGTTGGTTATGGGCTAGACTATAATGAAAAATATCGCAATTTACCTTATGTTGGGGTGCTGCACCCAGATGTTTATACAAAATAAAAAGATAGAAGAGGGGTTGTTTTTTTGAAACCAAGAAAGTTTGGATTTAGTCCAATTAGTATTGTCATTGTCATGGCAATGGTAATGATGATTTGGTCAGTTTATGCGACGAGTAGCGCAGATGTAGATGGAATGAGTTATTCGTCGGTTATGCGTTACTTTGAAACATTGCAGGTTACGGCAGTGCAATATAACCCAAATACGAGTACGTTAACCTTAAGTCTAAAAGAGGGCGATACACCGCTGCCCGAAGTAGACGAGGAAACAGAGAGTATTACGTCACAGAGTTTGCTTTCTAGCATGTTTTCTAGTGAAACAACTGTCACAGAGCCTGAAAATGGTGGTGTGATGGTATTAGAATACACCATGCCCTATGTTGGTTTCTTTTTAAATAATATTGAAGAATATCAAGAATTATATAACGTAGAAAACCCAGACGCACCTATGGATTTTGACATGGATGCAATTGAGGCTTCGTTCCCTTGGGAGATGCTTATTTATGTTGTCTTGATTGGTGCTACTATTTTCGTTTTCTTTATTATGCTTCGCGGTGGTGGCGCGGGCGGCGGCATGATGAATGTTGGCCGTGCGAAAGTAAAAGACGAGTCCGAAAAAAATGTAAAAACGACATTTGCTGATGTAGCTGGTGAGGAAGAAGAAAAAGAAGAACTGCAAGAAGTGGTAGAGTTCCTCAAGCAACCAGAACGATTAACGGCT
>JAWXUQ010000034.1:0-26205 GCA_044426225.1 Faecalibacterium sp. | reverse complement strand
CAATGACGCAAACGCGCTTTGCCTTGGGGGGCGCGTGGTAGGGGCAGGGCTTGCCATTACCTTAGTGGACCTGTTCCTAGACACCCCCTTTGAAGGCGACCGCCACACTGCCCGCATTGCCAAGATGATGGCACTAGAGCAGCTGTAACCCCCAGTAGCCAATGCAATTTGCATTTTTTGATTAATAACACAAGGAGTACATTATGAAACCAATGATTGTAGACCACCCTTTAATCAGCCACAAAGTTAGCTTACTTCGTAGCAAACAGACTGGTACCAAAGAATTCCGCGACCTTGTTAGCGAAATTGCTATGCTGCTTTGCTATGAAGCAACCCGCGATTTGCCCACCGAGGAAGTAGACATCGAAACCCCAGTTGCCATGGCAAAAACCAAGGTGCTTGCAGGTCGCAAACTTGCACTTGTACCCATTCTACGTGCCGGCATGGGCATGCTTGATGGTATGCTGAGTCTGATTCCCGCTGCAAAAGTTGGTTTTATTGGCTTATACCGTGATGAAGAAACCCTTCAGCCAGTAGAATACTTCTGCAAACTACCAACTGACATTGCTGACCGCGATGTATTGTTGCTTGATCCAATGCTTGCCACTGGCGGTAGCGCAGTAGACGCAGTAACCCAGATTAAAAAACACGGCGCAAAACGCATTAAATTCCTTGGGCTGATTGCTGCACCTGAAGGTGTTGCCGCCCTGCACGATGCACACCCAGATGTTGACATCTATCTTGGCGCACTGGATGATTGCCTAAACGAAAAAGGCTATATCGTGCCTGGTCTGGGCGATGCAGGCGACCGTATTTACGGCACCAAATAAGCAAATACCACCAAGCAATCGCGAAACAAAACAAACGATGCCGCACAGTTCAACTGCGCGGCATCGTTTTTCTTTTTGCTCTTTTTCTTTTTGCTCTTTTTCTTTTTGCTCTTTTTCTTTTTGATTGAAATTGAAACGAAGGCAAAGCCTTACGTCCTTATAAAATATCCCTAAGCTACCCCTTATTTAGCGTTTGCCTACTTTTGCGTCATTTCCACGGACACAGACCGAAAGATTTTTTTGCGCTTAATCAGATAAAGCGAGAATGAGAATACAGCGCACAGGCTGTTGCTGACAAGCATGGCATACCAGATACCGCGCTCTGCAATGCCCCATACAGGCTGACAAAACACAATCACCACAGGCAAGCGCAGCACATAAATGCGCACCAGACTAATGAGCAAATTATACTTGGTTTTGCCCACCCCTTGGAACACACCCAACACACATTCGGTAATGCCCCATGGAATAATCGAGGCGGTATAAATGGTCATTGCTGTTACCATATAGGTGTAGGTTTCATCACTCGTATCTACAAATAGAGCGGCAATTTGGTTGCGCAATGGTAGCACAAAACAAAGGCACGTAATAGAAAGTATCACCCCATACACCATCGTTTTGCGCACCGCTTTTTGGGCACGCAGATGGTTGCCTGCCCCTATGTTTTGCGCAATGACAACCGAAAGCCCTGTGCCGAGCGCGGTAACTGCCTTGAAAAAGACAGTATTTACCCTGTTGGTTAAGCCATAGGCTGCTAATACCGATTCACCAAAATCTAGCACGTATTTGTTAATCATAACAAATCCATACGCAATCAGAGATTTTTCAATAATTAGCGGCAAGGCGGTAATGAGCAAAATTTTTGCAAGAGGCAGGCGCACAAAATATTCCCGCGCCTGCAGCAAGCGTGGGTTATTGGGCGAAAACATACAGCAAAGGCATGCAGTCGCACAAAGCAACTGTGCCAAAATGGTGGCAATGCCGATGCCCGCGATGCCAAAATCTTGCCAGACAGTAAGAATGTAACAGAAAATAATTTTGAGCAAGATAGAGCAGCCGTTGATGAAAATAGCCACCTTGGTGTTGCCCTGTGCACGTGCAATGGCAAGATACAAAATGCTAATAAAATTAAACATGATGCCCCAAGAGGTTAAACGCAGATAGATGCGTGCATCTGCTAGCAGACTTTCTGTTACCCCTGATTGCAGCAAAATAGTATCTGCAAACACAAAAGCAAACAGACTAACCGCAAACCCAATGCCCACCCCAATCACGGCAAGGTTGCCTATCATTTTGCGGGCATCTGCTTCATCCTGTGCACCGATATAGCGTGCAATTAAACTGCACCCTGCAATCGAAAGCCCTGTGCCAATGGCGGTCATGGTATCTTGAATTGGCCCTACAAAGGCAACGCTAGCCACAGCAATGGTGCCAACGTTTGCCACAAACAGACCATCGATAATGCCATAGAGTGCCTCTATCATATTGGTTAATATGATAGGGAATGCAATCACCCACAAGACTTTATCTAGATTACCATTTAAAATATCAGTTTCTTTTTTCATGACCATTCCCCCCTTACACGGTTGTGCCTTTGCCCCACTATGCTTTTGCAGATGGTGCGGGCTTTTATGATAGTCCGCTACACAAAAAGCTGGAGAAGCCCTTTCTCGTTGCCTATCGAAAGAGGTTCTCCAGCCATATAAAAACGCGTGCAGATTATAGGAAATCTTGCCCACCGTTAATTTGAATGATTTCACCAGTGAGGAAGGATGCTTTTTCACCGCATAGGAACGAAATCACACTGCCAACTTCTTCTGGTGCGCCAAAGCGTTTCATCAGAATATTGTTTTTCCAAGAATCAAACAACGCAGGGTTGGTTTTCTTGATGTTATCATGGAATGGGGTGTCAATGGTGCCAGGGCTAACCGCATTTACGCGGATGCCGTATTCTGCAAGGTCTTTTGCAAAGGCACGGGTTAAGGTAACAATTGCTGCCTTGCTCGTGCCATAGATACCCGCACCAGGACCGCCTGCGTTCCAAGCAGCATTAGAAGCAAAGTTGATAACCGATGCGTTATCGCTTT
This sequence comes from Faecalibacterium sp., assembly GCA_044426225.1. GTDB lineage: Bacteria > Bacillota > Clostridia > Oscillospirales > Ruminococcaceae > Faecalibacterium. The sequence continues at coordinate 23,288 of JAWXUQ010000034.1, read as the reverse complement.
TCTTTAGGAAAGGAATGGCTGCGCGAGTGACAAAGAATGCGCTGTCAAGGTTAAGTGCCATGACAAAACGGTAAAATTCAGTGGTCATTTCTTCAAAACGAGAACGGCCGCCTAAGCCACCTGCATTGTTTACAAGCACATCGATTTTGCCATATTTTTCGCCAATCGCTGCCACGTTTGCGGTTACTTCTTCTTCTTTGGTAACGTCAAACTTGATATATTCACATTCTGCGCCCTGTGCGGTAAGCTCTGCAATGGCTACTTCTGCCGCTGCATCATCAATGCCATTGAGCACAATGCTGTAACCGTCTTTTGCAAGTTCTTTGGCAGTAGCAAGACCAATGCCGCCAGTGCCGCCAGTAATCAGTGCAATTTTTTTCATAATATTTCTCCTTTTTATTTTTAATTTGCTTTATAATCTATGATCAGCCATCTGCTTACCATTCGTATACGCTGGTGTCTTTGCCCTGCGTCACGGTAACGTGCACGCTCTTTTCGCTTACAATGCCATATTGCGCAAAGCCTTCTTTTAGGATGAGGGTGTAGCTCTTTTCGCCTGCAATGCAGATTTTATAATCTTGGTACGAAACCGTCACATCGTTTGGCACAAGGCATTCCACCACCACCGCCTCTTTACAAGGCACCTGTGTTTCAAAACGCAAGGTTTTAATTTCGGTACGGCAGACCTTGTCTGGCTCTTGCGTGGTCATAACGGCGGTAACACTTTGCTCATATTGCTGCGACACAAGTGGGACATCGCCCTGCACGGTATAGCGCAGTGCTTCGCCCTCTAGGTGATATTGATAGCTATTTGCACTGAGCGGTGCAGCCACTTCGCAGGTGTTGCTGAGGATGGAATAGGTATGTACTGCGTCACTCGCAAAGCGGTCAACAAAAACAATAAACGCTAGCCCATCGGTAAAGAAGCTGCGGCTTACGCTGCGCATCTGTAAGGCTTCTGGGTAAATTTTTGCCGTTTCAGCGGCATAATAGACCATATCCTCCACCGTTTCAAAGGCAGTTACCTCACCACGATAGGTGCTAACGATATCTTGGTCTGGATTTTGCGCAAGGCGAGCTTTTGCCGATGCCATATAGGCATCATTCGCGTTCATAACATCGGTGTATTGACCATCCACAAGCAATACATTGTGGTTATCGGGCAATAAGTTGCGGTTATAGCCATCCTCACAGGTGAGGTAATCCTTACCCTGTGCGTAAATGTAAGAGAGGTTATCTGGGTGATGGTGCATCAAATCAATGCAATCAATCCCCTCATCATAGTGCAGACCCCAACCCGTTTTCCACTGTTTTTTGCCACCCGGAGGGCTGCATTTCATGGTGAATACTTTTGCATCCAGTTCCCAATTGTTACGCATGCAAAGCAGGCCTAAATCATCAAAATAGCGGATGGTGGGCAGTGTTGACAAAGACTGCATGGCAACCTCTGGTGCGTACCATAAAAACTCAAAGGCTGCCTCTGGCAAAATGCCAGGTTTTACTTTGCTGTTTTCCGCTTCGATTTCTAAAAAGTTATCAAGCACAAGGTTTGCATAGGTTTGCGCATAACCATCGCCATATTCTGCCGCGACTTTATAATATACACAGGCAGGATGACCACTGTGTCTATCATGGCAATCACCAAAGTTCAGTTGCTGTGCAAAATCAGGTGAAGATTGATACAGGCGATAATAGAAGGTGTTTTGGAGATATTCGCTCTTTTTAAAGTAATCTAACCCCTCTTGCGTTTTGAGTAGGTGGGCATAGACAAATAGCCACATACCACCATAGCGCCAATATACAACACCCTCATAGTTCGAGCCATCTTCAGGCATGTAATCATAGACGCGGGCAAAGTTTTCCTTTGCCATTTCAACATAGGCTTCTTCGCCTAAGGCATAGCCTGCCGTTGCAAGGCTGTTGAGGTTAATCCAGTTATGGTTTTGATAATACGCAGTTGACCAATCAGAACCCGCAGTTGCGATTTTATAATCATACATCACCTTGGCATGGTGGGCGATTTTCGCTTTCACTGCGGCTGCCTCTGCTTCTGTTAAGAAATCTTGCAGCCAGTCAAAGCCAAGCGACAAGCCAAACAAAATCCAAGAAGCACTTAAATCGACATTGACCAGATGTGCAAAGCCCCATTTTTCATAGGAAAGGACAGTGTTCATCCAACGCTTTGCCTCTTGCAGATACTTGTCATCCTGCGTTAGGCGATAAGCAAGCGCCAAGTTGACAATGGCAATGCCCATGTAGGTGGTGCTGCCATTGGGATGGCTTGTAGGCAATTCCACCGAAAAATAGCGATTTGCCTGTGTGAGCAAACGGTCGAATTGCTTTTTGTGGGTGGTGCTGCATGCCGCAAGGTATGGGGCTAAGTCACCAATAAAAACAAGCGGTTGAGCCATAGATATCCTACCTTTCTAAAGGAAAAACAACGGTGCATTCTCTCGATATTCTGTGGAGGGATTGCCCTTTATATTCTATCTGACGCAATGCGTTTATTTCTTGACCTTGCAGAATTTTTTCTTGGTAGAAAGCACAAGCCCTGCACCAATTGCCAATACAATTGCACCAACCGCCACAAAGATAAAGCGGCTTGCAAATTCGTTTGGAATAAATACCATTAGGGTAATCAACGCGCCTGCTGCTACGAGCAAGCCACCAAGGGTTTTTCTCTGGCGGCAGTCAGAAGCAACTACTTCTGCGTCCTCTTCGTCTACTACAACAGGGGTGGTGGTGTTGCTAAAGAACAAATCAACCTCTGCCTGACGCTCTGGGCTATGCCCTTTATAGAACAAGCGGCTGAGCAAGAAGAATGGGGTGGTGATACAGCCGTGCAGCACTACACCAAGGGTGAGCGAGGTCATATCGCTGAATTCGTTTGCGGTCAGTGGAATACCGATGACCGCGCTGACCATATCTGCGGTGCAGATAAAAGCAATGAAATAAGAAACTGCCATACCGACTAGCAAGGTTGCCCATGCAGCCCAGTCTGGTGTCTTTTTGACAAAGAAACCTAACAAGGAGGGGATGAGCATAGGCAGCGCAAGAAGCGAGCCAACCATGGTGGTTACGTTAAACAAGCTCGTGTTTTCTAGGCTGTTAATAAACAGACCAACTGATATGATGATGATACCAAAAAGTAGGGTCATGCCTTTGCCGAGCTTGAGCATGGATTCTTCAGAGGCATCTTTATTCACAAAGATTTTGTAGACGTTACGCACCACGATACCAGAGTTTTTGTTGAGTGCCGAATCCATAGAGGACATGGTCGCTGCAAACATGGCAGACATCATCAGCCCAACCATGCCTACTGGTAGATAGTCACGCACGAACACATAATAAGTAGCGTCGGTGATGCTGCTGCCCAGTGCATCTAAGCCCCAAGCTGCGGTATCTGGGTTAAAGGCTGCAACATACCATGCAGGGATAAACCAAAGCATTGGACCCACAAACATCAGCACACAAGCAAGCAACGCTGCCTTGCGTGCATTTTTGGTGTCTTTTGCGCACATATAACGATAAGAGTCAATCATGTTATTGGTAGAGAGGAACTGCTTGACAAAGCTGCAAAGCACCCATGCCCAGAACAGCCACATGTAATTGTAATCCGAGCCAGTGACAATCCCTTCCGGCAGACCATTTGCAAAAATAACATCTACACCGCCCGCTTTGACAATCGCAACCCCCGTTGCCACGCAGGAAACCGCCATGATGATAACCATCTGCAAAAAGTCCGATGCAATAACTGCCCAAGCACCACCTGTTACCGACATCAGCACAACAATGACACCAGTCACAATGATGGTAATGTTCATATCCACGTTAAATACCGCAGCTGCAAACACAGCAAGACCATTCAGCCAGATACCGGCCTGAATGATACTGATAGGAAGCGAAGCAAGGGTAAATGCCTGCTCGTTTACCTTACCATAGCGCAGACGAATGCCTTCAATTGGAGTGATAACGCGCATCTGACGCGATTTCGCCGCAAAGAATAGATAGTTAAAAAAGTAACCAACTGCATTCCCAAAAAAGATGGCTAGCACCGCAAACCCATCGTTAAAGGCTTTGCCTGCTGCACCCGTAAAGGTCCATGCGCTGAACTGGGTCATGAAGGCTGTCGCACCTACCATCCACCAGAGCATTTTGCCGCCGCCACGGAAATAATCGCTTGTCGAGCTGGAGAAAGTTCTGAAAATCCAACCAATCGCGATTAGAAATAAAAAGTACACTAAAATAACACCGATATCAACCATGAGAACTCCTTCTTTTTGCTTTGCAAACACCTTTCTCTCACAGAGATGTTTGCGCACCTGTGTAACGTGACACGTGTAAGTCACGAACCAAGAGGTTCGTATATATGAACCAAATTCACACAAATGCGCAAAAAGAAGGAAACAACCTTCTTCTCCGAATTGTTTCTTGTCACAGCATCATTGATTTATATATACGAACTTCTTTTTTAATTACGCACTAATAATAAGCGCTACGCACTATTTTGTCAATGATTTTCAAAATATTTGTCAAGATTGACAAAACAAGCACAAACTTTTATTAAGTTTGTGCAGACATCTTTGCATAAACACAAAAATATTAGCTACGGCCTGCATATCCAAGCGTTTTCGAAATTTCCGTTGCGATATTTTTTAGCTCTTGACCCATCTGCTCATCATCGATTTCAGGGTTATAAACATCCGAAAGCGAGATGGACACAATCATTTTCCCGGTATAATCATAAACTGGCACAGCACAGCATGCCGAAACAGTACGATCCTCCTGCCGTTCTAGCGCATAACCACGTAGGCGGGTTGCAACAATCTCTTCTTCTAGCTTTTCTTTGGAAACAATGGTATAATCAGTTAAACGTTCAAATTCAATTTTCTCAATGATTTTTTCGCTTTCTGCCGCAGGTAAAAATGCTAAAAAGGCCTTACCACTGGCAGTAGCATATACCTGCTTGCGCGAACCAAGCGCACAGGTGGCAAGCACCGCAGTGGGTGCGACATATTTGCCAACAAAGGCAATCTTAGTATCATTAACAACGCTAATAAATGCTGTCTTGCCATATTGATCCGCAAGAGGCTGCACCTGCGCAATGCAGATGTTGACCACATCTAGATGGTTAAAGTATTTCATGCCAAGCACAAATGCCTCTACCCCAAGGCAATAACTCTTTTCATTAAAGGGGCTAGTGGCAATGTAATCTAGCTCTAGCAGCGATTGCACAATGACAAAGGCACTGCTTTTGGGGATATCAAAGTGGTTGCTAATTTCTTGCAAGGTCGTGCCATTTTGGCGATCAGCAATGTAATTTAATATTTGTACAGATCTGAAAATGGTATTATTCATTTTAAAACTCCTAAAAACAGAACAAGTTCTTATTTGTGAACTAACTTTTTTATTATAAACTTGCGCAGTCGCGATGTCAACCATTTTTTCGGCAAGATTTTCCTTTGCCCCATCAAAGAAATTGCCGTAACATAAACCAATCTAATCTTTTCCACCATCCATCAATATCACCGACAAAGGAGCACCCATGAAAGCATATAACATTCTTTGGCTATTCAGCGATGAGCACCGTGGACAGGCAATGCATTGTGCCGGTGATACAAATGTGAAAACCACCCACCTAGATGCCCTTGCCGCACAGGGCACACGCTTTTCGCACTGCTATTCGGTCAGCCCGCTCTGTGCCCCCTTTCGCGCTAGTGTATACACGGGGCAATATATCCACGAACATGGAGTTGGTTGCCTACACCGACCCATCATGAGCGGTGTACCCGTGGTGCCACAGGTATTACAGCAAGGCGGATATCACACCATCCATATTGGCAAATGGCACCTTTCGGGCGGCGCTGCCCCAAGCCATTTTGTCGCACCTTGCTTCCGCCCTGGGTGGGATGAATGGTTTGGGTGGGAAAACTCGAACCAACCCTTTGCCACTACCTATTCCACAGGGACTGCCCCGCACATGAAGCAACTAGAGGGTTATCAGACCGATGCCTGCACCGACCTTGCCAATGATTTTTTAGACCGCGCGAGCGAAAGCGATAAGCCTTGGTTTATGGTACTTTCCGTAGAGCCTCCGCATGACCCACACGTTGCGCCACCCGAATATATGGCACAGTATGCCAACAAAGAGATTGATTTTCGCCCTAATGTGCCAGAAAGCTGGAAAACAGAAGAAAACATTGCCAAGGCACGCGGCTATTATGCCCAGATTAAAAACCTAGATGATAACATTGGGCGATTGCTGACAAAGCTAAAGGAAACCGGGCAAGACGAAAACACCATCATCTTTTATTTTTCTGACCATGGCGATTATATGGGTAGCCAAGGGCGCAGTGCTAAGTTCTTTGCGCAGGAGGAGTCGAGCAACATCCCACTGATTATCCGCCACCCAGACGCCGCACAAAAGGGCATTGTCAACGATGGGCTGATTACAAGTTTAGACATTCCCACTACTACCCTTGCCATGGCGCGGCTATCCCCCGCACCACAGATGCACGGACAAGATTTTTCGCCCTTGCTGTGTGATGCTGCCGCCCGCCTGCAAGAGGATGTATTGATTGAACTGGATAGCTTCTTTGATGATCACGACCCATTTTATCGCTATCGTGCCCTACGCAATGAAAAATACTTATATGTCAATGCGCCCCTGTCAGAGCGCTGCATGCTATATAATATGGAAACAGACCCCTATCAGATGGATAATTTATATGGCAACCCCGCCCATAAAACAACGCAAGACGCGCTGCACAAACGACTGGCAGCGCGCCTTGCGGAACTAGATGATGATTATTTTGCACAGTAATCGCAAGATACTAAATGGCTGCAAATGCTATACCATTCGCAATCTGCGCAAATTTCTTGCAACCCATTTTGCGTTAAAATAGCTTCGGTTATCTTTGCCGAAAAATCGCGCCATCTGAGAATTTCCCCCACCTGATACCCGCAGCGTTCTAAAACCGCTGCATCATACCGCGCAACTTTTTCCTGTGCCTCGCACCCGGTGCCACCCACACGATGCTGACAAGCCGCACATACTTGGTCAGCGCCCTCCACAAGTTGTACGTCTGGGTTTTGCGCCAATGCTGTTTGGATGCCCAACATGTTTTGCACAAAATCTTCGCTATATCCCCGCCCCCGAAAAAAATGCAGACACAGCCCATGATGTGGGCGCAGCTTATAACTTGACATGGCGTTTTAAAGGTTTTGCCAAGACAAAAGCAAGGGCAAGTTTGGCTAAATCGGGGACGATGTAAGGAATAACGCACCATAATAATGCAGTACCAACCCCAACTGCGCCGTTGTTGCTGCTATACACAATTACAAACCACGCAGTGCCAAAAGTATAGCAAAGAGCAAGCCCCGCTACCATGACACCAATGGCTGCGGCAACATGTTTTTTGCAAATTGTTTCTTCTAATGCCCAGTAGAGCAATGCTGTCGCCAAAAAGCCGAGCAGATACCCACCTGTGCTGCCAAATAAAATGCCAATCCCCCCGCTAAAGCCTGCAAAGACAGGCGCACCCACCGCACCGAGCAACAGATAGACCACCACCGCGAGCGTGCCGTTTTTGCCACCTAGCAAAAAGAGTGTGAGGAACACCGCAAAAGTTTGCATGGTGAATGGTACCGCACTGGGGATGGAAAGCCAAGAACACCCCGCAATTAACACCGCAAAAATTGCGATATAGGTGATTTTAAGCGTGCGCGCATGAGAAGCTGAACCCATAAAAAACCTCTTTCTTTTAGCCCTCACACGAGGGCTTTTTTGTTTACAATAAGCGTTACCAACACAGGATACCGCGCCGCCACAAATTTGTCAACAATGACTTTCGCTTAGGGTTTACAATTAAAGTTTACCGTGCAAAACAAGCGCATAAAAAAACCGAACTGGAAATATCCAATTCAGTTTTAATGAAAATACAACAACCGAAATGACTGCATAATAGGAACAACAAAAAATCGGAGTAGCTTTCACTACTCCGATTCAAGTCTAACTTTTGGGGCGCCACATTTTGAGGCTGACCACAAAAGCGCCTTTTTTATGATTTATCCTGCGCTGCTTTGCATATAGCGATTGCCATAAAACAAGGCAGAAGCAGTCGATTGACGGTGAAAATTACAGAGCGTCAACCAGTTTCTGAACAGCAACAAGTGCTTCTTCAGGAAGTGCATCGTAGCCAGCTTTTTTGGTGCCGAAGCCCTTAACAGCATCTACACGAACCTGCATTGCAGCTTTTAGCTCAGCAACATAGGATGCATCACTTAGGTCAGGGATGAAGTTATCGGTCAAGGTCCAATCCATGATTTCGATATCTTCGAAAGAGCCCCACTGTTTGAATTCAGCTTTGCCATCAACGATGGTTTCTAGGATGCCAAGGGTATCAGCAGGTTTTACCTTTTTGCCCATGAAATCGCCAGTGTTGATGATGTAGCAATCAACGTTTTTGTTCGCAACAAGTGCTTTGAATTTTTCGTAATCGTTTACGAGTGGGTAGGTGCGGAATGGGTTTGCATAAGGTACAATGCGGATTGCATTTAAGTCAGTACCAGCAGCAACGCGTTCTGCGGTAGAGGTTTTGGTTGCAAGGGTTGCGCCCATTACGGATGCAAGTGCAGCACCTTTTAGTTTTACAACAGGAGGAATGGTAGGATCTTTCATGATCCAGAAGATAGCGTTAACTGGTTCTGCAATTTTGTCAACACGGTTTGGAGACCATAGTTTCGATTTGATTGCACGACCGTTGCCGTTACGGATATCTTCGGTAACAAGCTGGATTTTGCCATCTTCGTCATAGGTGCAGCTGCAGTTCTGGGCAGACAATAGGTATGCATTGTCTTCGCAGCCAGTTGGGTAGTCAGCAGTTTTGTCGAAGTAAGTAGGTTCTAGTGCAACCGATGCACAGGTTTCATCGTTGATGATGAATGCGTCATCGTGCAATACGGTGATGCCATATTTGCCGCCATGTTTTGCATGGGTGATGGTGGATTTGCCCGAACCGGATAGACCAAATACCGAAGCAACATATTTAGAGCCATCATCTAGGCTATATTCTTTCTGACCGCCGTGGCAGGAAGCATAACCATTGCGGTTTGCAAGTGCCCAAGACATGGTAAGAGTGCCTTTTTTGTGTTCGCCGAAGTAGCGCATGCCTAGGATAGCAGCACAGTTTGCATCGGTGTCGAAGTAGCAAAGGGTCAAAGGATCGCTTAGGCAGCTGAAATCAACGTCTGGGCGAGCTTCTGGGATCCACTGTGGGTCAGAGAAGATGTAGATGTCAGGTTCGCTATTGCCGATTGGAGCAGATGCTTTGTACATTTTGGTGTATTCATCCGATAGGTACTGGAAGTTGAGCAACCAGTTATACATGATGTTTTCTTCGCCTTCTGGAATGAGAAGATGTGCTTTTGCCATGAATTCGGTATCAAGACCGATGTAGGCTTCAGCATGGTACATTTTCTTGAAACGAGATTTGTACACAGCATCCATGGTAACTTTATCAAGTTTGCCAGCGTCTACACCTGGTTCGCCTTTGATGCGGCGAGCGTCTGCATAACGACCAGTAACAGCGCCATCGTTGAACAAAAGAACTTTTGCGTCTTTGTCAAGACCAAATTCTTCGCCACGAAGGATTGGCATATCGGTTACTACCGTACCTGGAGAATTTTTTGCGAGTTCGTAAGCCTGTTTCAGAGTGGTTACTTTCACAACATTGTTGCCGTAGAAAGCGGCTTCAATGATAGAACGGGTTTTCGAAAAACCTGGTTTGCCAGCACCAATCTCACTAATGGGGTAATACGCTTTTGTAGACATATCTGTCCTCCTTGATCATAGGGTGTATATTTATCACCACGCAACTGTGCCCAGTGATTTCTAAACAAAATACACGCTTGCCCGCCTTTGCCTACCCAGCTAAGTACAGGAGCATCGTTTTTGTAAAGACACATTCACATATCCCACAAGAAAAAACGAAGCTTCGTTACCATCGCAGGGAAAACCAAGGCCGCAAACAGCCTTCTGTTAGAGAACTCTTTTGTGCGGAAAAATCGAAAACAAATAAAATATATTCGAATTTTCCCCTAGTATGATTTTACCCTAAAATTGTTAATTTTTCTAGTGGGTAACGACAAATTATTCCGTTTTTTCTTTTTTGCCTAAAATATAACAATCTTTTTTGTATAGGATGTACTCATTGGAGCAGGTTTTGCCATACAAAGCGACGAAAAATCGCCAAATACTGTTTGCGAGTGAGCAACACTTTCCGCTTGTACACTTTTTTCTTTTAGCACTGCAAGCGAAGCCGATACTGGCAGGCGCGCACCCTTTAATATGCCAAGCATTTCTTTGCGCCCACCCAAGATATGCAGGTAGGGCGGCAAGGGTGGAACTTGTATATATCCACCCGGTGCGCCCACACCACCAACCCGCATGGCAGCGTCTAAGCAAAGACGGCGCATCCGTGCACGCGGATACCGCACGGTGGTGAGTGCATCATATAACCCATCTGCAGTGATGGCAGTTTTGACTGCATCCGCAAGGCGATATTCTAGCCCCTCAGAGACTCCACGCACCGCCGCAAACCCATGTGGCACATCTGCCCGCAAGCGCGAGAGCAATGCAATATCCACCTTTGCCCAGTCGGTATAGCACCCCGCCCCCTCTGCCGCTGCATAGAGCGGATATGCCGCAGTGGGCACATAGGGGCGAATAGCAGCCACACCGCCATTTTCCCACAATTTACGCAGGGCACTGCCACTGGCATATTGCCCCGCTGTCACTGCAAGCGACTGCCCATGCCCTGCACCCACACGCGGGAGTGCATAGGGGGTAAGCGGTGCGCTTTGTTGCACAATTGCCTTGCAGTATTCAATGGCAAGGTTATCATTCGGGTTCGAGAGCATATTGCCATAGCCTGCTTCTGGATAAAGCTGTTGCATAACGCACTGCCTTGCACTCGCAAAATTGCGCGCGCCCTGTGTCATGGCAGCCCCAAGCGCTGCCTCGTATTCTGGGCTGCAAAGCGCCCGCGCACAGCCCATCAGCTGCTCCACTTTTGGGGTTTCGGCGCCAAAAATCAAGGTATCACATCCCGCGGCTGCCAAAATCGCAACCCCAGCACGGGCAAATTGCTCAGCCCCCGACGCAGCATAGACCGCCGGCATAGACAGGACGATATCCGCCCCCGCGCCAATCGCCGCCCGCACCCGCGCCTCTTCTGAAAGCAAGGGCAATGCGCCCCGCTGCGTTGCCGCCGTAGAAAGGCACACCACAATGCACTGCGCCCCTGCGGCACGTGCAGCAGCAAGCTGCCACGCATGGCCGTTGTGGAAGGGGTCATATTCTGCAATAATACCTGCAATTTTCATCTCGTTAATCCTCTGTATTTGCACCTACCTTAGGCGCTGTTTCGTCTTTTTTGGTGGGAAAGCCTCTTTTTTCGCCCATATCATTTTAAATTGACGGAGTATCTGTAAAAACAGCCTTGAAAAGTCCCCATTTATATTATATAATATTTTATGAAAACTGTAAAATGTTATTCTAGGCAAACTTTAATAACATCAGGACAAATTCATCATTTATAGAAAGGAATTCTTCTTATGAAAATTCTCGTTATCAACTGTGGTTCTTCTTCCCTTAAATTCCAACTCCTCGATATGGACGGCGAAGTAGTACTGTGCAAAGGTCTTTGCGATCGCATCGGTCAGGAAAGCAGCACCATCACCTATTCGGCACATGGCAAAAAAGCAAAAACCCCTGCCATCTTCCCCACCCATCTTGATGCGTTCAATGATATTGTAAAGAAAATCACCACTGGTGAAACCAAAGTTATCAACAGCATTGATGAAGTATCTGCTGTTGGTCACCGCGTTGGGCATGGCGGCGAAACCTTCCGCCACACCTGCTACTCTAGCCCTGAAATGATGGCAAAACTGCGTGAGCTTTGCGTGCTTGCACCTTTGCACAACCCTGCAGCAATCCAAGGCTTAGAAAGCGCAAAACAAATCTTCGGTGAAGACACCCCCAACGTTGCTGTATTTGATACCGCATTCCATAGCCACATGCCTCCTAAAGCATATATCTATGCTATCCCTTACAAATACTATGAAGAATACGGTGTGCGCCGCTACGGCTTCCACGGCACCAGCCACAAATATGTCAGCCAGACCATCGCTGCACACCTTGGCAAATCGATGAACGACCTTCGCATCATCAGCTGCCATCTTGGCAACGGCGCTTCGATTGCTGCGGTTGACCACGGCACCGTTATCGATACCTCGATGGGTATGACCCCACTTGCAGGCCTGATGATGGGCACCCGTTGTGGCGACATCGACCCTTCTGTTGTAAACTACCTAAAATACAGCCTAGGCATCACCGGTCATGAGTTAGATAGCATCCTAAACCGTGAATCTGGCTTGCTTGGCATTTCGGGTGAATCCAGTGACAAACGTGACCTTGAGCAGCTTTACCCCACTGGCCACGAACGCGCTGTGCTTGCAACTGATATGTTCAACTATCAAATCCGCAAATACGTGGGCGCTTATATGGCAGCCATGGGCGGTGTTGATGTAATCCTATTCACTGGCGGCATTGGCGAAAACGATGAGCACACCCGCCAAGAAGTCTGCAAAGACATGGAATTCTTCGGCATTGGTGTTGACCATGATAAAAACTGGGGCGTGCGCAAAGGCGGCCTAGACATCACCGATATTTCTAGCGATGATGCATCCGTTAAAACCTTCGTGGTTGCAACCAACGAAGAATTGATGATTGCACGTGAAGCAAAACGCTTGATGGAAAGCGGCAAATAATCTCGCCCTGTTCCAAGGCATGCGATTATAATATCGTAATCATTTGCACAGGCTAAATCAGATAAAATAAAAAAATCCTTTTCACACATTCGTGCGAAAAGGATTTTTTTATTTGAAAGCACAATACAAATGGTTTTCTATTACACTAAGATTTCATCATCTTCATGCAACATAATCATCGATGACACAAACAGCAATGCTACAAGCGCTTTGTCCATACGTGCTTTTAATTCCATCTGGATAGTGCGTGCAAGCACACTGGAGATATAAACCACTGGTTCGCCATTGCACAAGATTGGGAAGGTGCGTTTATCAGACTGTGTGATATGGTAAGTATCTTGCTCTACCTGTAAATCCACCTGCTCTGCGCGGGGCAACAAAAAAGCATTTTTGCTTTCTTTGAGCTTAATATCCGCGTGCCCATGTAGGTGCTCGCCATTAAATACAAGCTGCTGCTCCCCTTCTTCCCCTACCTCTAACAAAGGGGTATTATCCACATCCTCTACTTTATAATGATTTCCTTTGTGGCGAATATGCAAAAGCTCCGTGCCATTCTCATCATAAATTGTGTGTTTAAAAAATGCTCTTTTTACTGTCAATACCATAATGATTTCCTCAACTTCAAAATCCAATATCGTTATGCGAGTACCGCAGGAAGATTTAAAAACAAATTACAAAGCCCGCAAAGACTCATTGCTAAAATAGGATTGCATTTAAATTTACGCAGTGCCACAAAAGCAAGGAAGAAAATCCCCAAACCTGCCCACTGAATATTTTCTAGTGCAAAGGCAGCATTGTCAAATGCCACATAATTTAAAATCACTAACCCTGCGCTCGCAATCAGCGCAACCACCGCAGGACGCAGACTTGCAAGCACCTCTTGCAGGGTCTTAATGTTTTTATATTTATAATAAATGACTGCAAGTGCCGATGCGATAAAGCAGGAAGGAAGAATGCAACCGAGGGTTGCCACCACAGCGCCAAAGGTACCCGCAATGGTGGTGCCTACAAAGGTAGCAGAATTAATCGCAATGGGACCTGGTGTCATTTCTGCGATGGTAATAAGGTCTGTAAACTGACTTAGGGAGAGCCAACCATGCTGCTCAACAACCTGCTGTTGAATGAGAGGCATTGCCGCATAACCACCGCCAATGCTAAACAAACCAATCTGAAAAAAGCTGATAAATAATTGCCAGTAAATCATTTTGATTGTGCCTCCGCCTTCGTTTTCTTTTTCATATACAATGCGTTTGCAATCCCAACGATTGCAGCCATCAGTATGATTTCGATGACATTAATATTAGACGAGAACGTTGCCGCAAAGGCAAAGAACATAACCGCAAGATGTACGATGGAACGCTCTTTGACTACGTGTTGCCCTAGCCCGCATACGACATCTAAGATAACAGCAGCAACACCGGCCTGCATCCCTTTGAGTACCAAAGCAACCAAAACATTGGTGCAAAACGCATTATAGCAAAGCGAGATGGCAGTGATGATGCACATGGGGGGGATAATGGTACCGAGTACCGCAACCACCATGCCAACGAACCCGGCAATGTGCCATCCCATTAGGATTGCTGCATTCACTGCAATTGCACCAGGGCAAGATTCTGCAAGTGCGGTTAGGTCTAGCATTTCATCTTCTTCCGCCCAGTGCAATTCATCTACAAATTTTCGTTTCATAAAGGTGACGATAACAAACCCGCCACCAAAGGTAAATGCGCTGATGTAAAGTGTGCTGCAAAATAACTTGAGTAAAATTTCCGCCTTGCTTAAATCTGCAAGGGCTGTGCTTTTGGGGGTGGATTGTTCCACCACTTTAACAGGTGCTTTGCTCAATTCTTTGGATGCTGTGGTCGATGCCATTGCGGCAGGTGCTGATGTTGGTTTCATAATTCATTTCCTCCTGCACACAGAATAGCACTTGCAATATCATTTGTAAAATGCTATTATTTTATAGGAGATATATCATTTTTGGTATGACAAGGAGATAAATCAATGACACTGAACCACATTAACATCTTTTTAAAAGTATATGAGCTCCAAAATATTACCCATGCTGCTGCCGCGCTCAATATGACACAACCTGCGGTCAGCCGCGCCATTAAAGAATTAGAACAAGAATATGACGTTTTTCTGTTTGAACGGCTCAACAAACGTCTGCAAATCACAGAATGTGGCAAGCAATTTTACACGCAAGCACTGCATATCTCTCACCTATTAGACAACATGGACAAAAGCCTAAAAAATTGGAACGAACAGGGCACCATCCGTGTGGGGGCAAGCCTAACCCTTGGGAATTTCTTATTACCAGAGCTATCCGCCGCCTTTCAAGAGCAATGGCCCGATCTTTCTATCGAAGTGCGCATTTCAAATGGTCAAAATTTGCACCATGATTTACTTGCAAACCACCTTGACATTGCCTTGATTGAGGGATATCTTTCTGACCCAGATTTACACTGCGAATTTTTATCACAAGATAAACTAACTTTGATTTTGCCAAACGAACACCCACTTTGTGATGCTGCGGAAATCCACCTTGAGGATTTGACGCACCATCCCCTTTTGCTGCGTGAAACAGGCAGCGTCAGCCGCGTATTGGTGGATCATGCCTTTACCCGCGCCCACCTAAATCCCACCCCGCTTTGGCGCAGCTCTAGCACTAACGCACTGATCAAAGCGGTGCACTGTGGGATTGGCATTTCTATCTTACCAGAGCATCTTGTGGCGGACGAAGTGGCGCGCGGCTATGTTTCTACCCGCACCGTCATTGATGAGACCTTTTTGCGCAACAATTATATCGTGTGGCACAAGCACAAATTGCTAACCCCTACCATTAAAAAATTCATCAACGAATCTAAATTATACATTGAGGAACTATACCCCGATGATATGCCCTAAGCAAAGCCTCTTATCACACAAACAGGCGGTGCCACAGATAAAACTATCTGTGGCACCGCCTGTTTGTGTATTTAATTTTGTTTGACACCCTTCATGGTTAGGGCAATGCGTTTTTTCTTGATATCTACCTCTAGCACCTTCACCTGCACAATCTGTCCTACTTTCAGCGCCTCTTTGGGATGCTTGATAAAGTGGTTGCAAATCTGACTGATGTGTACTAAACCATCTTGATGTACACCGATGTCAATAAAGGCACCGAAATCGATGACATTCCGCACGGTACCAGTTAGTTCCATGCCAGCGGTAAGGTCATCCATCCCCATTACGTCACTGCGCAGCAAGGGCATGGGCAGTTCATCACGCATATCGCGCCCGGGCTTTAATAGCTCGTCTAGCATATCCGCGAGGGTTGGCGCGCCAATGCCCGCTTTTTCGCACAGGGCGGGAATTCCGATGGAAGCGGCTTTTTCCTTTAAGCCTTTGATATTCTCTGTGCCGATATCTGCTTTTTTATAGCCACATTCCGCTAAGATAATCTCAGCCGCCGGGTAGCTTTCGGGATGGACCGCAGTTTCATCTAGTTTGTTCTTTGCCGCCGGGATGCGCAAGAAACCCGCGCACTGCTCATACGCTTTGGGGCCAAGTCCTTTTACCTTTTTCATCTGGGTGCGGGCAGTAAATGCGCCATTTTCCTCTCGGAAATCCACCACATTTTTCGCCGTTGCCTTGGTCAAGCCCGCCACACGGTTGAGCAGCGGCGCACTGGCGGTATTCAAATCAACACCAACGGTGTTTACACAATCCTCTACCACACCGTCTAGGGTAGCATCTAGCTGTTTTTGGGGCATATCATGCTGATACTGCCCCACACCAATTGCCTTGGGGTCAATCTTCACAAGCTCTGCCAGTGGGTCTTGCAAACGGCGCGCGATGGAAACCGCACTGCGCAAGTTGGTATCATATTGTGGAAATTCTGCCGCGGCAAGTTTACTTGCAGAATAAACCGAAGCGCCCGCCTCAGACACCACCATGTATTGGGTATCTGCCCGCTCGCCAAGTTCACGCAGCACCTCTGCGGCAAAAATCTCGGTTTCCTTGCTTGCGGTACCGTTGCCAATCGCAATAATTTGCACTCCATGGGTGGTGATTAAACGTTTGACCACCGCCTTAGCTTGATCCATTTTCTTAAACTCTGGCACGGGATAAATCACCGCGGTATCTAACACCTTACCAGTTGGGTCAACCACCGCTAGTTTACAACCCATGCGATAGCCTGGGTCCATGCCGAGCGACACTTTGCCCTTGATAGGAGGCTGTAATAGCAACTGGCGTAAATTCTCGCCAAAAACTTTAATCGCACCCTCACAGGCCTTATCCGAAAGATTGCCACGGATTTCTGTTTCAATGCTAGGGGCAAGCAGGCGCTTATAGGCATCCTCTGCCGCTTGCTTAACCTGTAAAGCACAGCTGCCACCCGATACCATCTTAGCAAATAACTTAACCACAAGAGCAGCGCCGCGCTCTGAATCAACATTTGCGGTAACCTTCAGCCATTCTTCGCGTTCGCCACGGTCAAGGGCAAGCACACGATGGTCAGCAATCTTAGAAATTGGCTCTTCGTATTCGTAATACTGGGTATAGACGCTTTCGCCCTCTTTGGCAGCTTTGCTCTTGACATTGCCAAAGGCGCGGAAGAAGCGGCGCAGCTCCACACGGCAAGCTGCATCATCACTGATTTTTTCGGCGATGATATCCCGCGCACCCGCAAGAGCAGCATCTACATCCACAACCTCTTCTGTGATGAAATTGGCGGCCTCTGCCACAGGATCAGTCGCCATATTCTGTGCAAAAATCAAATCAGCAAGTGGCTCTAGCCCCTTTGCCTTGGCGACGCTCGCACGAGTTTTTCGTTTTTGCTTATAGGGGCGGTAGATATCCTCTACCTCTGCAAGGGTGACAGCCTTTTCTAGTGCAGCAGCGATTTCGTCCGTCATGGCTTCTTGCTCGGTGATGCTATTTGTCACTTCGCCCTTGCGCTTTTCTAAGCCGCGCAGGTAGGTCAAACGCTCCCCTAGCACACGCAGCGCTTGGTCATCCATGCTATTGGTGGCTTCTTTGCGGTAGCGAGCGATGAATGGCACGGTATTGCCCTCATCAATTAGTTTAATCGCCGCTTCTACATATTGTAATGGCTCATTTAATTCTCCTGCGATAATTTTTGCAGCTTCTAACATTTTTCTTCTCCTATTGCTCCACCCTCTTTTGTTGAGGTAAGATTTATCCAATTTTCTTTGGTGCGGCGGCGATTCCAAATAATCACCCTTAGATAGACAAGGTATAATCCGGCGCTTACCCAGAACAAGATACTGCTTTCCATTAAACCATCTGCTTGATAGGTAATGGCGATTTCATTCTCACCCGCCGGGCAGGGCACTGCCATCAGTCCGCTATCCACGTTCCAAATTTCGACTTCTTCGCCATTGACAAGTGCAGTAAAGCCATCGTCATAAGGCACGGCAAAAAAGACCAAATTTGCCTCGGTAAGGGTTATACTTGTGGTAAAGCCATCGTTGGTCATGACGAACTCGTCACATGCCATGGCGGCTCGGTCGGCGACATCCTGCGTATAACTATCATAATCAAAATCACCAAGCAAATCAGTGGGCAACTTACTTAGGCTTGTAATACCAAAATCAGCTAAGGCTTCTATCTGTTCTGCCGAAAGCAAAATTCCGCGCAGATACAAAGTCCCCTGTTGGGTATCTGAGACATGCTCTGTTTGCGCCTCGGTGATATAATATTCATAGGCATACGCAAGTGGCAATGCATTTTCGTTTTCATATACCACAAACGCCTCTGTTTGCAAATAGTGCGTCCACCCTGGCACCTCTTCGGCGAGGAAGTTTTCTTCTTCGTCAAGCGGCATGATGGTATAGCGCACCCCTAGCAAACCACGCAACGCATAATAGCTAACCTCTGGTTTACTGATGACATCACGCGTTACCCCTACACTAGGGTAAAAGGTCAGAATACTCGGTGCCACCGTAGAGTTAAAGCATTGTAGCCCGCTCATATCCATCCACATGGCAAGATTATCATGCGTTTGATAGGTATCAATACGATAATCGTCTGTGTCGGGTAACAGCGCAGCAAGCTCTTGCGCACCAGTGTACTGGGCATCTAGGTCACTGTCGTTTTTCCACTGCCCAAACTTACCAATGCTGATATGGCAAAAGCCATAAAGGCAAGCAAATGCCAACAACACAACCGCTAAGACTTGCGGATACATCTTGGTGCCGCGCCACACTTCATTTACTAAGGCAAATAAGCAAAGCCCAACCAAACCTAAAAATAGCACAATATAATATTGCCCCGCATTCGCGAGTGTGCCAATCGACCACGTTTGCTCTGTGCTATCATAGACTGGCACAAGCGCAAACGCGACACTCGTGAGCATCAACAACCCGACGGTGACCGTGTTTTTATAAAACAAAGCCTTGGTATCTTCTAGTGCAATCATAGTGGCAAGTGACATCATTAAGATGGGCATATAGTACCAACGCGCATAAAAACTAGAGTTTAGTGCATAGAACGCACTGTTCAATACTGGCACAAGGGCACAAATTGCACAGGTAAATAGCACACGTTTGACCCAAGTTGCACCACGGCTGTTCCAATAGGCAAACACCCCAGCAAGGCTGCACATGGGCAAATAGGCAGTTAAACTGGTCCATTTGACCACACCACCATCCCACATGCTGCTGATATACGGCGAATCTGGCGGCAACAACCAACTGTATAAAATGGCAAAATATTGCTGTGGGTCATTATACATCAAGAAGCCGTAACCCGAAGAAAAATTAATGGTACGCGGGTTTTGCATGACAGACAAAAAGGCCGGCCATGCCATAATCATCCCCATGCCTGCGCCAAGCAAGGTCTCGACTGCAAGACAGGTGAAGAGTTTGCGATTTAACTTGTATGCGCCCGAAGCAAGTTTGCAGAAAAAATAGATACAGATGAACAGCACCTGACCCACAAAGAAGAAATAGTTATTAATAAAATTGAGGGCAAGTAGCACCCCAAACCAGCCGCGTTTTTTATCATAAATGGCGGCATCAAGTGACCAAAGCAAATAGGGGAACAGCGCCACAACATCCACAAAGTGGTTAAAAAATGCATTATAAAAGGAAAAACCAGAAAGTGCATATAGGCAAGCGGCAATCACCGCGAAATCTTGATTTTTAGCATAGCGACGCAGATACAAATACGCGCCGCCACCCGCCACCGCGATTTTTAAAATCAGCAATGGCGACATTAAATAAGGGATCCAATCCGATGGAAAGAGCAGCGAAACCCAAAAGAATGGCGAGCCGCACAAATAAAATGAATAGGCATTCATCGCACCCGAACCAAGGTCAGTCGCCCATGAGAAGGTGCCGCCTTCTTTGACAAAGGCATTCATATAGGTATAGAAGGTGATTTGTTGGCTGTTAAAATCGCCTGCATAGTGGAAAAAACCGCCGTCAATGATGGTAAGCGGTAAGAACACGCCTACTGCCGCGAGCGCACAGCAAAAAAACGCATTCCAATAGCGATTATCCCCTTGCCCGAGCAGCCAACTGCGCTTAGGGTTTAATTGTTTAAGCGTTTGCAGCAATTGCATTTGTTCTGGTTGCTCAGATGGCTCAGACTGCGCGCACTGCGCAGATTGCTCAGACGCGTCCTCTTGTTCGTACTGTGCGCACTGCGCAGATTGCTCAGGCTCTTCTGGTTCTTCTAGTTGATGAAACAGTTCCATTTTCTTGCTCCCTCGATCGGCCTTTTTTATAAAAAGCCTTTTTATCGGATTTTAAATATACTATTCTAAGATAGTGCTTGGTGCGCACCACTCTGCAAAAAACGGATGCTTTCGTAAAGTGAGGTACAAACATTACTTTGTCATTGCTTGCTAGACAAGTAAGATACAAAAATGTATACTAATAGATAATAAATATGATGCTACGCGATGCACCACCTGCGTACTACACCGCCCACACAAACAACCGTTTTTCCTATCTAGGAGGTTTCTTATGCTTTATCCCTTTAATGCCCTGCTTGCACGGATGAAATACATCACCCGTTGGAGCTTAATGCATTCCTCTCGCCCCGAAAGTTTGAGCGAACACACCGCAGATACCGCGCTGCTCGTACACACCCTTTGCCTAATTGCAAAGCAATATACTGGCACACCCTGCCGCCCTGAGGTTGTGGCAACGGCGGCGCTGTACCATGATGCACCCGAAATCTTAACAGGCGATTTGCCCACCCCTGTCAAGTACAAAAATGAGCGGGTGCGCAAGGCATACAACGCGCTCGAACATGAAAGCACTGCGGAAATGCTCACCCTACTGCCAGAACAGCTGCGCGGTGAGATTGCACCTTATGTAACAGGCACTGTCTTAACCGAGGCAGAGCACCGTTTACTCAAAGCAGCTGATCGACTTTCAGCACTGATCAAATGCACCGAGGAATGCAATGCCGGCAACAAGGAATTTGCCGCCGCCCTTGCACAGCAGACGGAAGGACTGAGCAATATGCAGTGTCCGGAGGCAACTTGGTTTTTAGAGCATTGCATGCCATGCTATACGCAGAATTTAGATGAGCTGACGAAGTAAGATTTTTTGTCTTTTCTTTTTGTCGTTCGACTGCCGGAACCAATATTCTTTTTCTGAGGCTGCGGGGTGTTACTTTTGCCGCCAAAAGCAACCAAAACCGCAAGCGTACGATGCGGTTGACATAGCGCTAAAGGAGGTGTTCCCCCTTTTGAAGCCCCCCTGGATCTGCCCTTTTCTTTCTAATACGAAACGGCAATTTTTTACGCTCACTACTTTTCACTTAGGGGAACGGGATTTCTATTTCTGCTTCGCCGACATCAGCACGGCGCTGCACCTCAAACACTGTCTCTATCAAACGATCCACATCGGATAAATATTGCAAGCTACATGCTGCTTTTCGCAAAGCCGCCGCACCGCGCAGACCTTTCATATAATGCAGCGCCTGTGCGCGCGCTTGCGGCATTGCCGTCCATTCGCCTTTTTCTTCTACCATCTGGGAGATTTGGCGGCGCAGGGCATTCATGCGCGCCTGTAAATTTGGTGCTTTGGGGGCAGGTTTGCCCTCTAATGCAGCATTCACTTCTTCAAACAGCCACGGGTTGCCAAGTGACCCACGGGCAATCATAATGCCGTCGCAGCCTGTTTTATCTACCATTTCTAACGCAGCCGTGCCACTGGTAATATCTCCATTGCCAAAGACAGGAATATCCACCGCTCGCTTGACCGCTTCGATGATGCCCAAATCAATACCGGGGGCATACATCTGCACCCTTGTGCGGGCATGCACCACCACAGCCGCGGCACCAGCTGCGGCGCAGGCCTTGGCACATTCCACAGCGGTAATATGTTCGTCATCCCACCCTTTACGCATTTTCACGGTGACAGGTCGGTCGCTGTTTTTCACCACCGCCTCAGTGATTTTGCCACAGAGCGCAGGGTCAAACATCAGGCGGCAACCCGCGCCACCAACCCCGCCACCCACAATCTTAGGGGCAGGGCAGCCCATATTAATATCAATAAAATCGTATGCATACGGCTGAATTACCTTTGTCGCCTCGGCAAAGGTTTCCACCTCTGCACCAAACAGTTGCACCCCATAGGGTGCTTCATTTTTTTCTGCCTTTATCATGCGTATCGTCTTATGGTCTTTATATACAATCGCTTTGGTGCTTACCATTTCGCTGACAGTATAACCCGCACCATGCGCCGCCATCAAATCGCGGCAGGGCGCATCGGTAAAGCCCGCCATCGGGCCAAACACCGCGCGGTGTGGTAGGGCAATCTCGCCAATCATCAAAGGGGTTTCAAACGGGGTGTACATTCTGGTTCTCCTAGTGGCTGCACAAGATATCGCAGCCGATATGCTATTAATGTGTTTATCCCCTATACAGACCTTATCTGTCAAAAGGGCATTTCCATGTTATTGTATCATATTTCATTCTAATATGATAGTAAAAATGCCACACTTTTTGTCTGGATTTTTTGAACATTTTCATCTTCCATCGTGAAACAAAAAACTGTTTCCCTCTCCTTTCCATCTTTTCTTCACCGCATTCTATCTAGCCTTTGCGCCGCGTATTCCATTGCATTTTTGCCCAAAACAGGGTACAATAGAACAGAAGATTTTAATTTTTATCCCCACCACACAAAAACGGAGACTTTTATGAAATTACTTGTCATTGACGGAAACAGCATTGCCAATCGCGCCTTTTT
Source organism: Faecalibacterium sp. (assembly GCA_044426225.1). GTDB lineage: Bacteria > Bacillota > Clostridia > Oscillospirales > Ruminococcaceae > Faecalibacterium. The sequence goes on along the minus strand of JAWXUQ010000034.1, from coordinate 243 downwards.
TGGCATCAAAACCCTCACCACTAAGGATGGGCGCTTTACCAATGCGATTTACGGCTTTATGAATACATTGCTCAATCTACTTGCGCAGGTTGACCCTGACGAAATCGCTGTCACCTTTGACCTTCGCGCCCCCACCTTTCGCCATAAAATGTATGATGGCTATAAGGCAACCCGCCACGGTATGCCCGCTGAGCTTGCCGAGCAGATGCCAATTTTAAAAGAATTACTAGCAGACCTTGGCAT
>JAWXUQ010000122.1:0-4345 GCA_044426225.1 Faecalibacterium sp. | reverse complement strand
GTTTTCGGGGTTAGCAAGGAGACATCTGCCCCACGCATGTGGGGGTGAACCGTTTAGCACTGCATCTTCTTCACGTCTTTCTTTGGATCTGCCCCACGCATGTGGGGGTGAACCGTATCTGCCGAAGAGACTGAAGTATCAATTGAAACATCTGCCCCACGCATGTGGGGGTGAACCGATTGTTTCGCAGTCAACTGCAAACGGGCGGTATACATCTGCCCCACGCATGTGGGGGTGAACCGGCGAAGGGCAAAAAAGGCAAGAGGGATGACGAGATCTGCCCCACGCATGTGGGGGTGAACCGCAAACATTTAAGCACGTATTTAAAACAATCACCATCTGCCCCACGCATGTGGGGGTGAACCGGAGACGTTATTTCTACGCCACAAAAAACTATTACATCTGCCCCACGCATGTGGGGGTGAACCGATAAAATATCACATACTTTTTTTGCAATGCGCCCATCTGCCCCACGCATGTGGGGGTGAACCGTGACACCACAGAACAAAGTGCATCGAGCGTATCATCTGCCCCACGCATGTGGGGGTGAACCGCCACAGGAACACAGTATGCGAACACTGGATTTGTAATCTGCCCCACGCATGTGGGGGTGAACCGATGAATTCAAGCAAGACCGCGTGAGGTATGAAAGCATCTGCCCCACGCATGTGTGGGTGAACCGCAGTTTTGCTTGCCATTGCGCTTACCTTGAACGGATCTGCCCCACGCATGTGGGGGTGAACCTAAATTCTGCTTATGACCTAGAACACGATACATTAATCTGCCCCACGCATGTGGGGGTGAACCGGTGCTCACTGCCTGCATCCGCTCCACCGTGACCATCTGCCCCACGCATGTGGGGGTGAACCGGAAAAATCCCATAATTCCACTCTCTTTCTTAGTAATCTGCCCCACGCATGTGGGGGTGTACCGGAAAGGAAGTATCGTTTCTCTTTTATTGCTAAATCCACCCCACATACGTGGGGGTGAACCGCGGAAACAGGCGGCACGCTTCTGCGCACCGTTGTATCTGCCCCACGCATGTGGGGGTGAACCGTAAGGTCCTGCGGCTCTTTCCGCTTCGGCGGCGATCTGCCCCACGCATGTGGGGGTGAACCGAAATCAGCGATGAACTCTATGACTATATTGCCGAATCTGCCCCACGCATGTGGGGGTGAACCGCCTACACGATAGCGCAACCGCACACGCCGAAAAATCTGCCCCACGCATGTGGGGGTGTACCGAACATCACAGATTGGCAAAAACGGCAAAACACTATCTACCCCACATGTGTGGGGCAACAAACAAAAATGGAGGGTACCGCGTGGCACCCTCCATTTATCATTATACCACGTACTGTATATTATTACAAGTGTTTTCAACATTAATTCATTATGATTGTACACATGCAACAAAATGCAGAAAACCTTCGTCCAAAAAGTCAATAGACAGCGGCACGTTTCTTTGGTATACTTTAGCCATAGAAACCCACACCACCAACAAAGAAGAGAAACCTCTTCTATGGTGAGAAAAACATTTACGAATGCGTAAATGGCATGAAAGGAGCGATGGCCAATGGTAATGGATATGGAACCTGCACAGTTTGCGCAGACTGTTTGTCTTCGCTCTCAGCACTAGAAACGCTTTTCATTACAGGTTGTAACCTGAACAAATAAACACAAGCGGCTTTCTATCCTAAGAAGAGATGAAAATGAGCAGTCTGCATAAACCCCACCTTTATAATAGATTGAAACGAGTTGATTTGATATGATTTTCAAGAAACGTTCCGTCATTATGATGAAAGAGGCAAGGGTAACGCCAATGCACAATAAATAGCTAAAATCGAAAGATTTAAAACCGCACACTTACGCAAAGCGTGACATCAGAGGCTTTGATTTTAAAAAGAAAAGAGTGGATTGTTATGATGAATCCTAATGGTCCGACTATTCCCCAACGTTAAGAAAGGGTCAGTCCAATGTACTGAGCACTCACTAAGTTCGACCGATACAATAACCTTTTATAAATCATGCACCCGTAGGAAAGGATGATGATTTATCTCGAATGAAACACGAGGTCAAGAGGCTATGGGTCCAAAAGAATAAGCACGAACCGACACTGTAAAAAAAGTGTCGGTTCTTTTTTTGTGCAGCGCGCACAAAAGCCCCGCCGCAGGAACAGCCCCATTTGAAAACGCAACCGCTTTTCACATGGTTGCAGCAACACCCTTTTAGAAATACGCTCAAACTCTTCTTACAGCCCGCCGCAGTTTGCCCTTGCAGTTTGCCCTAATTTTTAGTATAATGAGATGTTGCGAGGTGCGTTTGCACCGACATTTCAGGCGCCGTTCCATTCGCGGTGCCTTTTGAAAGGAATAAACTCATGGAACAGAAAAATTTTTACATCACCACCCCCATTTATTACCCCAGTGATAAGCTGCACATCGGGCACAGCTACACCACCGTTGCTTGCGATGCACTTGCACGCTACAAACGCATGCAGCAGTATGACGTTATGTTCTTAACGGGCACCGATGAACACGGACAGAAAATCCAAGATAAGGCCAGTGAAAAAGGGGTTACCCCACAGGCTTATGTTGATGAAATTGTAGCCGGCATCAAAGAACTCTGGAACCTAATGGATATCAACTATGACCGTTTTATCCGCACCACCGATGCCTGCCATATTGAATCTTGCCAGAAAATCTTCACCAAGCTCTTTGAGCAGGGCGATATTTATAAGGGTGAATACACCGGGCACTATTGCAAACCTTGCGAAAGTTTCTGGACGGACAGTCAGCTTGTAGACGGCAAATGCCCTGAATGCGGACGCGATGTCTATGACACTAGCGAAGAAGCCTATTTCTTTAAGAGCAGCAATTACGCAGACCGCCTGCTTGCTTATTATGAAGAAAACCCTCAGTTTATTCAGCCCGAAAGCCGCAAAAACGAGATGATTGCCTTTATCAAACAGGGCTTGCAAGACACCTGCGTATCCCGCACCTCGGTGGAATGGGGCATTCCTGTGCCATTCGATACCAAACACACCATGTATGTTTGGGTGGATGCACTCTCCAACTATATCTCAGCGCTCGGCTATGAAAACGGTGAATTTTCTGATTATGATAAATTCTGGCCTGCCAACATTCACATGGTGGGCAAGGAAATCTTGCGTTTCCACACCATCCTATGGCCTTCTATGCTAATGGCACTGGATATCCCGCTGCCTAGCAAGGTATTTGGACATGGTTGGCTGCTGCTCAACGGCGGCAAGATGTCGAAATCCATCGGCAACGTGGTTGACCCAGTGATTTTGTGCGACCGCTATGGGGTCGATGCCATCCGCTATTTCCTACTGCGTGAAATCCCCTTTGGCAATGACGGCATGTTTACCAACGAGGCACTGATTACCCGCATCAACAGCGATTTGGCGAATGATTTGGGCAACCTACTTTCTCGCACCGTTGCCATGTGCGAAAAATATTTTGGCGGTACCGTGCGCAATCTACCTGGTAGTGAAGCAAATGATGCAGAGCTAGAAGGCATGATGAACGAACTTTGCGGTAAAGTAACTGCGGAGATGGACAACCTAACCATCCCACAGGCTTTGATGGAAATTTTCACCCTCATTCAGCGCGCCAACAAGTATATTGACGAAACCGCACCTTGGGTGCTTGCCAAAGATGCAGCCAACAATGACCGCTTAGAGAGCGTGCTGTATCACCTGTGTGAAGCATTGCGCAACGCAGGCATTTTGCTGAATGCATTTTTACCCAACACCTCACCCAAGCTGATGGAACAACTCGGGCTTGGCACCGATGCCATCACCCTAGACGCTTGTGCCTTCGGCAAACAGGCAAGCTATACTGTGCACAAAGGCGAAGCACTCTTCCCACGCATTGACGTGGCAAAGGAAATCGCCTTGCTCAAAGCAGAGGACGAAAAGCGCAAAGCGGAAGCCGCTGCCGCTGCAAAAGCAAAAGCAGAAGCACCTGCCGCAGACATCGCCCCCATTGAGCACCTGCCTGAAATTGCCTATGATGATTTCGCTAAGGTAGAACTACGCGTGGGCGAAGTGCGCAGCTGCGAAACCATGAAGGAAAGCAAAAAGCTGCTGCACCTGACGGTATTTGACGGCGAACGCGAACGCACCATTCTTTCGGGCATTGCAAAATGGTACAAACCCGAAGATTTGATTGGCAAAAAAGTCGCCATTGTGGCAAACCTCGCCCCCCGCCCCATGATGAAGGGCAAATACGTCAGCGAAGGCATGATTGTTGCCGCTGATACCGATGCAGAAGGCGGTTGCTCCGTCATCTTCTTCCCTGACGATGTGGCTGCTGGCAATG
>JAWXUQ010000121.1:0-4486 GCA_044426225.1 Faecalibacterium sp. | reverse complement strand
GGAGTGCAGCGTGTGCTCTTCCATGCTCAGCGTGATTTTCGGCTTTACCGAGGACGATTTGCTCGCCCTGCGTCTGCGCAGTCGCAAGGGCAGCTTATATGGTGCGGTGGTCAAGGTGGCAGCACAGGCGCGTAAGGCTGCTGCACCCGCTGACCCCTTTGCACAGAAAATCCTCGCCTTTTATGATACCCTATCTGCCTTGCGGCGGATATCGCATACCCTTGCCCCCGAAGAGCTGCTTGCTGAAATTTTCGCCACCACCCACTATCTTGCCGTGGTGGGCGCGATGGAAAATGGCACCCGCCGCCGTGAGGATGTGGCAAAGTTTGCGTCCTACGTTGCGGGCGCAGGGGCAAACGGGATAGAAAGTCTGGTGCATCATATTGAGCAAACCAAGGCTTCGGGCGGGCTTGTCGATACTGCACCCGGGCGGGCAAAGCCGGGGTGCGTCACCATCATGACCGTCCACCGCTCAAAGGGCTTGCAATTCCCTGTTGTCTTTGTGGCGGATTTATCCCACCGCTTTAATACTGATGATTTAAAGCGCAAAATGCAGCTGCACCCCGCCCTTGGGCTTGGCTTACAGCTGCGCGCGGGGGAAGAGGGCGGCAATTATCACACCCTCTTTAGCACCGCCCTCTGCCAACGGGAAAAGCAAGAGATTTACAGTGAGGCAATGCGCCTATTATATGTTGCCCTCACCCGCGCACAGGACCATCTGTATCTGTGTGGCACCGCAAAAAACTTGGAGAAAAAGCTGCTTTCCATGGCATACGGCATGGAAGGGGAAATGCACAAAATCACCCAAATAGAGGATTGCCTAGACGCAACCTGCTTTATGGATTGGATTTTGCGCGCCCTACTTCGCCACCCACATTGTGGCTTGCTGCGCGCGGGCATTCGGGATGTCGCCCTCAGCCTAGGGCAGGCAGAATACCCCCTTTCCGTCACGCTATATCAGCCCGCTGAAGCAGACGTTGCCCCCGCACAGGCGGTGTCGGGCTTAACCGCCGCACCCGATGATACCTTAGTGCAGCATTTGCTCGATGGCTTTGCGTGGCAATACCCCCATGCCGCCCTCACGGATTTGCCCGCCAAGGTCAGCGTTACTAGCCTTGTGCATAAGGAGCAGAGCACCATGCTTGCCCGCCCTGCCTTTTTGGCAAAGGACGGCATGACCGCCGCCGAAAAGGGCACCGCCCTGCATGCGTTTCTTGAGAACGCGGATTTTGATGCTTTCAAAGCCCTGCCACAGGGCGATGCCGCCGCCTTACAAGCCGCTCTTGCAGCAGAGGTGCAGCGCCAAGTTGCACAGCAGCGCATGGCACCAGAGCTTGCCGCGCAGCTTGATGTGCAGAGCGTCACTGCCTTCTTTGCGGGCGAGGTATTTCAGCGGATTGCCGCCGCACAAGAAGTCTACCGCGAGTATGATTTCATCACTGGCTTGCCCGCCAGTTTGGTGCTTGCCGCCACCGCCGCGCAAGGGGCAGCGCACAGCCCCGCGCTTGAAGCCACCGTGCTCGTGCAGGGGATTGCTGATTTGGTGCTTGTCTACCCTGACCATATTGAGCTGCTTGATTATAAGAGCGACCACCATAAAAAGCCAGAGGATTACCGCACTGCCTATGCGCAGCAGCTAGGCTATTACGCGCGGGCAATCGAAAAACGCTTCGCCCCCCTATGCATTACCTATCAGGCGATTTATTCGTTTGATTTGGCACAGCTCATAGAGGTGTAAGGGCTTTGCAAAAAAACCTTGCAAAAACCTTGCAAAATTGCTTGACATCCCCTGCGCGGTGTGATAAAATACCTTGGTAAAGAAAGTAGCAATCGGCATGCCGCCGCGCTCGCCTTGTGGTTTTTATCTCCGCAGGCCAATACATGTTCCCTGTATTTATAGGGTAATTGTGTCATTTCACGCGGCAGCCAGTTGGTTGCCGCGTTTTCTATTATCAACAGATGAATCATTTAATTTTAATTGGAGGTGTATTCGAATCGCTACCACAGGAAAAACGAAAGAACTAGAACTCAATGAGGACATTCGCGACCGCGAAGTGCGCTTAATCGGTGCCGATGGCACACAGATGGGTGTTGTGAGCCTTGCTGAGGCAATGAAAGCTGCTGAAGAAGCAAAGCTAGACCTAGTGAAGATTGCTCCACAGGCAGTGCCCCCCGTATGCAAAGTAATGGATTATGGGAAATTCCGCTTTGAACAGCAAAAGAAGGAAAAGGAAGCCAAGAAGAACCAAAAGACGGTGGAAGTTAAAGAAACTCGTCTTTCGCTCAATATTGACACCAACGACTTCAACACTAAGGTGAACCAAGCTGCAAAATTCCTTGCCGCCGGTCACAAGGTGAAAGCCTCAATCCGTTTCCGTGGGCGCGAGATGGCGCACAGTAGCCTCGGTGTAGATGTACTCAAACGTTTTGCTGCGGCATTGCCACAGGCAACAATGGATAAAGTACCCAACCTCGAAGGTCGTACCATGACCATGTTGATGATTCCAAAACCCCAATAAGTAAATTCAATTAGGAGGATACAAAAATGGCAAAGCTAAAGTTGAAAACACACGCGGGTGCTAAAAAACGTTTTAAACTCACCAAAAATGGTAAAGTGAAACGCGGTCATGCATTCCGTAGCCACATTCTAACCAAAAAGAATACCAAACTTACCCGTGGTTACCGTCAGGCTCATTATGTTGACGTCTCTAACCTCGCAACGATTAAAAAACTACTTCCTTATGGCTAAGTTTTTGTAATCAAACAACGTTAAGATAATCTTATGTAAAAAGGAGATATAAACAATGGCACGTATTAAAGGCGGTACCATGACGCACAAGCGTCGTAAAAAGATCTTAAAGCTCGCAAAAGGCTTCTACGGCTCCAAGAGCAAACATTTTAAAATGGCGAAACAGCAGGTTATGAAAAGCGGTAACTACGCTTTCGTTGGCCGTAAACAGAAAAAACGCCAGTTCCGTAACCTATGGATTACCCGTATCAACAATGCAGTTCGTCCTCTTGGCATGAACTACTCCACCTTCATGTGTGGCTTAAAGAAAGCTGGCATTGACCTAAACCGTAAAATGCTCAGCGAAATGGCAATCAACGACCCTAAGAGCTTCGAAGCTCTGGTTGCTACCGTAAAGAACGCTTAAGTTTTAGTGTACTTTGGTAGTGTCTTAATCGGGCACTCGTTGAGGCTTTCCTTAAAAGCAAAACAAGCAGACGTCCGCGTACACGCGGGCGTCACTTTTGCATTTTGGGGATTGTTTTTTGTGTTTTGCGCGTGCAAATCGCCGCAAAGCATGAAAAACAGTTTCTAGTGTGTAAAACGGCTTTTGTGTGTGCATCCTATCTTTTTGTACAGAGTGGGCGCACAAAAAGCAATCTGTACGGGAAAACGAGCAAAAACTTGTCAAATATACCGCGTATTGGGACTTGTAAAAGGTTCTAAGGCGGTGGTATAATTTATCCGTATGCCATAGAAGGAACAGCGGAACTTCTAAATACCAAACCACGCGCGGTTTCGTTGGTTCCCAAATGAATGTGAGGCAACACTCTTGTTTACACCAAATGTCATTACAAGCCGTGAAAATAACACGGTAAAATATGCCGGCAAACTTGCGGCAAATGCAGCCTTTCGCCAATCGGAGCAATCCTTTTTTGCCGAAGGGCTAAAGCTATGTCTTGCGCTCGATGCCTTCTTGCCCTGCCACAGTTTATTTTATACCCAAAAGGCATTAGAGAAAACCCCCGCCTTGGTAGAGGTTGAGGCGGTACATTATTTAATAGAAGAGCACGTTGCCGAAAAGCTCGCAGATGCCCGCACCCACCAAGGTGTTTTTGCCATCTTTGCGCTGCCAAGTGCGACGGGGGATGTCCTGCGCAAAGGCGGGCGATATTTGGCGCTTGAAAACGTGCAAGACCCCGGCAATGTTGGCACGCTACTGCGCAGTGCTGCCGCCTTTGGCTTTGACGCGGTGCTGCTCAGCAAGGGCTGCGCCTCACCCTTTGCCCCCAAGACCCTGCGTGCAAGCATGGGCGCGGTGGCGCAAATCCCAGTGCTAGAAGGGGTTGCCCTGCCCGAAACCTTGGGGCAGCTTGCGGATGTTGGGGTTGCCACCCTAGCCGCAGCGCTCTACCAGTCCGTGCCGCTTAGCGAAGTATCGCAGCAACAGCCAGACGGCGTTTGCATCGTCATCGGCAGTGAGGGGCAGGGGCTAACCGATGCCACCATCGCCGCATGCAGCCGTGCGGTGCGCATCCCCATGACGGACAAAGCCGAAAGCCTAAATGCAGGCATTGCGGGCAGCGTGCTGCTCTGGCATTTTCGGGGGGTAGAATGATGGGTGCAGCGGGAAATCTCTTTTTGCAAATGCCACAGTCAACCCCGCTAGAAGCCATGGCGCAGTCGGGTGCATTGTCGGCAGAAGAAACCTATCCAGATGTTTATTATTGGCTCTGGCTTGCAGCGGTGCTCGGTCCT
>JAWXUQ010000033.1:0-27398 GCA_044426225.1 Faecalibacterium sp. | reverse complement strand
CCCAAAGATGCGACCGACCACCTCACCCCACACCAGATTATCCAAGAAGCCTGCCGCCAAGCGGGCAACGATGCCACCTATGTAACTGACGTAGGGCAACATCAAATGTGGGCAGCACAGTACCTCAACCACACCAAGAGCCGTGGCTTCTTGACCAGTGGCGGGCTTGGCACCATGGGCTTTGGCTATGGCGCGGCAATTGGCGCACAGTTTGGCTTAGGCTTTGACGAGCGCGTGGTCATGTTCACAGGCGATGGCAGCTTCCACATGAACCTAAACGAAGCCTGCACCGCAGTGAGCTATGAAGTGCCACTAATTACCGTTATCTTTAACAATCAAGTGCTTGGAATGGTGCGCCAGTGGCAAACCAGTTTTTACGGCAAACGCTATTCTGCCACTGACCCACACCGCAAGACCGATTACGTCAAACTGGCAGCAGGCTTTGGCTTAAAGGGCTATCACTGTGAGACCCCTGCCGAGTTTAGCGCAGCCTTTGCTGAGGCAATGCAATCGCGCACCCCAGTCTGGATTGAATGCCTCGTTGGCAAGGACGAAAAGGTGCTGCCCATGATTCCGGGCGGCGGCGACGTCACCAAAATCATTATGGAATAAGGAGGGCGATACGATGGAAAACAAACAACAACGCAAAGTCATCAGCTTGCTCGTAGACAACCACAGCGGTGTACTTGCCCGTGTATCGAGCCTATTTTGCCGCCGCGGCTTTAACATTGATAGCTTGACGGTAAGCGCCACCAATGACCCAAGCATCAGCCGCATTACCGTTACCATTCATGGCGATGCCAAGGCGCTCAATCAACTATTATTGCAAACCGACCGCCTAGAAGAAGCCCGCCAAGTGTTTGTGCTAGACGAAGAAAACAGCCTGCAACGTGAGCTGCTGCTGCTGAAAGTAACGGCAACTGCCGAAAACCGCACGGTATTACATGAAATCAGCAATATTTACAAGGCAAAAATCATTGACCTATCGCCACAAAGCATGGTCTTTGAAATGACAGGCAAACCAGAAAAAATCGATGCATTCCTTGCAATGTTCGCAGATTATGATATCATTGAGTTATGCCGCACTGGTGTCACCGCGCTAGAACGCGGCGGGCGCCACCCCCACACCCAAAAACCGCTAGAAGAAATCCGCGCGGTACAGCTTGCAGATTTAAAACGATAACCACCCTAGTACCTATGTGATTGTATTGCTGCATAGGGGCGGCTTTTATATCCGCCCAAAATTTGTGCAAAGGATAGGGGGCGATTGCATATCCTCCCTGCCACATAACAGTCACATGCCTCATTCGATTTCCGCCCCATAGAGGGCTGAAAATATAAATTTGTTATCATTACACAACGTAAAAAGGAGAAATTTATCATGGCAATTAAAAAATACTACGATTCCGATTGTAATCTCAGCTTATTAGACGGCAAAACCGTTGCGGTCATTGGCTTTGGTAGCCAAGGGCACGCACATTCCATGAACCTTGCACAGAGCGGTGTCAACGTGGTGGTTGGTCTGCGCAAAGGCAGCGCACACTGGGCAAAGGCTGCTGCTTTCGCAGAAACCTGCCCTACCTTCGCTGTTATGGAAGTAGAAGATGCAGCAAAGGCTGGCGATGTTGTTATGATGCTTGTGCCTGATGAACTATGCGCTGACATCTACTATGCACAGGTTGCACCACACATGACGGAAGGCAAAGCACTTGCTTTCGCACACGGCTTTAACATCCACTTCAAAGCAATCAAAGCACCTGCTAACGTTGATATCATCATGATCGCACCAAAAGGCCCTGGTCACACCGTGCGCACCCAGTACCTAGAAGGCAAAGGCGTGCCTAGCCTTATCTGCGTGGAACAAGATTTCTCTGGCCGCGCAAAAGAAATTGCACTTGCTTATGCTTCTGGCATTGGCGCAGGTCGCGCAGGCATTCTAGAAACCACCTTCAAAGAAGAAACCGAAACCGACCTATTCGGCGAACAGGCTGTTCTTTGTGGCGGTGTTTCTGAGCTCATCCACGCTGGCTTCGATACCCTAGTAGAGGCAGGCTATGCACCAGAAATGGCTTACTTTGAAACCTGCCACGAGATGAAACTCATCATCGACCTTGTTATCGAAGGTGGCTTCTCGAAAATGCGTTACTCTATCTCGAACACCGCTGAATACGGCGATTACCGCACTGGCAAACGCTTGATTACCGAAGATACCCGCAAGGAAATGAAAAAAATCCTGCGCGAAATTCAGGACGGCACCTTCGCTTCTGAGTTCCTAACCGAAATGAACCCCAAAGGCGGTCGCCAGACCCACTTCCTAGCTACCCGCCGTATGGAAGCAGACCTACCCATCGAAACCGTTGGCGCAGACCTACGCGGCATGATGAGCTGGCTGAAGAAATAATTGAGGTGCTCACTGATGGCAATGAGAAGCGATAACGTAACCAAGGGCAGCGAACGCGCGCCCAACCGCAGCCTGTTTTATGCACTGGGCTATACCCCCGAAGAGCTAGAGCGCCCTTTGATTGGTGTGGTCAGCGCACACAGCGAAATTGTGCCTGGGCACATGAACCTAGATAAACTAGCCGACGCAGTAAAAACTGGTGTTTCCATGGCGGGTGGCACCCCTATCTTAATCCCCGCCATTGGGGTTTGCGATGGCATTGCCATGGGACACGTGGGGATGAAATACTCCCTTGCCTCACGCGAGTTAATCTGTGACAGCGTGGAAACCATGCTGATGGCGCATCAGCTTGATGGTCTAGTCCTTGTACCCAACTGCGATAAAATCGTGCCCGGCATGGTGATGGCAGCTGTGCGCATGGATGTGCCCGCCATTGTATGCTCTGGCGGCCCCATGCTTGCGGGCAGCTATGGCGGCGAAGAAGTCAGCCTTTCTAAAATGTTTGAGGCCGTTGGCTCCTACAAAGCGGGGATGATTACCGAGGAACAGCTTGATGATTGCACCTGCAACTGCTGCCCTAGCTGTGGCTCTTGCAGCGGCATGTACACCGCCAACAGCATGAACTGCCTATGCGAAGCACTTGGCTTTGCACTGCCTGGCAACGGCACTGTACCCGCTGTTTACTCCAAGCGTTTACAGCTTGGCAAACAATCGGGCATGGCAATCATGGAGATGGTGAAAAACAACATCACCGCCCGCCAGATTATCAACGCACGCAGCATTCGCAATGCCCTTGCCTGCGATATGGCGCTTGGTTGCAGCACAAACTCGGTGCTACACCTGCTTGCCATCGCAAACGAAGCAGGCTGCCCCATTGACCTTGCCCTGTTCAATGAGGTAAGTGCAAGCACACCAAACCTATGCCACCTTGCCCCTGCGGGACCCACCCACATGCAGGATTTATATGCCGCAGGCGGCATTCCTGCCGTACAGGCAGAGCTTGCGAAAAAAGACCTGCTTGATTTAAGTGTGCCTACCGTTACTGGCAAAGCCCTTGGCGAAAATATTAAGGGTGCGAAAATCTTAAACGATGGTGCCATCCGCCCCATCGAAAATCCATACAGCGTAACGGGCGGACTGCAAATCCTATGGGGCAACCTTGCGCCAGACGGCTGCGTGGTAAAACGCAGTGCCGTTGCACCAGAAATGCAGCAGCATACCGGCAAAGCACGCGTCTTTAACTGCGAAGAGGATGCAATTGCAGCCATTTATGCTGGGCAGATTGTGGCAGGTGATGTGGTTGTCATCCGCTATGAAGGACCCAAAGGTGGACCTGGGATGCGCGAAATGCTCAACCCCACCAGTGCCCTTGCCGGCATGAAGCTAGACAAAGAAGTGGCACTGATTACAGACGGTCGCTTCTCAGGCGCAAGCCGTGGTGCAGCGATTGGGCATGTTTCGCCTGAGGCTGCCTCTGGTGGCTGCATTGGGCTTGTGGCAGAAGGTGATGAAATTAGCATCGATATCCCAAATGCCAGCATCACCCTAAATGTGAGCGAAGAAGAACTAGCTACACGCAAGGCAGTGTACGTATGCCCCGAACCAAAAGTAAAAACCGGTTGGCTTAACCGCTATGCCCGCATGGTGGCAAGCGCCAACGAAGGCGCAGTGCTAAAATAAATAGCGCCCGACAGAAAAACAAAAGGCGGTTACAGATAGCCCCACAAATAAAAAGCCCCCTAAAGTTAGACTAAAATCTAACATTAGGGGGCTTTTACATGGAAAAATATAATTTCAAATTTAAAATGAAACGCTTTCAAGAATATCAGAAGTGCGCCAGCACCTTGTTTTAATCGGATCATCTAGTACTGCTGCGATTAAACCTTTTCTAGTGCGGCTTCGTTTAACAGCCCAAAACGAAGCTCTACCTTAAACAAATCGCCGTCAATTGCAAGCGCCATGGTGCCACCTTGTAGCTCCACTAGGCTCTGTGCAATCGAAAGCCCTAGCCCATTGCCCTCGTTATGGCGGGAGGCATCGCCGCGGACAAAGCGTTCCATCAATTCCTCAGCCGAGATATCCAGTGGATATTCCGAAATGTTTTTGAAGGTAATCACGGCGCTGTCATTCTGTTTTTCTAGGCTTAAGTAAACGCGCGTGCCGCTCTGTGCGTATTTATAGATATTCTCAAGCAGATTATCAAAGACGCGCCATAAATGCCGTCCATCTGCCATAATCGAGATAGGTTCCTCTGGCTGTTTTGCCACAAGGGTGAGCGCATGCTCTTGCAAGCGCTGCTGATATTCACCCACCGTCTGGCTGAGCAGCACCCCAACCTCGCAGGGGATTAAATCAACCTCTAGGCTGCCAGTGGATGCCTTGCTTGCCTCAGTCAAATCTTCAATCAAGCGTTTGAGGCGCTTTGACTGACGGGCAATGACCTCGGTATATTCTGCGATTTTCGCATTATCGGTTTCTTCTTTAGAGAGTAAATCGGCATAGTTTATGATAGAGGTCAGCGGGGTTTTGATATCGTGCGATACATTGGTAATCAGCTCGGTTTTCATTCGCTCGCTCTTGAGTTGGTCGTTGACCGCCTCAGTCAAACAGCCGCCCATGCGGTTGATGTTTTCGGCATGCTCTTTTAGCTCAAAGCAAAGGTTTTGAGTGTCTACTTGATAATCCAAATCGCCTGCTGCTAGGGCTTTTCCGCCCTGTGCCAGTCGGTTGAGGGCAATCAGGCAATAGAGATATGCGCCCACAACCACTGCGCCCTGCACCACTGTAAATGCGATATAAAACACGCCGTTTCCATCTAGCACGTCAACACAGAGCCATAGCAACAGCAAATTGAGCACCACCATGGCGGGGAAGATTACCACACCCTTCCAGATGAAGGGAAGCTGCGCAAAGAAATAACCACAGCCCTTTGCCGCCCGCCGCATTAGCTTAGCAAAGGCGTGCCAGAGCACGGCACATAGCTTATACACTAGGGTATTGCGCCAGATATCGCCCGCCTTGCAGCGCACCGCACAGTTGAGCAAGAAGAGCAATGCGATTGCCACAAATAGTAGCCCAATGCCGCCCATCGCCGCGGCAAATTGCCACCATTCTAAGCGATTGCTTTGCTCTATCAATGCAACCCCGCCAACCGTTGGCAACAGCAAGCAGAGTGCCGTTAAGATGGTGAATAGGTCAAAGGGGATATTCGTCCAGTCGCTCAGCACCACTGCCTGCCCGCGTGGGGTATGCCCAATGGCGCGGAACAGATAGAAAAAGCAGAACAAGCCCAATAGCACCGATAGCACAAGATTTAAAATCACGTAATAACGGTTTGCATAGCCATGCGAAATCAGTTGATTGGCAACATCTAAATCGGTTGACCAACCATTGCTTGGGGTGAATGACACCAATAAAGTTGTGCTGCTATCTTGCATGGCTGCTTTTAGCGCTTGGTCTGTAATGCTTGCCGTGCTTACGTAATTTGCAAGGTTTTGATATGCTAGCTCCCATGCCTCTGCGCCCGCCGTACCACTGCTTTGCAGCACTTCACCACTGGCAGTGACTAGCTGCACTGAAACATTTTGGGTGCGCGCAAGGTCATCCAAAACAGCGCTATCCGCTTTCAGCATTGCAGCTAAAATATCACGTACCTCGGCACCTGCAATTTGCGCAAAATATTCCTCTTTGATTTCTTGTTCGGTTTGGGTGTAAAAATCGTTTTGGAGCATTACCCCAATCGAAACAACCGCTAAACTAGCCACCACTGCCATGCACAAAAAGGTGAAAAACGCAATCAGCTTCATTCCGGTGCTATACTGGATTTGATAGCCGCCTGCCTTTGTTTTGCCTGCCTTTTTGCCCGCCTTTGTGGGGGGTGGCGGCGCTGCGCCCTCTGGCACAGGCGCTGCTGTGGGCGCGGGTGCAGCGGTAGAGTTTGCTGTTCCTTGGGTTGCCACCACCGGCTCACTAGGCAATTCGTCCTCTATGCTTTTCGCAACCTCTGCAAAGGTTTCATTTTCTTTTGTCATCATCATATATCCTTTTCTATCTTGTACCCCTGCCCCCAAACCACCGTCAAATAGCGGGGTTGGGCGGGGTTCACCTCTAGTTTTTCGCGCAGGTGGCGGATGTGTACCGTCACCGTGCTTTCTGCGCCAAAACTAGCGGTTTCCTCCCATACTGCGGCATAAATCTCTTTGGGGGTGAATACAGCACCTTTATGTACCAATAAAAACCGTAAAATATCGTATTCCTTGGGGGTGAGGGTTACTTGCTCGCCCTCTAGCGTCACCTGTTTGGTCACATCATCTAATACAATGCCACCTGCGGTAAAGCTGCTTGGGTTTTGTGCACCGCCGCCAAGCTGCATATAGCGCCGCAGATGCGATTTCACCCGCGTTGCAACCTCTACTGGATGAAAGGGTTTTGTAATATAATCATCCGCCCCTACGGTTAGCCCTAGGATTTTATCATTATCCTCACTTTTTGCCGTCAGCAAAATGACTGGCACGTTGCTGTGTTCGCGGATTTTGACCATGGCACAAATACCATCCATCACTGGCATCATAATGTCCATTAATACCAAATGAATATCCTGCGATTTCACCACATCGACTGCCTCCTGCCCATTGTAAGCAGTGAACAGGCAATAGTTTGCATCGGTGAGATAAATCTTCAGTGCGTTTACGATATCGACTTCATCGTCACAAATTAAAATGTTATACATCTTTACCCTCCTTGTGGGTTTTATTATACCGCATCAAGTATTTAACAATCGAGTGGGAAAATGTTTAAGATTTTCTTAAGAAAAGGATTTTTATGCTATGCGCGTGCTGATACGCTACGCACTTTTTTACAGGTTACGCATTTTTTGATGCATTACATTCTTTTTTGTATTACGCTTTGGCTGCTGCGCTGCGTGCTTTTTTACACGTTGCGCTTTTGCAGTATAGCGCGCGCTTTTTTATCAAAGCCAGTGGCATGCACTATCCACCCGATAACCCATAAGACACTCAGCGCAGAGATTGCCTCTGCAATATGCCATAAAATTGGCACTTGATAGGAAAGCACCAGTGTCCCGCTATAATTTGCAGGGAGCTGCACCTGAATGGTTTGCTGCGCAGAGGCTGTAATGGCAAATACCGCGCCAGTATCTTGATCCGCCACCTGATAATTGGGGTATGCATACACTGGGAAATTAACGATTTGCATCTCACCGCTTGTGTTTTGGCAAGTCAGCTCTTTTTCACCCTGCACAGATTGATAATCCTGCACGAGCACCAAATCATTGCCACCAAAATCAAGCGTTGCATGGTCATCTAGCCCTACACCCCCTAGTAGATACTCCCCTAGCCCAACAATGCTGCCCATGGTATCTACGGTGTTCCACTCCACCGCCCCAGCCGTTTGGTAATAAGAGGATTGATAGACACTGGTGCTCAGCACCAACAATCCCAGAACACTTGCCGCCAAAACGCGATAGTGCTTTGCACCCTGCTGCTTTAAAATAACAAGCGCCATGACGGTGGCAAAGACCAAACAAACCGTTGCAACGGATAGATAGCGCCAGCTAAACTGAATGACGTTCACCACTTGCGCAAGCTGCGTGCCCACTAGCCCGCTGAGCATATCCCATGGGAACACCTGCAAGGTAAAGAGGGTCGCAATTAGCCCAATGGCAGTCAGGGCGCGTAATACACGCAATTGCAAGGTGTGGGCAATCTGCCAATCCTGCGCCTTGACTAAACAATAGATGGCAAGCGCCGCACCAAGCAGCAGCGAGCAGCCCAGGCCGAGCGGCATTTCATCCACCGTGCCAAGCCCACTGAATCCACTGGTATTACCGAACAATGAGAATAACTGCCCAAGGTATAGCCCCGTATCTTGGATGGTATCACTTGAGGTATTTACATTGATGGAAATTTTGACAATGTAATCTAAGAATGGTACTAAAAACCATGTGCTTAACCCGAGGCTCAGCGCTGCGGCACAACACCATGCCTTGATACGGGGTAAGGTCAGTGTCTTGCGCAGATAAAGCAGGCAGAAAATCGCAGTGAAAATCAGCGCAATTTCAAGGGAGAGAATATGCGATTGCACCACCCCTGCCATACCAAGGGCAAAGGGCAGCCAGTGCTTGCCCTTTGGTTTTTCGTGGGTATACATGCCATAAATGCCTAAAAGTAACAACGGCAAGAATGCCATGGCTGTGTACTCCCCTGCTGCGGCACGGGTGTATACGTTGAGCAGGCGATAGGCAGAAAGCAGGTATAAACTTGCGCCAAGCCAGGCAAGCCACTGCTGTTTGCAAATTTTCACGAGGCAGAAATAGGCAATGAGGCAGGTTGCGATGTTTACCATCACCAAATACACCTGATATGCCACCGAGGCAGGTAGCATGCAATTGTATAAAAATGCCGAAAAATACAAAAAGATGTCGCAATAAAAAATAGAGTTGGCATAGCCATAGCCGTTGAGCATTTCGGTCATCATCCGCACCGGGAACTGCCCCTGCGAGAGCCCCTGTGCCACCGCACCAATCCGTGCAATATGAAAGCTAAGGTCATGCCCGCCATAGACAAAATCAGCAAAAACGGGCAAGCTAGCCACTGTGATAGACCCCGCCAAAGCAAGGGTGATTTTGCAGCGTGGCAGCGCACGGCGCACCGCATTTGCCCCCTGTGCAAAGATGGCAAAATACAACACATCGAACAAGGCACAGCTGAGCAAAGCCACCACAAAGAGCAACCACCGCCATAAAACATTTTCTTGCAGGGTGATGCTTTCTATGCCGAGCACTGCACCCGCCGGGCAAATCAGCATAAAGTTCAGGTTAGAAAGTTCCTTGGTATTCACCCAGATACGGCTGCTTGTTTGGGTGGCAGCCTCACTGATGGCAATGCCCTCACTCTTGAGCTGCCAACTGTTCCCACTTGCATAAAAGACAAGGCTTGCGACCGTTTCGTCAAATGAAGCAGTTTGCCCATCCTCACCCAATTGAAATTCTGTTTTAATATCAACCTCATACGCGCCTTTTGCAAGGGAAAAAGGCGATGCGTAAAGCACCAAATTACCCGCGCCCTCTTCCTTGTTTGTGATGGAAAGAGTGCCGTCCTCTAACAGGGCAACATTTTGCGCTTGTTCCTCACTGTACAAATCTTGCAGCGGAACGGTATAAGACTGCGCCGGGGTACACAGCCAAACCAGAAAATATAAGATAACCCCCAACTGCGCAAGGCTTGCAATGGCAAACCAGATATTTTTTTGATAAAACGAAGTTGCTTTTTTCAGCAAACCCTTCATAACATGCCTACACCTTTCAGACAAAACTGCTTTGCAAACAAACCGCAATGTTTGCCCAATATTTTTCACCCGACCCTGGTTACACCCGCCTGTGCGTCACAGCGGCGAACGTATCCTCTTATTTTTTGCGCTTTAACAGTGCTTCTAGCCTTTGCTCCACCGCCGCACGGCGCTGCTGCGTCAGCACTTGGTCAATTTGATAAGACCCATCTGGGTATCGCACGAGCCATTGCCCCGCCTTGGTACCCTCAGGCAGCTGCGCGCGGGGGATGTCACAAATGGTGCCATCTGGCTGCTCTAGCACAGCAATTTCCCCTTCAAAGCGGTCTACACAAAGCTGTATCGCCCCACTGGGCAGCGGGAGTGGTTGCTTGCTCATAGCTATGACCATTCCTTTCTGAAAAAGGTATAAAAACGATTAAAACACTTCTACTTGCGCAATCAAATTGAAGATGCGAATGCCGATTATTATAAACCCGCGAAAACTGCGAAATTCGCAAAATTCGCAAAAAGCAGCAAACAATTGTGCCTTATGCCGCCTCTTGTTCCTGCGTGCAGAGCACCTGTATGCCATCTTGAGCAGTATAGGTGATGACAACCGTACCGTCTAAATCGGTGCGGTAATAATCCGCACCCACTGCCGCATAATTTTCTAGCACACTTTGGTGTGGGTGTCCATAGCTGTTATCTAACCCGCAGCTAATCACCACAAATTCGGGCTGCACTGCCTGTAAAAACGCAAGGGTGTTAGAGGTGGATGACCCATGGTGCCCCGCTTGGAATACCGTAGCATGCAGCGATACCCCACTTTCTAGCATGGCTTGCTCTTGTGCTTCTTCGGCATCGCCTGTGCAAAGCAAGCTAAAATCGCCCGCCGCAAACAGCGTAGAAACCGAGATATCATTCAAATTATCTGTTTCAATCCCTGCGGATACAATGGTCAGAGTGCCACTGCCCACTGCATAACTTGCACCAACCTCTGCAACACAGATGGTCGCATCGCTTTGCTCAATTGCCGCGAGTACATTGCTAAAACTGGTGCTTGTGGGCAATTCATCTGACAAATCAAACTGGGGTAAAATGATGGTTTCAATCTCAAATTCTGCAATGATTTCATCCATCGCCCCAATATGGTCAGAATGTGGGTGCGTCATGACAAGCACCTCTATCGTTTCGATATCAAGCGAATGCAGATAAGATAGCAAATCATCGGTCGCTGTTGAAACCCCTGCATCAATCAGGGCATAGGCACCGTCCTGCGCAATGAGGGTGGCATCGCCCTGCCCAACACTGATAAAATGCAGCTGCGTTTCACCAACATCAGCGGGTTCTACCACACAAGCGCTATTTTTCTCATATAAATCGAGCTGTTCTGCACTTTGGCTTACCGCTGAAATATCTAGCATTGGCAGGCTATGCTCTGACGCAATCACTCCTGCAATGCAGAGCAGCACCGCCGCGCATAAGGCAGCAAAGAGTGTGCCGCCATGCCGATTGCTTGGGTATCTTACCGCTTTGCCCTTTTGCCGCTTTTTGCGTTTTGGGTACGCGCGGTTTGATTTTCTTCTTGCCATGTTGCTCCTTTTGTTTTCTTGGCACTGCCATTGGGCGCAAAGCGTGCCCCCGGCGAAAGTGCGCGCCCACCCGCGGGGGGCTGCTGTGCACTGCCTTGAGCACGGCGGTGTTCGCCCGCGCCGTTTTTGGCACGCTTACCCTGCTGTTTGCCATGTTGCACCGTATAGGTGCCATCGCCGTGGATGTTCACTCGCGCTGCGCTCTGCCCACGCTGCCCCTGTGCAGCAATTTCATTGCGCGCAAGGTGGCGCCCGCTTGCGGGGACAAGTTTCGGGATTAAATCCTCACGGTGGACAAGTTTCAGCGCCTCAATGACCTTAGCGGCATTGCGAGGCTCATAATATTGTAGCAATGCGCGCTGCAATGCCTTGCCCTCATGCGTTTTTTCAACAAAGACAGGTTTTAAGGTGTATGGGTCAAGCCCGGTATAGAACATGCAGGTGGAAACAGTGCCAGGGGTGGGGTAAAAATCCTGCACCTGTTCAGGTTTCATGCGATTATTATAGAGGTATTCTGCCAGATAGACCGCATCTTTTAAGGTGCTGCCCGGATGGCTCGACATTAAATAGGGCACAAGGAATTGCTTCTTGCCCGCTTTTTTCGACAAATCATAAAATTTATCCTTGAATTTATTGAATACCTCAATCGGCGGTTTACCCATATAAGCAAGGGTGTTGGGCGCGCAATGCTCCGGCGCAACCTTGAGCTGCCCTGATACATGGTGCTCGACCAATTCCTTGAAAAAGGCATCGTCTTTATCCGACATCAGATAATCAAAGCGAATGCCACTGCGGATAAATACCTTCTTAACCCCAGGCAAGGCGCGCAAACGGCGCAAGATTTTGAGATAATCGCTATGGTCTAAAATCATCTTAGGGCAGGTTTGGGGCGCAAGGCAGTGCTTGCCACCCATACACATGCCGTTTTTCATCTGCTGTGCGCAGGAAGGAAAGCGGAAGTTTGCCGTGGGGCCACCCACGTCATGAATATAGCCCTTGAAGTCGGGCTCATGCGTCATAGCTTCGCCCTCTGCCACAATGCTATCCGCGCTGCGGCTCGTCACCCGCCGCCCTTGGTGCAGGGCGATGGCACAGAAATTACACCCACCAAAGCAACCACGGTTTTGGATAATAGAAAACTGCACCTCACGAATGGCAGGCACTCCGCCAAATGCCTCATAGCAAGGGTGATAGCGGCGGGTAAAGGGCAGCGCATGCACGCGGTCAAGCTCAGGACGAGTTAAGGGGCGAGATGGAATATTCTGCACCAGATAGCCGCTTTGCTGTTTTTGAATGATAATCTGCCCAATCACGCAATCTTGGTTATCCATCTGGATGCGGGTTGCCTTGGCATAGGCGAGCTTATCGGTCGATACCTTGGCAAAGCCCGCACATTCAATATATTTTGTAGGTAAATGGTCGAAATCCGTCATATAGCAGGTGCCGTCAATATCGGTCATGCTGCGGATTTCTTCTCCTGCGACAAGGCGGCGAGCAATCTCAGCCGTTTGATGTTCGCCCATACCAAAACTGATTAAATCAGCACCCGATGTTTCAGCAATACTGGGCATGACGCTATCATCCCAATAATCATAATGCGCAAAGCGGCGCAGTGATGCCTCTAACCCACCTAAAATAACAGGCAGGTCAGGATATGCTTGCTTTGCCAGTTGGCTGTATACTGTTGCGCTGCGGTCTGGGCGGGCACCCGCCACCCCGCCGGGGGAGTATTCATCCTCTGCGCGGGCGATTTTGGCGACCGAATAGTGGCTGACCATGCTATCCACATTGCCGCCACCAATGAAAAAGCCATATTTGGGCTTGCCAAAGCGCTTGAAATCTTCACAATCCGTAAAGCGGGGCTGCGCAAGCACCCCCACGCGATAGCCCTCGGCCTCTAGCAGGCGACTGATGATGGCGGTGCCAAAACTGGGGTGGTCAACATAGGTATCGCCGCCGACCACGATGAAATCGAGTTCATCCCAGCCACGTGCCGCCATATCCTCTTGGTTAATGGGCAAAAAGGTGGTATTTAAAATTGTTTCGCGGGTTGCATGTTGCATGTTGGTTCCATTCTTTTGTTTGTGAGGCAAGCAAGCGCCCACTTCGTGTGAGCGCTTACCGCCTTGTTTTAATTTATTCTGTGGTTGCCATGGCATCGTCTTGCTCGTTCATGCACATTTCAATCCATTGCTGGCGACTGACCAAAACCGCGCGAGGCTTTGCACCTTCGTATGGTCCGATGATGCGCAATTGCTCCATCTCGTCCATAATACGGGCGGCGCGGGCATAGCCCAATTTGCAGCGGCGTTGCAACAGGCTTGTGGAGGCCTGCCCTGCATCGATGACCACCTCAGCGCATTGCTTGAGCATGGGGTCGCCCTCGCTCTCGTCTGCTTTGCTGCCGCCTGCTGCACCCTGCGCACCTTTTTGGTTGGCAGCAACTTTTTCCATCTCGGCAATCATTTCTTCGTTATACTGCGCGGTACCCCCTGCCTTGAGGAAAGAAAGCACGCGGCTGATTTCTTCGTCTTTTACATAAGTACCCTGAATACGCACAGGCTTTGACGCACCGACTGGCATAAAGAGCATATCACCCATACCAAGCAGTTTTTCTGCGCCGCCTGCGTCTAAGATGGTACGGCTATCAATTTGGCTAGACACCGCGAAAGAAACACGGCTTGGGATATTCGCCTTGATTAACCCTGTGATAACGTCTACACTTGGGCGCTGCGTTGCGACGATTAAGTGCATCCCCGCCGCACGCGCTTTTTGGGCAATGCGGCAGATATAATCCTCCACCTCTTTGCCCGATACCATCATCAAATCAGCAAGTTCGTCAATGACAATCGCGATATAGGGCAGCTTTTCCATCATGGGGTTGCCCTCTGCGACTTTATTATAGGTTTTGATATCACGCACATTGTTATCGGCAAACAGGCGATAGCGTTTTTCCATCTCTGCCACCGCGCTACCAAGGGCGCCCGCCGCCTTGCGGGGCTCAGTCACCACTGGCATGAGCAGGTGTGGAATGCCGTTGTATTCGGCAAGCTCTACCACCTTAGGGTCAATTAAAATCAGCTTGAGCTCTTCGGGGCTTGCGCGGAACAAAAAGCTGATGATAATGCTGTTGATACAAACCGATTTGCCACTGCCTGTGCTACCCGCGACAAGCAAGTGGGGCATTTTACACAAGTCGCCCACCTGCGCCACACCCGCGATGTCTTTGCCAAGCGCAAAGGTCAAGGGCGATTCAGTGTGGACATAGTTTTTACTGGTCAATACGCTGCGGATGGCAACGCTTGTGCTGACGCGGTTGGGCACCTCAATGCCAACAGCGGGTTTGCCAGGGATGGGCGCTTCGATACGCACACCCGCCACCGATAAATTCAAGGCGATATCATCCGCAAGGTTTGTGATACGGCTGATTTTGACCCCGGCAAGGGGCTGCAATTCATAGCGGGTAACCGAAGGACCGCGCGAAATGTCTAACACACGAGTTTTCACCCCGAAGCTCTCTAGCGTTTCCACTAGCTTTTGCGCGTTTGCTTTGAGCTCTGCCTCTGCACTGCGGTCGCGGTGCTCAGTCGAGGGGTCAAACAAATCGATGGGTGGGTATTCATAGCTTGGCACGGCAGGGATTTCTGCCACTGGGGTGCCATCTAGGGCTGCATCTGCCAGTTTTGGCTTATCCATGGCGGCGGCGACCAAATCCTCAATCGCTGCGCCATCGCCCGATGCGGCAGGGGTATCGCCCATGCTAATCCATCCCTCTTGCCCACCTGTGGGCTGTGTGGGGAACTGCGCTGCCACAGAGGCAGGCTGCTGCACTGGTTGCACGGCTTGTGCAGCGGGAGCAGACTCTTCTGCGGCTTCCACTGGCACCTGCCAAAAGCCATCTGGCTCTGGTGGGGCAGGGGTGTTTGTGGTTTGGGGCAGGTCTACCAAAGGGACAGAGGCCACACCGCGCACCGCCTCTAGCCCAAAGGTGCCGCCAGGACCAATCTCAATCGGTTCAATCGGCTCGCTGACGCCATCTTTGATTTCAGAAGGCGCAGGGCCAAGGTCGATATCAAAGAAAGCGCGGGGGGCAGCGGCGGCTTGCTCGGCTGCGGAGGCTTGTGCCGCTTCTTGCGTTTCGCCTAGCCCTTGCGTCTGGCGGGCAAAGCGCTTGAACCAAGGCTGTTGCTCTGCGGCATTTTCATCAATGGCATGCACCACACCATCGAAACCATACGCGTCCTCCTCCAGTTCTCTATCTTCTTCATAGGCCGCTTCGGCGGCAGCTTGTGCTTCGCCGTCTTGCTCTGCGCGGGCAAGGTGTGCCGCACGGGCTGCTTCTTGCTGCTCTTTGCTCGCTAAGTAACTTTCGCGCGCTTTGGCATGCGCCTTACTGCCCTGTTCTTTGGCACTGCTTAGACGGGCTTCGACAAAGGTTGCAATCTCAGCAGGGGTGATGCCCGTCAGCACCATCACCACGCAAATCAGCAGGATAATCACCAAAATATTTGCCGCCGGGCGCCCACAAAGCGCAAGCAAAGAAGCCCCAAACAGCCCGCCCATCAAGCCGCCACTAAACATAAGCGCACTGGCATTTGCCGCACCATTTTGGTACAGCGCAGCAATTACTTCTGAAAAAGTCAGCGCCTCTAGCGAGAAGGTCGAAAATAAAATTGCAATGCCACTGAGCGTTGCCATGCCAAGCCATACCTTGAACAGTTTCATCAGGCATGGCTCTTGCTGCGCAATCAAGACGGCAAAATAAAGGCATGCCACCCCTAGAAAATAAAAGCTAATGCCAAACAGCCCAAAGAAGAAAGTGCGCACCGCCGCCCATGCAGACACCCCCGGCACAAAGAGCATCACGATACACAGTAGCCCAAACGCAAAGAGGGCAACGCTGCTGAGGATGGCCGCCTGTCGCTCCTTCGCGATGGTTTCTGCCTTCATTTGGGCAGCAGTCTGCTTGGTCGATGTGCTTTTGCGCCCATTGGTTTGCTTTGTGGTGGTTTGCTTTGCAGTAGTTTGTTTTGTAGTGGTTTGTTTTTTTGTTGCCATAATTCACTCACTTATCCTATGTAGTTTTCGCCCTATCACCCGCCCGCAGTATGGGGCGATAACACGAAAACAGATTTAAACAATATTTCAAACAATATACTATTTTAGTATATCATATTTCACAAAGAATGGCAAACAAGCAAAGGGCGAAATAATCGCGCTATTTGTGGGAATTTCCCCTACTGTCATTCCTCTGTGGCAGCACGATTTTCAATTTCTATATAGAGATATTGCAATGCCTCACACAGCCCGCCAAGGGTATCGATTAATCCCTCTTTCACTGCCTTTTTGCCGCCAAGCACCGTACCCACATCCATCACCAGTTCCCCAGTATCCATCATCAACTGGGTAAAGCGCTTTTCACTAATCTGCGAATGTGCTGCCACAAAGCCAGTAATCCGCTCCTGCATTTGCTCAAAATAGCGCATGGTCTGTGGCACCCCAAGCACCATGCCATTATGCCGCACTGGGTGCACCGTCATGGTGGCAGTGGGCACAATAAAGCTGCGCTGCGCGCTAACCGCAAGGGGGATGCCAATGGAGTGCCCACCACCTAGCACAATGCTTGCACTTGGTTTTGAAATACTGGCAATCAGCTCTGCTAGGGCAAGCCCTGCCTCTACATCGCCCCCGACGGTATTTAAGATGATTAACAGCCCCTGTACCTCGGGGTCCTCTTCTACGGCGACAAGCTGCGGGATTAAATGCTCATACTTGGTGGTTTTGCTACCCTGCGGTGCGCTGACATGCCCCTCTATTTGCCCTGCAATGGTAATGCAATGAATGGCATATTTTCCCTTGGTTTTCAGCACGCTGCCCAAATCTTCTGCCACCTCTTTTTCTAGGCGGGCTTGCTCGGTATCTTGTGCGATTTCCTGCTGTATCTGTCGCTTATCCTGCGTTTTTGGTTTCGCTTTATTTTTACTCATGCTTTGCCTCTCTTTCCACTGTTCTTACTATTTTTCACTGAAAGAGAAGCAATTATCCCTTTTTTTGCAAAAAAAGATTGTTTTTTATTTGACAAACGAACGGCATGCAGTATACTATTATTATAGAAGTCTTTTAGATGGCACTATCATCGTTCGATACTCCGAACGATTTCTTTTATTCACCCATGATCAACAGAAAGAGGTTTTTTATGCAAGAGCAAAATCTTTCATCCCACCTCGCCGCCAAGGTATCTTTACCCGTTATCAAACGGTTGCCACGATATTATCGCACCCTCAAAACCCTACAAGGCAATCAAATCACGAGCGTTTCCTCGCGTGAGCTTGCAAGCCTACTTGGCATGACAGCCTCACAGGTGCGTCAAGATTTCAACTGCTTTGGGGACGTGAACGGTCGCCAAGGTATTGGGTACAGTGTTGATACACTGCTCGCTATGCTTGAGGATTTACTATTCCGTGGCGAACGCTTGCCTGCAATTTTACTTGGTGCAGGTCGCCTTGGTAAGGCAGTGAGCCGTTTTATCTCTACCGATACCAATGGTTATAAGCTGCTCGCGATTTTTGATGTAAACCCCGCAGAAGTTGGCACCACCATTGGCGATATCCCCATCCGCCATCTGGATGAGCTAGAGCAATTCTGCAAAGAATATCACCCACAGGTTGCCGTACTCTGCTTACCCCGTGATGGTGCGCGTGAGATAAGCAGCAAGCTAGTGGACTATGGCATCAAGGGCTATTGGAACTTTAGTCACTATGACCTCTCGGTGCCACACCCCGAAGTGGTTGTAGAAAACGTACATCTGGGCGATAGCTTGATGAGCCTTGGCTATCGCATGCGCAATGAGTAAACAACTATGTTTATACCGTGGCAACACCCAAGGTACTATTTGCCATATACTGGTGATTAGATTTTGTACCGTTTGCTAAAAAGCAAGCATTACTTCCCTAGTGCAGAATAACACAAATAAAACCCGCAGCGCGTACCGTATTTAAAACGGTGCCGCTGCGGGTTATTTTTTCAAGATTTTATTGTGACACGATACGTGCAAAAGATACAGGGTGAAACATGTGCTATCCAAGTGCATTGCTTTATTTCATAAGGTTGCACCCTAAGCGCATTTGCCCATTATGCTTTAAAATATGCCTTTTGCACAGCAAGCAGCACCCCAGCACGGCTTGCGGTAAAGTTTAACCCACCCTGCAAATAGCAAGTATAGGGTGCGCGCAAAGGACCATCGCAGGAAAGCTCAATGGTGCTGCCCTGGGTAAAGCTGCCACTTGCCATGACCACTTGGTCGGTATAGCCCGGTTCTTCGCTCGGCATGGGGGCGGCATAGCTATCAATCGGACTCGCGCTTTGGATGCCTTGGCAAAAGCCGACCAGTGCCTCGGCGCTGCCCGCATCAAAGCAGGTGACAATATCGTTGTGGGCATCGCAATAGCGGGGCACAGTGGCAATGCCACAGCTTTCGAGCAAAGCCTCGGCATAGATGGCGGTTTTGATTGCCTCGCACACCACACCCGGCGCATAGTAAAAGCCCATGAACATGCTGCGCAAGGTATCTAGGGTGCAACCAAGCTCTTTGCCAAGCCCAGGACCCGTCAGGCGATAGGCGCAGCGCTCGACCAATTCTTTTTTACCCGCAATGTACCCACCCGATGGCGCAATCCCCCCGCCGGGATTTTTGATAAAGCTGCCCACGATTAAATCTGCACCAAATTGTGTGGGCTCCTGCGTTTGGGTGAACTCGCCATAACAGTTATCAACAAAGACGATGATGTCGGGGTTTGCTGCTTTTGCAATCGCGGCAATTTTGGCAATGGTCGCAAGGTCATACGCGTTGCGCTGGCAATACCCGCGGCTGCGCTGAATATGACAGACCGTTGCCGCCGCTGCCTTCGCTGCAATCAAATCATAATCAGGGGTGAAATCTGGCAGCAGGGGCGCTTCGTCATAGCCAATGCCATACTCTGCAAGGGTACCTGTGCCTTTGCCCTTGCCCTCTATCCCGATGACCCCCTCTAGGGTATCATAAGGGCGCCCTGTGGCAGCCAGTAAAGTATCACCACTTTGCAGCACTCCAAAGAGCGCCACCGCCAAGGTATGGGTACCAGACATAAACTGCCCCCGCACAAGGGCATCCTCTGCACCCATGACCTGTGCGAAAATCTCTTCTAATTTATCGCGCCCTGTGTCCCACAGTCCATAGCCCGTAGAGCCTAGCATGTGGGTGCTAGACATCCCACAGTCAGTGAAGGCTTTGAGCATTTTAAGCTGATTTGCATCGCGAATGCCCTCTACCTTGGTAAAATAGGGTTGGCAAAGCGCCATCGCCTTTTCGTCAAGGGCGAGCACTTGTTCTTGATAATCAAAAAATTGTTCTAACATTTTTTATCCGTTCTGTAATATTTTTACATTTTTATACTTTATTCGCCCTCTGGCACAGCGGGTGAATATTGATACAGCACTCCGGCCTTGGCAAAACCGAGCCGCTCATAAAAGCGGCAACGCACTGCCTCGCAGATAAAACAGACTTCATAGCCCTTTGCGGCATATTCATTTGCCATCTGCACAATGTAATGCCCGCCAATGCCTTGCCCACGGTAGGCTGCAATTGTTTCTCCTGCCGAAAGATAGGCAACCTTACCCACCACCGCAGAGGCGGCAAGGGTAAAGATAGGGGTATCGCCATGGCGCAACAGCCAAAACTCTGCCATGCCTGCGTTGCGTGCATGGGTGTTATCCGCATAGTATTGGTCTTGCAGGATTGTGTTGTCTGTGTCATTTATGTCGCCCGTGTCACTTGCAGCATCTGTGTTGCCCATATCACCCATTTCCGCGTCCTGCTCCTCTTGTGGGAACAACAGCGGGGTAATCTGCATCACCGAGGGAGATTTATCTAAAGTAAAAATCCCTTCCTGCCCCTCAAAATCGCCTGTAAAGGTAGGCAAGCAAAGTTGCTTGCCCGCTTGCAGGGTGTAGACAAAAAGCGTTTGGTGATAGGCAAACCCTTCTGGTGGGGTTTGCGCAGGGGTGGTAAGGCGGTCAACCCCCAAGAACGCGAGAAAACTGCCAAGCTCTTCTGGGTCAAAGGTCCCCACCACCGTTGCGGATGCCCCCCGTAGTGCAAGAGCAAAGGATGGCGGCTGCGCGGTATAAAACTGCCACCCGCTGCCTGGCAAATCGCCAAACAGAGCAAGGCGCATGGTCAGCTGTGCCTGCAAGACAGGACAATCCCCTATTGCCGCCAAAAACTGCGCACGCTGTGCAGCACTTGTTACCTTCCCTATCATACGAGGGCATTGACCGTGTTTTTAAAGTGGTGCCCGCGCGCCTCAAAGTTGACATATAAATCAAAGGACGCACTGGCGGGCGAAAGACTGATGACATCCCCTGCCACGGCATTGGCGCGGGCAAGGTCAACCGCTTGCTCCATGTTTTCAGCGTGGATGATTTGCAACCCACTTGCGGCAAACTCTGGGTGGGCAAGCAGGGCTTTTTCAATCACAGGACCAGTCGCACCCATCAGCACCACGCATTTTGCATGGGCAATTAACTCAGGTGCAAGGGGTTCATAGGGGATTTTCTTATCATAGCCGCCGGCAATCACAATGATTTTCTGTGCAAAGCTGCGTAGCCCTGCGATGGTGCGGGTGGGGCTAGTGGCAATAGAATCGTTATAATAGGTTACACCATCTAGGGTGCGCACTGGCTCAATGCGGTGCTCTACCCCAGTAAAGGTGCTGCCCACCTTGCGGATGCAATCGACAGGCACGCGCCCCCAAACAGCGGCGGCGGCGGCAAGCAGATTTTCGATATTATGCACCCCGCGCAATTTAATCTCTTCTTTGGGCATAATTTCAGTAACAGCACCCTGCTCAGCCATGCAAAGCATGCCATCCTCACGCAGGAATGCGCCCTCTTTTACCTTGCTTAGGCGGGTAAACCAAACCTGCTCACCCTTGCAATCGGCTTGCATTGCATGCGAGATTTCGTTCTCATACCCAAGAACGGCGCGGCAGCTTGCGTCTTGATATAGCAACACATTGCGCTTTGCATCAATATATTCCTGCATATCGGTGTGATGGTCTAGGTGGTTGGGGGTGACGTTGGTGACCACCGCCACCTTAGGGCTTTTCTTCATGCTAATCAGTTGGAAGCTAGACAGCTCAACCACCGCGATGTCATCGGGAGCAACCTGTGGCAGCATGGGCAACAGCGGCGCACCAATATTGCCGCCAAGGTGCACCACGCGCCCCGCTTCTTTTAAAATTTCACTGATGAGGGTGGTAGTGGTGGTTTTGCCGTCACTGCCTGTCACCGCCACAATCTCGCAAGGGCAGTATTCAAAGAACAGTTCCACCTCACTGGTGACGAACGCACCTGCGGCAATGGCCGCTTGCAACTGCGGGCGGATATAATCAAAGCCAGGGGTGCGCATGATGATATCCTGCCCCACAAAGCCATCCATATAGGTTTCACCAAGGCTGAGCGTTACCCCAAGCTCTTGTAAAGTACTTGCATACTCGCCAAAGGCGGCAAGGTCTTTTTTCTGGTCACAAAGGGTGACAATGGCACCCAATTTTACAAAGATAGGGATAAGCGTTTTGTGGCTGACACCTGCGCCAATGAATGCGACTTTTTTGCCCTGAATGCGGGCGGCGAGTTTTTCTTGTTCTGGTAGCATAGTGTTATGCCCTCCTTACGCTATTTCAAAAAGTGTGCTAAATAAGATCTACTTGTATTAAGCTATTACGCTGTCCTTTATATTATATCGCTTTTATACTTTTTACGCAACGAAAAGGCGGATATCGTTTGAATTTTCACGTTTTTTCTGGTATGATAAGACTATTAAATACACGATAAGGATGAAACACATTGAAACATGTTTATAAAATAATTTGCCTGCTATTGGTAAGTCTTATTTTGGCCGGTTGCAGCGGTGGCACCAACAGCTTCACTTGGTTTGTGGACGCCATCCCGACCAACCTTGACCCCCAAATCGCAACCACTTCTGAGGATATCATCGCCTGCACCAACCTTTATGGCACCCTACTGCGAGAGGACGAGAACGGCACCTTACAGCTTGATTTGGCAGAAAGCTACACCGTGTCACCCGATGGCAAAACCTACACCTTTACCCTAAAGGACGGGCTTGTATATTATAGTAAAAGCAATATCAGCGAGACATACACCTTAACGGCGGATGATTTCGTCTTTGCCTTTATCCGGATTTTCAGCACCGAAACCGCCTCGCCCTACACTGCCCTGTATGCCAACATCAAAAACAGTACCGCATTTTTAGAGGGTAGCGTTTCGGCAAGTGAACTGGGTGTGGTTGCCCTTGATGATAAAACGGTGCAATTTACCCTAGAAACCGCAGACAGCGCTTTCTTAGAAACGCTCGCACTGCCCGCCTCTGCGCCCTGCAACCAAGATTTTTTTGAAAACACCAAGGGCACCTATGGGCTGACAAGCAGCACCACCCTTGCGAGCGGCGCATTTTACCTGTACAACTGGACGTCGAGCGGGTTGTTTCTGCGCCGCAACGGCGATGGCACTCTGATTGATAATTTGCGCCTAGTCGAAAACAGTGACAGTAGTGGGATGAGCGCGGAAGAGCTGATTTTAGCCGAAAAATGCACCGCCGCCACCGACACCAGTGCAAGCAGCACCACCCTAAACGCCATCACTTATTCTGACACCACTTGGTGCTTGCTATACAACCAAAACACCGTCCTTGCCAACAATGATTTGCGTGCCGCCCTTGCTGCGGTTGCGACAGGGGTAGATTTAACCGCCTCAGGCACCTTTGACCCAGAGGTGCAGGGCATCATTCCCCAAGGCATTGATGTCGAGGGGGTCGATTACCGCCTAGAAAACGGCAGCGCAATCCCTAGCCTATCGAGTGCCACTGATTATTTTTCCAACGTCCTAACCACCCTTAGTATGAATGATTTAAAGGAGATTACCCTGCTCATCCCAGAGGGGAACAATCTTGAACCCTATGTAGATGCCATCAATCAAGCATGGCAGATTGAGCTTTCCCTTTATTTCTCGATTGAGGTGGTTGATCAGGCGAGCTTTGACAGCCGCATTGCCAGTGGCGATTACACCCTTGCCCTTGCCCCCATCACCGTGACGCAGAGCGACCTATGCACCTTTTTAAGCGCAGTTACCACCTCTTACGGTCTGGGATATCAAGACAGCGTCTTTCGTGCACTGTTACAGCTTGCCAATGCCGCAAACGGCACCCAAAAGCGCAGCTTACTTTATTCCGCGGAATGCATGTTGCTTGATAACATCACACTCACCCCTCTGTTTTCTCAACAAAAGCGATTGCTTGTGGATGCTGCGGTATCGAACCTTATCTTTGACCCCTTTGGTCCTGTGCTAGATGTAACCTATGCGACAAAATCATAGCCCTGCGTCAAAACCACAACAGCGCAGTGTAATCACGTTGCAATTGTACTATAATTGCAGCGTAATGCGCCGTTCTCCATCATGGAAACGCAAGCGTGTCGCTCCCATTACAATAGAAAATGCCCCTTGCTATCCATGAATAGCAAGGGGCATTTGTTATCACTTAAATTAAGCGTTTTTCTTGTCTGCGTGGTCTTTCAGCAAGGTCTGAATTTTCATCATTGGGTCACAAATAGTCGAAACCGAACGGTCATGGTTGAGTGCTACGATGAAGTAAGAGATGTATTTGGAAACATCTACATCAAAGAACCAATCACGATCTAATAACTCAGGCATGCGGTAGGTTAGGTTGGTGCCAAGCACAGCAGTGATGGTACCATCGGCAACTGCCTCGTCAAATTTCGCAAGACCGCTAGTGAAGAGTGGGAAGGTTGCATTTGCAATGATGTGCGCTGCGCCACGTTTTTTGAGTTCCTGCGCAACTTCAATCATGCTTTCGCCCGATGCAATGATATCATCAGCGATAAAGATGGTTTTGCCTTCTACCGATTCGCCAAGGTATTCGTGTGCTACGATGGGGTTGCGACCGTTTTTGATGACGGTGTAATCGCGACGCTTATAGAACATACCAAGGTTACAGCCAAGCACGCTAGAATAGTACATGTTACGGTTAATCGCACCTTCATCAGGGCTAACCACCATGAAATCGTCTTTATCAAAGCTGATTTCTGGCATGTTACGCAACAAGGATTTGAGCACCTGATAGGTAGGCATAACGGTATCGAAGCTCATCAGAGGCACTGCGTTTTGCAGGCGAGGGTCATGCGCATCAAAGGTGATGATATTTTTCACACCCATTGCCTGCAATTCTTGCAAAGCAACCGCGCAGTCAAGGCTTTCGCGGCTAATACGACGATGCTGACGGCCACCGTATAGGCTAGGCATAATCACCGATACACGGTGTGCCTTGCCCGAAACTGCTTGAATTAAACGCTTGAGGTTGGCGAAATGATCATCTGGAGATAGATGATTGTCATAGCCAAACAAGTTGTATGTCACACTATAATTGCCGGGGTCAACCACGATGAACACGTCATCACCACGCACGGTTTTGCGCACCAGACCCTTTGCATCGCCACTCTGGAAGCGAGGGCAATCACTTGGGATAATAAACGTATCTGTTTTGTGACCTGAATCTTTTGCCCACTGCAATAAATAGTCATTGATTAAATTGGTCAAATCTTCTGCACCAGGACATGCAATCAACCGCAAATCTGCCATTTGCAATTCTGGGTTAAACAAGTGCTGTGCTACGATCTCTTTTGACATAACTGAAACTCCTTAAAAAACCTGATATCCATTCGTGTGATTTCGTCACACTTCTCATCCATATTATTTTATCATATTTTTTATAATCTGACATCGAATTTGAAGCAGCTTTTTTATTTTCTGCGGCTTGTACATGTCTTAGGCAAAAAACAAATCGCAACTAGCAATTTTGACAACAATTTTACAAAATCTTACTGCAAAAGCCTGACTTTTGCGCGCTTTAACAAAAAAGAAACGATATTGAAGCACTTATAAGTTAGCAACTGCTGCCTTTAGCGCATCTACACGATCGGTGTTTTCCCATTTCACACCCAAATCTTCGCGCCCCATGTGCCCATAAGCTGCGAGCGCACGATAGATTGGTGCGCGCAAGCCGAGGTCACGGCAGATGGCAGCAGGGGTCAAATCAAACACCTTGCCCACGGCAGCTTCGATTGCTTCATCCGAAACAGTCCCAGTACCAAAGGTATCCACCAAGACGGAAACAGGCTGTGCCACACCGATTGCATAGGCAACCTGCACCTCACATTTTTCTGCAAGACCTGCGGCAACGATGTTTTTCGCTACCCAACGCGTTGCATAGGCAGCGCTGCGGTCAACCTTGCTAGGGTCTTTGCCAGAGAAGGCGCCGCCACCATGGCGCGCATAGCCACCATAGGTATCGACAATGATTTTGCGCCCAGTCAGACCAGTATCACCCTGTGGACCGCCCACAACAAAGCGCCCAGTTGGGTTGATATAATATTTGGTGTTTTCATCAAGCAACGCAGCAGGGATGGTTGCTTTGATGACATGTTCCATCACATCAGCACGCAGCACATCCATGCTGATTTCTGGGCTGTGTTGGCTAGAGATAACCACAGCATCTACACGGGCAGGCTTGCCGTCAATGTATTCTACCGTTACTTGGCTCTTGCCATCTGGGCGCAGGTAATCGAGTAAGCCACTCTTGCGCACATCGGTCAATTTTTTGGCGAGTTTATGCGCAAGGCTGATGGGCATTGGCATTAGCTCTGGGGTTTCGTTACAGGCATAACCAAACATCATGCCTTGGTCGCCCGCGCCACCTACGCTATCATTGGTACCAAGCGCGATATCTGCGCTTTGTTCATCAATGTTCGAGATAACCGCACAGGTATCGGCATCGAAGCCATATTTTGCACGGACATAGCCGATATCCGCCAGCACTTCACGGACGATTTTCTGGAAATCCACATAGCCCTCGGTGGTGATTTCGCCCATGATGTGCACAAGACCAGTCGAGGCACAGGTTTCACATGCCACGCGGGCATCGGGGGTTTGCACGAGGATGGCATCTAAAATTGCGTCCGAAATTTGGTCGCAGATTTTGTCGGGATGTCCCTCAGTAACAGATTCAGAGGTAAATAATTGTCTTGCCATAAGAATGCTCCTTTCGCTGATTGCGATACTGCTTGTCCGCTGTTGCGGCATAAGCATGGGTATAGATCAGACATGGACAGCGCCATGCCATAAAGATAATACAGAATGGTAACGACAGGTTTTATCAAGGTCACACTTGACCAATACGCGAAGATACGCTGGTTCTGTTTGGCAATCATCTGCACACGAAGTATCGCTACATTGCAAGCAAATTTTATCAAACAAAACAAAAAAACCCAAACCGACCAAGGTTTGAGCGAAATACTCTTATCTTTCGGTTTCCCGCAGGATTTGGCACCTTACGCAATGCGCAGGTTGTCGGGCTTCGCAGGGCCTGTACCCTCCACCACTCTTGATAAGTCACTATTCTGTTGTAAAGGGTATTTTATCATATTTACAAAGGCTTGTCAATTGCTTTTGCCCCTAAAAACGATGTTTTTTCTGGAAAGCACAACCATAGATAATGTGTACCGCTCACTTCGCCTACGGCTCGTGTTCGCCCATAAAAATCTATCCTATTTTTGCACGTGCTTTTATGAAAACAGAAAAATCAAAAAACTTGAAAGTTTTTCCTAAAACGTCCGTTTTTGTGAAAAATCGAAAAAAAGCACCCCTACCCTTGCGGATAGAGGTGCTTTTAAAGCATATTAAACTAGTCTAAATCAATTAGACGAGTTCGAGAACTGCCATTTCAGCGGCATCGCCACGGCGAGCGCCAATTTTAATGATGCGAGTGTAACCACCGTTGCGTTCAGCATATTTTGGGCTGATTTCATCAAACAGTTTTTTGGCTACATCTTCCTTGGTGATATAAGCGAGCACCTGACGTTTGGTGTGTAGGTCGCCTTTTTTGCCAAGGGTGATCATTTTCTCGGCCATAGAACGTACGTCCTTAGCGCGAGTAACGGTAGTCTCAATTTTGCCATTTTCTAACAAGTAGGTAACCATTGCGCGCATCA
>JAWXUQ010000120.1:0-4492 GCA_044426225.1 Faecalibacterium sp. | reverse complement strand
GTGCGTGAAGTTTTCCACAAAAACGTCAAAAGGGACGGTGAATGGAATGTTTTCAACATTTTCTTGCCCTTCGGACGCGAAAAAACGCTGCTACAGATATTTCTATCTGCAACAGCGCCTTCTCACATTATAAAAAAAGTTGCACAAATTTCAGAACTTTTCGAGCCAATCTAACGTACTAAAAGCCGTTAGCGCTCTCTTTGCAAGTCTGATTTTTCGTGCAACTTTTTTATTTGCGAAGCTATACAACAGCCCCTTTTTATTCCGCTTTTTAGCCTTTTGCTTGCGCACAAAGGTATATTCCGCATGAGAAAAGTATAATACCAAATGACGGTTTTATCAACTGCCCATTTGCACTAGACTTAGCGAATTAACTTCGTTAGTAAGCCATCTAATGTTACAAGTTCTTTTTCTGTCAATGGTGCAAGTACCTCTGCGGCATGCTCTTTGATGCGATAATCTAGCTTTTCTGCCACCACTTTGCCCGC
This sequence comes from Faecalibacterium sp., assembly GCA_044426225.1. Lineage (GTDB taxonomy): Bacteria > Bacillota > Clostridia > Oscillospirales > Ruminococcaceae > Faecalibacterium. The sequence goes on along the minus strand of JAWXUQ010000120.1, from coordinate 4,004 downwards.
CGGGGTAAGGGTGATTAGATTTTCATTATTTTGCGCACCACACTCCTTGATGACAAACCCCGCCTGCACCAATTTTTTAATCACCTCAGACACCGCCTGCGCGCTGATTTCCATCTGCTTTGCAAGCGTGCGTTGGTTCATGCTTTCGGCTTCGTTTAAGCGGCGCAATAAATTACGACCAGAATTCGGAAGCGCTTCAATCACATCACGTTCTGCCCGTTGCGCAGGGGTTTCTGTGGCAGCATCCGCTTTTTTTCGATTTTTACGGTCAACGCTCAGTTGCTCAGACACGTGAAACAGCTTCGCCAATACATCGTGCTGTTGCATCATATCCCCCTTACTCTAGCTTGGAAGCGCCTGTATACAGGCTATGATATTTGCCTTCCTTCGCAAGTAAATCGTGATGGCTGCCTTGCTCAATGATATTGCCGTGTTCTAACACGATAATTTCATCAGAGTTACGCACCGTAGAAAGGCGATGTGCGATTACAAAGGTAGTGCGGGTCTCCATCAAGCGATCAAGCGCTTGCTCAATATGTTTTTCGGTACGAGTATCGACCGAGCTTGTCGCTTCATCTAGCACCAAAATGGGTGCCTTAGAAATCGCCGCACGTGCGATATTCAATAATTGGCGCTGCCCTTGGCTCAGGTTTTGCCCATCGCCCTCTAACAGCGTATCATACCCATTTTCTAAGCGGCGGATAAACCCATCTGCATTCGCAACCTTTGCTGCAAGGACAACTTCTTCGTCCGTTGCTTCTAGGCGACCATAGCGGATGTTCTCCATAACCGTCCCGGTGAATAAATGCGTATCCTGTAACACCATGGCGATATTTTCACGCAGGAAATCACGCTTAATGCCACGCAATGGCACACCATCGATGGTAATCGTGCCGCTTTCGATGTCGTAAAAACGGTTCAGCAAGTTGGTGATGGTAGTTTTACCCGCACCAGTTGAGCCTACAAACGCAATTTTCTGCGAAGGCTTTGCGTGGATAGAAATATTTTTCAGCACCAATTTGCCTGGGCGATACCCAAAGTTAACGCCTTCAAATACAACCTCACCCGCAAGATTGGGCAACACTACTGCGTCTGGCTCATCTGCAATTTCTGGCTCTTGATCCATAACCTCAAAGACGCGCTCTGCACCTGCGAGGGCGGAGAACACCGTGTTAATCTGCATGAAAATATCACTGACCGGACGGCTAAAGCTCTTGGCATAGTTGACAAAGATGGTATAACCGCCAATATCAAAGCCTCCAAAGATACAAAGCAAACCGCCCACCACAGCAGTGATGGTATAGGTGAGCAAACTAAGTGCACCCATGACAGGTCCCATAGAGCCAGACAGGAATTGTGCTTTGAACGATTTTTCTTTGTAATCTTCGTTGAGTTCGTTAAAATCAGCAATCGCTTCTTGTTCGTGGTTGAACACCTTAACAACCTTTTGCCCTGAAATACTTTCCTCAATATATCCGTTTAAATCACCAATTGATTTTTGCTGTGCCTTGAAATACTTCATACTCTTTTGGGATAAGATGCGGCTTAATGCAGTAAAGAGCGGCACAGTAATAATCGTAACAATGGTTAGCTTCCAGTTGGTATACAGCATAATGCTAATCGTTGCAAGGAGAGTCGCCACCCCCGAAATCACCTGCACACAGGTATTAGAGAGCATTTGGCTAATCGCATCCACGTCATTGGTAAAGCGGCTCATCAAGTCACCATTGTTGTTGGAATCGAAATAGCGCAACGGTAATTTTTGCAATTTTTCAAACAAATCGCGGCGCAACTGTGCAAGAGAGGTTTGCGCGATTTCAAGCATAATGCGGGATTGCATATAATAGCTAAATGCCGCTACTACATAAATTAGCGCCATCACCACTAGCTTTTCCATCAAATATTCCGCGCCATAGCCTTCTGTAATGCCGTTGATGATGGGGCGCACCATATATGATGCCAAAATAGTAAACACGCTGTTGATGAGCACAAATACAAACGCAACCACAAGGGGTACTTTTTTTGCACTGAGATAACCCCAGAGGCGAGCAACTGTTTTTTTGCTATCCTTTAGTTTTGCGCGCTCCATCTGCATACCAGGAGGGCCTCCGCGCCCAGGCATTGCCTGTTTGGAAAAATCTTGTTTTGCTGCCATTATGCCTGCACCTCCTTATCCATCTGTGAATAGTAAATCTCTTGATAGGTGGTGCTTTCCTTTAGCAGCGTTTTGTGGTCGCCGCAGGCCTCTATCGCACCATCATTCATTACCACAATGATATCCGCCGCCATAACCGAGGTAACACGCTGCGCAATGATGATTTTGGTAGTATCTTTTAGCTCGTTATGTAAATGATGGGTGATTTTGCCCTCTGTGGCAGTATCCACTGCACTGGTAGAGTCATCCAAAATTAAGATTTTTGGTTTTTTAAGCAGCGCACGTGCAATGCAAAGACGCTGTTTTTGCCCACCAGAAAGATTTAACCCGCCTTGGTCAAGCATTGCTTGGTAGCCATCGCGTTTTGCGTTGATAAAATCACTGGCGGCTGACCATTCTGCGGCAAGCGCCAATTCTTCTTTGGTTGCATCTGCATCGCCCCAACGCAAGTTTTCTTCAATGGTACCTGAGAAAAGCATATTGTTTTGTAATACCACCGAAACACCATCACGCAGGTTTTCGAGGGTGTAATTCTTAACATTTAAGCCATCTACATATACTGCGCCTTGATCCGCATCGTATAGACGCGGAATAAGGTTAATCAAACTTGTTTTACCACAGCCAGTCGAACCAATGACGCCCACCGTCTGCCCAGATGCAATTTGCAACGAAACATTGCGCAACACCTCTTCATGGTTGTTTTTATAGTAACGGAAGGAAACATTTTTGAATTCCACCTCACCACTATTGACCATACGCGCTTCGTCTGCCTGTTCTGCATTTGCAATATCCACATTGGTATCAAGCACCTCTGAGATACGGTGAATGCACACAAAGGCGCGTGAACTCTGCAAAAACACCATAGCAATCATGCTGACCGACATTAAAATCTGCGCAAGATAGGTAATCAGGGCACTGATATCGCCGATTTGGATGCTGCCAACGTCTAACAACTGGCTGCCTAACCACAAAACCGAAACCGTACCAAAGTTGATGAGAATGGTCATGAGAGGCACTTGCAAAATAGTGATGCGATATGCCGCTAACCCTGTATCTTTGAGCTCTTCGTTGGTTTTAACAAAACGCTTTTCTTCGTATCCTTCACGGGTCAGCCCTTTGATAACGCGGATATTTGTCAAAATTTCTTGCACATTGGTATTGAGTGCGTCAATCTTGGTTTGCAGCACCTCAAACTTTTTGTAGGATAGGCTCAGCGTGATCCAGATGACCACACTCAGCAAGGGCACAAGCAATAGATAAATCAGCGAAAGCTGTGGGCTAAGCAGGTAAGACATAACAATCGCACCCACCAACATACCTGGTGCACGGAACATCATGCGCAATGCCAGCACAACAAATTGTTGCAATTGGGTGATATCATTGGTCAATCGAGTAACAAGTGAACCTGTGCTAAATTTATCGATGTTTGCGAAAGAGAATTCTTGAATTTTCTCAAACAATTCTGCGCGCAAATCACTCGAAAAATTAACCGAGGCACGGGTCGCACAAAACGAAGCCCCCACCCCACCAATCACCGCGAGAAGAACATGCAGCACCATCCAGACTGCGAGGTTTAAAATTTCTGCCGCATCACCATTTGCCACACCGACATTGATGATTTCAGCTGCAAGCGATGGCACTTTTACATCACAATACACCTCTATCAACATCAATAGCGGCGAAAGGATGAAATAAGGCCAATATGGCTTGATATGCTTTGTGTATTTTTGCATTCATACGCTCCTTTTCTCTCATATCAGTTCCAAGTGTCAAGCCCGTATCAATCGCTTGACACCCAAAGGGCAGTATACCACCAACGCGGGCGGGTGTCAAGCACTTGACACCCGCC
>JAWXUQ010000119.1:0-4524 GCA_044426225.1 Faecalibacterium sp. | reverse complement strand
GTGGGCAGTGGCTATGCCAAGACAGAGCAGGGTCAGGCAGGTGCGCGCACTGGTGTGCGCGCCACAACAGGAGGCAGCCGCGCAGTCGGTCGCAATCCTGTGCGCAAAAAAGTGGATCGTCGCGGGTAAAAACCATCTTCCATGCGCACATTCATCAAAAAAATAGCGTCTTTTTCGGCAATATGCACTTACCATGGTTTCGGTATTTTCTCTGGGCACGTTTTATGCAAGTAAATGTAACAAAAAGGCTTGTGTAAATGTTGATTAGAGAGTATAATAAAAATAATTTTGAACAAACAAAATGTGAAGCGGGAGGTCTACGCATGGCTTCGAAAATCAACAAAACTGAGATTCTAGCAAAATTCTTTGACGATGGGGTGTATACCGCATTGTTCGCAGACGGCGCAGTAAGCGCTGCTTGCGGTTACGCAAACGGTCAGCAGGCTTATGTTGTTTATCAAAACGGCGAAGCGGTTACCGTAAAAGATGTTGAGAAAAACATCAAAGTTCTCGAGATGGCAGCGCAAACGGGTAACCCTGTTGTTACCTTCTACAATTCCGTAGGTGCAAAGCTAGAGGAAGGTCTTGACGTGCTTGGCGCAAGTGCCAAGCTAAACGCTACCATTGCAAAGGTATCCGGTGTGATTCCGCAGCTTGCCGTAGTGGTTGGTGTGTGTGGTGCAACAAGTGCCCTTGCCGCTGCAAACGCAGATGTTTGCATTATGGCTGAGGGTGCGGAATTGTTCTTCACTGCTCCTTTTGTTAGCCTTGCAAAGGGCGACAAATCTGAGGCTGGCACTGCTGCCGCTGCTGTAAAAGCAGGTGTTGCTGCAATGTCTGCAAAAACAGCTGAGGAAGCTGCGGAAATGGCTGCCCACGTGGTAGGCTTATTACCTGCAAACAACCTCACTGGTCCCGCTGTGTTTGAATACGAAGCACCTGCTGCTGCGTTTGGCACAGAAAAAGAAGTGGCAAAAATTGCTGCTACTCTCATTGACAAAGACAGCGCACTTGAGATGTACGCAGGCTTTGGCGATAGCGCACATACCTGCCTTGCAACCATCAATGGCGATGCTGTTGGTGTTGTGGTAACAGGGAAAGAGCTTTGCCATCAGGCTGTTGCGAAAATCGCTCGTTTTGTACGTCTGTGCGATGCATTTAGCGTGCCAGTACTTACCGTAGTTGATACGGATGGTTTCACCCAGAGTGCGGCAGAAGACAATGCAGGCGGCATTCGCAAAGCAGCGCGCCTCGCAGCTGTTTATGCAGATGCAACCACCGTTAAAGTTGCTGTGCTTTCTGGCAAAGCAGTGGGTCCTGTTTACACTGCCCTTGCAAATGCTGATTTGAAAGTTGCTGTGACTGGCTGCACCGTAAGTGCTGTTGCACCAAACGTTGCTGTTTCAGTGCTTTACAAAGCAGAAATCGAAGCATCGGATAACATTGCTGCAACCACCAATGCAAAAGCTGCAGAATATGCTGCGACTGTTTGCAGTGCGGAAAATGCAGTGGCTTGTGGTGTGGCTGATATGGTATGTGACGCTGCAAATGTACGTGGCACCGTAGTGGCTGCGATGGATTTGCTTGCAACCAAACGTGCAACTCGCCTACCTAAAAAACATGGTAACATGGCGCTGTAATCTAGCGTATGTACACTGATAGAAGATGAAATGATATGGAGGACTATTCCTATGAAATTCTTTAATATTACTGTAAATGGCGCTGCTTACAGCGTTACCGTTGAAGAAACTGCTGCTGGCGCTGCACCTGTTGCTGCTCCCGTTGCTGCTGCTGCACCTGCTGCCGCACCTAAGGCTGCTGCACCTGCTGCCGCTGCTGGCGCTGTTGCGGTAAACGCTCCAATGCCTGGCACCATCCTTGATGTAAAAGTTGCTGCTGGCGCAAGCGTAAAGAGCGGTGATGTACTCGTCGTACTAGAAGCAATGAAAATGGAAAATGAAATTTGCGCACCACAGGATGGTGTTGTTGCAGCCGTTAACGTAAACAAGGGCGATTCCGTAAACTCGGGTGACGTTCTCGTTTCCATGAACTAATTTGAGAGGTGAGTAACATGGCCAAAAAGCCCGTTAAGATTACAGAGGTAGCATTGCGCGATTCTCATCAATCGCTGTTGGCTACCCGCATGACGATGGACGAGATGCGTCCTATTCTTCCTGCAATGGATAAAGTCGGTTACTTCTCCCTAGAATGTTGGGGCGGCGCAACCTTCGATTCCTGCCTTCGTTTCCTAGATGAAGATCCATGGGATCGTCTGCGCATTCTACGCAAAGAATGCCCAAACACCAAATTACAGATGCTATTCCGCGGTCAGAACATGCTCGGCTATCGCCCTTATGCAGATGACGCAGTAGAATACTTCGTACAGAAATCGATTGCGAATGGTATTGACATCATTCGTATCTTCGATGCATTGAATGATCCTCGTAACCTTGAAACTGCGATTAAAGCAACCAACAAGGAAAAAGGTCACGTACAGGGCTGTATCAGCTATACCCTTAGCCCAGTACATAGCAATGAGTACTTTGCAAACTATGCAAAAACGCTTGAAGAAATGGGTGCTGACTCCATCTGTATCAAAGATATGGCTGGCTTGTTGACCCCTTACTCCACCTATGAGCTTGTTAGCATGCTCAAAGAAACCATCAGCATTCCTGTTGATTTGCACAGCCATTACACCGCAGGTCTTGCTTCTATGTCGATCTTAAAAGGCATTGAAGCAGGTGCAGATATCGTCGATACCTCGATGAGTCCACTTGCACTTGGCACCTCGCACATGCCTACCGAATCTTTGGTAGCTGCGCTACAAGGCACCGATTACGACACTGGGCTTGATCTTGCTGCCCTCAATGTTGTGCGTGAGCATTTTGCAAAATTGCGTGATAAATATGTCACCAAGGGTCAAATCAGCCACAAATCGCTCGGTGTTGATGCAAACACCCTGCTTTATCAGGTTCCAGGCGGTATGTTCTCGAACATGCTTCAACAGCTAAAAGAAGCAGGCAAAGAAGATAAGCTAGACGAAGTATTGCAGGAAATTCCTCGCGTACGTGAAGATTCTGGCTATCCACCACTTGTTACCCCTACCAGTCAGATTGTTGGCACCCAGGCTGTTATGAACGTCATCATGGGCGAACGTTACAAAATGGTTGGTAAAGAATTCAAAGGTCTTGTTCATGGCGATTACGGTAAAACACCTGCGCCAATCAGCCCAGAATTCAGCAAAAAAATTCTTGGCGATGAAGAGCCAATCACCTGCCGTTATGCAGATATGCTTGAGCCAGAAATGGATAAACTCATTGCAGAAGCAGCAAAATACTCCATCCAAGATGAAGATGCGCTCAGCTATGCAATGTTCCCAGCTGTTGCAGGCAAATTCTTCGAAAAACGCAATGCAAAATTGCAGGGCGTAGATGCTGACCATGCGGATTTCGCAAACAAATCCCATCCAGTATAAGCAATTCTTACCCTAAGAGAATAAGTTAGGCGGTGTCGCTGAGTATGACTCAGTGACACCGCCTTTTTGCATAAAAAAAACAATTTGTGTGGCTTGCGCTCCTCGGCTTTTGCTTACACAGACTCTTTGCAGGAAAGTAAAATGACGATTAAAATGCCAAGCAAAGGCACAGGAAGGAGCAGCGCCCAAGCCCAAGATTTTCCCGCATCGCGCAAGCGACGGATTTGCAGGGCAAGGCTAGGCAGGAATACCAAAAAACCATATAGCGAAGCGATGGGCATTAGGTCGAACTGAGTGGCAAGGAAAACGAACAGATAAGAAACGATGAAATTGCATAAAAGCGCAAGGAAGTATTCGCTTCTGGTAGAGCGACCGGTGAAATTTGCGTAGTTTTTCCACATTGCAAGGTATTCTTTCATGGTAGACCTCCTGTTTTGTTTGTTGTTCTGTGTAGCCACTTGGGGTTCTTTTTTAGGGCGGTAGAAGAAAACGATCATTTTGATGTTAGTGTAACAATAAAAGGAACGAAAGTCAATCAAAAACAAGGCTTTGCCTGCTATTGCCTACTATTTGCGCAAGATTAGTTGCGTCAATATCAAAAAAACATCAAAATAGCTTGACACCTTATCCTTGTAGGTGTAGCTTTATAATAGATTGCGTTGTACCGCAGTGATTGCTTTTGAATTAGTGAAAAGAGAGAGGATTTATGTTAAACAAAGAAAAGCGTAGCGTAGATGAAAAGGAAGCAATCAATAGTATTCGTTTTTTGGCGAAAAGCCGCAAGCTGTGGGCAATTGCGCTTGCTCTTGTAATCATATTGCTTATTGTTGTGGGTGCGGTTTATATCGGTGGGGTAATCAAGGGACAAGCGCTTCCTCAATCACTACGCAACCAACCGCGCAGCCAGAAGAGGTGCAAGGGCTTTCGATAGAAGAAGTTGTAGGGGTTGCCACGGAATATTGCCCTGATTTCACCCTAAGCATTGTAACCCAAGCCGGTGAAGAATATTATCGATTGGACGCAAAGGATGACGCGGTGTTTGTGCTGCT
>JAWXUQ010000032.1:0-27478 GCA_044426225.1 Faecalibacterium sp. | reverse complement strand
TGGAAAGGGGCAGGACAAATGGAACAGCAGATTTATCAAGATATCAGCGAGCGCACGGGGGGCGATATTTACATTGGGGAGTAGGGTATAATAGGACAAAGGATTTTGAACAAGAACAGGGGGTGCGTGCTTAGTCCAATTTGTGCATACCGCTGTGGTAAAGGATAGAATTGCGTGAAGGCACTTGTTTGCAGTTGTTTGTGCAGACAAGTGCCTTTTCTTATGGGAAGGAATATACCGTTTGCAATCGTGGTATAATTATGGTATAATAAAGGGGCGAAAGGGGGCTTGTATTATGCCACATATTATTCCAATTCGAGATTTGAAAAATACGTCTGCTATTTCCGCATTGTGTAGCGAATCGAAAGAACCCGTTTATATCACTAAAAATGGATATGGCGATATGGTTATCATGAGCATGGAAGCATACGAAGAAAAAATGTTGATGCTTGATGTGTATGCTACATTAGAAAAAGCAGAACTGCAAATTGAACACGGTGAAGTGTTAGACGCAAAAAATCATTTGCAAAAATTAAGGGAAAAATATCATGTATAAATTGCAAGTGACCCATCAGGCTGCAGAAGAGTTAGAACGCATTACGGATTATATTGCCGTTCAATTAGATAGCCCAGGCGCGGCATTAGATTGGTTGCTTGAAGTGGACAAACATTATGAGCGGTTAGAAAACACGCCCTATATGTATGAAGCCTGCCATGATGCGATACTGCGCCGAAAGGGGTATCGCCGTATTGTTATCCGCAACTATATTTTGGTTTACAAGATAGCGGAATTGGAGAAAACGGTACAGATATTGCATTTCTTTCACGGAACGCAAAATTACGAAATGTTGATTTAATGTTTGGGGTATGTGATGGGTGCGATTATGAATACCCTGTATCATGAGATTCCACAGCATAACAAGAAAATATCGTAAAAGGTGGTCGGCTCATAAAAAGCGACCACCTTTTATTTTTCCCCGTTTTGTCCTACTCGCCCCACCTCTTGCATACACTTTACCATGTGATGAAAAGCCATGCTTATGGTGTGTTTTTATTCTTTGAAAAAAGGTAAGTGCAACGAAAACTGGAAAGGGGCAGGACAAATGGAACAGCAGATTTATCAAGATATCAGCGAGCGCACGGGGGGCGATATTTACATTGGCATTGTGGGCCCTGTGCGCAGCGGCAAAAGCACCCTCATCAAGCGGTTTATGGATACGCTGATTTTGCCAAACATTGAAAACCCATCCATGCGTGCGCGTGCCAAGGACGAACAGCCTCAATCTGCCGCAGGGCGTACTATTATGACAACGGAACCTAAATTTATCCCAGAAAGCGCCGTGAACATAGAGATGGCAGGTGGTGGCGCCTTTCGTGCGCGGTTAATTGATTGCGTCGGTTACATGGTAGAGGGTGCAATGGGGCATGAGGAAGCGGGGCAGCCCCGCATGGTGAAAAGCCCATGGTTTGAGGAAGATATTCCTTTTGATTTAGCAGCGGAAATTGGTACGCAAAAGGTCATTGCAGAGCACTCGACCATTGGCATTGTTGTCACCACAGATGGCAGTATCAGCGAAATTCCCCGTGCAAATTATGAGCAAAGCGAAGAGCGTGTCATCGCAGAGCTTGAGCAGATCAATAAACCGTATGTTATCTTGCTCAATTGCGTGACACCAACTAGCGCGCAGAGCAGGGCACTTGCGGCGGAATTAGAAGAAAAATACCATCGTACTGTATTGCCGGTTAACTGTGTGGATTTAGATGTCGCACAGATGGAATACATGTTACAACGTGTGCTGTACGAGTTCCCTGTCAAAGAACTTGATTTTGCCATGCCACGCTGGATTACCATGCTAGAGGCAAATCACTGGCTGCAAAAAGAGATGTATGGCGCAGTTATGACCTTTGCCGAAGGGGTAGACCGGATGAAAGATGTCATCGGAAACGGTGGCATTTTCTGTGAGGCAGTGCAGAGCGCGCAGGTTTCAAATATGAATTTGGCAAAGGGTACGATTAAACTAGAGGTTGCGCTTAAACCAGAAATTTTTTATCAGGTGCTTGGAGAGCAAAGTGGACTAGAAATCTATGATGAGGCAACTCTCATGCCATGCATGATAAATCTTGCGAAGGCAAAGCGGGAATATGAAAAAATCCGCAGTGCACTTGAACAGGTTGAGGCGACAGGATATGGCATCGTAATGCCCGCGTTAGATGAATTACATCTAGAAGAGCCTGAAATCGTCAAGCAGGGCGGACGCTACGGGGTGCGTTTGCAGGCAAGCGCACCGTCCATACATCTAATGAAAGCTACTATTCAAACCGAAATTAGTCCCATTGTCGGCAGCGAAAAGCAGAGCGAAGATTTGGTGCACAGCTTGCTTTCGGACTTTGAGGCAGACCCGCTCAAAATTTGGGAGTCCAATATCTTTGGTAAGAGCTTGCACGAACTAGTCAACGAAGGGTTGCAAAATAAATTACTGCACATGCCACAAGAGGCACGCGGGCGCTTGCAAGAAACGCTTGAGCGCGTCATCAACGATGGCTGCACGGGGCTGATTTGTATTATTCTATAGTCGATTTTTCTCTTTGCGATTGGAAGCAATAAATCAAAATATCCGCGCAACGCTTGGTCATTGCATGGGTTAAGTGTAAAAAAATGGCGGTGCTATCATTTTCTCTCTGTAAAAAACAACCATGAAAATAATGAAAAAAGCAATCCCCAAAGCCGAAAACTCCGCTGGTGCAATGTGTGCAACAGCGGAGTTTCTTTTGATAGGATGGGAGAATGCTTATTTTGTTTTAGGATTAATTTTCAGCACAACACCACTAGAAGTGCGATATTTCCCGCCGCGATACGCACAGAATAGATAGTCGGGTTTTCCGTCTTTCATTAAAATTTGTGGACGTTCAAAACGACCCTCGCGTGAGATGCCGGGGAGTGGTTCGTCAAAATAATCTGTTGCGGCAAGGAATCCAACCTCGGGTTCTGTCCAGGTAATGCCATCTGGGGAGGTGATATATAGCCCGCATTGCTCGTCAAACACGCCCATGTCGCGCATGACCATGTGATATCGTTCGTCCTCATACCAGAGATAGCCATCCTCACTTTGGATGGTTTCTTCGTATACGGAATAGTCGATGACGGGATTGTTTTCGTATTTTACATAAGGGCCAGTTAAGCAATCGGATTCCGCAAAACCATACATGCGATTGCCGTTGAATTTTTGTGCAGTTTCAATGCTCCATGCCTTATAATAAATGCGATATTTTCCTTCTGGTGTTTTGGTGAAGGTGGGGTTAGAGGTGCAGAAAGAATCCCAAGCATGCTCCTCGCCGACATCAATCATGCATGCTTCGTCTGAAACACGTGTCCAAGGTCCATTGAGCGAATCGGAAATCGCCATGCCAACGCGTTTGGTTTGCACCAATTTACGGAAGTAGGGGCGCACTGCTTCTGGGCCGATTTGGCTTAGTGCTTCCATCTCCTCTATGGTTTTGCCGATGTTTGCACCGTTTGAACCCATATAAAGCAAGATGTATTTGCCATCTACTTGATAGATAGATGGGTTGTGGATCGACCAAGAATCCCACGCATCGCCACCGCGCCCCGTCAGCGCAACGTCAACATGGGTGAAGGGGCCTTCTGGGGTGTCAGCGATTGCATGCCCGACTTCGCAAGCGGCGACCCAACCAAGATGGTCGAACTCATTGCGCCAACGCGCATAAAATACATGCACCTTGCCCTCGGCATCGTACATAGGGGAGCAGCCCCATACATTGTAAGCGGGGTCTTCTAAAATGCGGCCTTTGGGGATTAAGCGCTCAGCAAAGGCGGAAATTGTGCGTTTTGGTAATGCTTTCATAGGGGTCTCCTTTTTATTTGTTCGCAGTGTGTTACTTGCAGTTATTTTGCCACAGGATAGGGGCGCGTCCAGTTGGATTTAGGGAATGCGGGGTCACCACAATCCACATTTTTATCTACGTTTGCGCGGTTTGCCGCACCAATCACCTTTTCTTGCAGTACCTTGTCTAGTTCTTTTAAGATAGGGTAGTAGGTCATATCATCGGCAAGATTGTTCACTTCATCTGGGTCATCCTTGATGTGGAATAAATGTACTTGTCCATTTTTATAGCGGCAGAGTTTCCATTCGTGGTTCGTTACCATGGTGCCAACATCGGTTGCGCCAAAGACATAACGTGGCGCGTTGGTGGTGGAGTGGTAACAAGAAAAAACTTTAGAGTCATCTGTTTCAGTTGTTGTAATTCCGGCAAGGTGCAGCATGGTTGCACGTATGTCTGTCAAGCAGACCGTTTCATCGTATACGCAGCCACTTGGCAGGGCGCTGTCCTGGATGATTAGCGGGACGCGGACGGCGGGCTCATAAAACAGATGTTTGCCGACCATGTTGTAGTCGCCCACAAAATCGCCGTGGTCAGAGCTAAAGATGATGGTGGTATCTTGATCAATCCCTTTTTCCTGTAAGGTGGCAATCAGTTTGCCGACACAATCATCAATGCGGTGGATCAGCCCACTGTAATGGGTGCGGATGATTGCCTTTTGCGCAGCGGTAAAGCCGTTGTAATCAATATTGCACCAATCGTTGAGGCAGGAGGCACGCATCATTTGATAAAAGGCTTCACTTTCTGGGGTGGTCGGGCGCGCGGTGGGCATTTCGCCCTCTGCGAATAAGTCGCAATCTGCCTTGGGTGGATCGTATGGGCAATGGGGTGAGCCAAAGCCGACCATCAGCGCAAAGGGCTTTTCGCCATCGTGCGCCTTGATGTAATCACAGGCTTGTTGTGCCACCCAGTTGTCCACCTGAAATTCGTCGGGTAGGGGGCATTCAATGGCGCCTTTGGTTTCTTGATACCCTGCCACCTCTTGCCCATGGTATTTTTTTAGCCCGGCGGCTTGCATTGCAAGGGCATAATCGTCTTGCAATGCGGTGTGCCGCTTATCCTCAGCGATAATGCGCTTATCAAACCCTTCGCTGATATCCCATGGATAAAAATGCATTTTACCGATCCCAACGGTTTCATAGCCTTGCGCAGATAGAATGGCAGGCCAGCTATGCAGCCCGCAGGCTTCGTGGTCAGGGCGCAGCCATTTACCGTTGTCCATCACCCCATTGGTCAGTGCGTTTTCTCCAGTAAGGAGTGAGGCGCGTGCTGGCACACAGAGCGGCGAGGGCGATACACAGCGCGTGTAGCGGGTGCCGTTTGCCGCGAGCTTGTCAAGGTTTGGTGTTTTGGCAAAATTAGCACCATAACAACCCACGAAATCAGCGCGCATTTGGTCGGGTAAAATAAAGAGAATGTTTTTCATAAGCGCTCCTTTGCCTATAAAAGGTGAGTGGCGAAACGAAAAAGTGAAACGTTTCGCTTTCATTCTAACACAAACTATTTTCTATGACAAGGGGATTGCGCAGTGCTTGGCACCCTGCATAGAATGATTGTAAAAAAATGCCAAAACGCACAAAAAGCCTAAGCGGCATAGGGCAGCTTAGGCTAGGTTGCGATTTAACGGCGGCGCATTTCTTCGAACGCTTGGTTGTACCACAGCGCATTATCCACAGGGGTATTGGCAGGGATATGGTTGCCAACTGCCATAAAGAAGCCAGGGCACTTTTTGGCGATATCCATGCAGCGTTTCACCTCGGCATAGATGTCTTCTTTGCTGCCCGATAGTAATACGCGGGTATCTGCGTTGCCAACAAAGGAATGGGTCTTACCATATTTTTCTGCGATATAGCTCATGTCGGTGGTGGGCTCCATGACAAAACCATGCACACCAGTGGCGGCGATGTCGTCAATGAATTCGGTGAAGTTGCCATCACTGGTATAGATGACTTTTTTGCCTGCCTCATACAGTGGGGCGAAAAGTTTCTTGTAATTGGGGAATACAAATTCGCGGTACCATGCAGGATTGGTGAATGCACCGGACGTCCAGACGATATCATCATGGATGGTAACCACAGGTACATCACTATCAGCAAGGGCGCGGAAGTAGTGGCTCACCCAATCGGCATAGCGGTTTGCAACCTTGCCGAATTCTGCGGCATCAATGCCCAGTGCCATCAGCATGATATCCCAACCAAAGATTTCGATTAAGCCTGAAACCAAGGTGATATATACACCAGTGGAGTTGACCATATCAGGGTTAAGGCTGCATTTCATTTTGTAATCATCGTTAAAGCGTTTGACGATTGCACTGTGGTCAGCTTGACCATACGTTTCCATTGGCATAAAATCAAATGCGTCCTCTGGGTCCTCAAAAGGGCAGGTGATTTCATCATCAAAGTCTACATTACCCGCGGCAAAGTTTGCGTGACCGAGCTTTGTGCGGCATTTATCCAGGTCCTCCATCTTAATGACAACGTTCCAGTTATAGCCGTAGTCCCATGCCTTGCGGAAGGCGGCGGAAGCGCGCAATTGGTCTTGGATGGGGCTTTCGGGGGTGACAGCAATCCCGGTGACGGCTTTGACCAAATCCCAATGCGCGTGGACGGAATACTCAGTGCGTGGCACAAGGTCGGGCATTTCAAGGTTAAAGGCGGCCATACCTGCTTCGTAAGACATAAAAAACTCCGTTCTTGCCACTTATGGCATATTTAGAAAAAATCCATCAGCGGCAAAGATGAATTTTTCAGTGAAAAATATGCCTGTCTCTTGTGTTTTTTGTCTTTAGTATAGTATAATAGCGAGGAAGATGTAAATAAATATTTTGCTTAGAAAGATGGACTTTTTTATGGAGAAGAAAACATATCCCCTTTTAACAAAAGATTTTAACGAAATTTCTTATACCGTTTTAGAAAATGGATTTTTAAAAGGGGATGCGCATTGGTGCTATCCGAATACCATTTCGCCATATCATCGCATGTATTTTTTTATCGATGGAGAGGCGGTTGTTTGCAATAAAAAGGAAGAAGTGCATCTGAAACCGGGTTTTGTGTATCTCATTCCTGCCAACACAACATACGATTATCAATGCTATTCCACCATGGAAAAATTTTATCTTCATTTTGAATTGCAGGCTTTGCCGGGGCTAGATATGTTTAAATCGTTAGAGCAGATTTTAGCCATGCCATACGATGTCACAACCTTAGATTTAATTCGTGTTTATGCAAGCGACCCCTCGATTGGTGGCTTGGTGCACTTGAAAGCGTTGCTACTTGAGCACACTGCAAAGTTTTTGACCATGGCGATGGCATTGCCAGATTTCTTTATTAATTATAGCGGCTATTATAACCAAAAAGAAGCGCTCGCTTATATTGATGCGAATTTGAGCACTCAACTGAAGGTAGAAGAAATTGCACATGCATTAAATCTATCGTCCAGTGTGCTTGCGCGCACCTTTAAAGAGGATATCGGGGTAGGATTAAAACGTTATATCGAAATGCAAATTTTAAAAAAATCAAAATTTATGTTGCTAGAGCAAGGCAAGCCAATCAAAGAAATTGCGGATGCGTTTGATTTTTGCGATGCCTATTATTTTTCGCGTTTTTTCAAAAAGTTTGAAAAAGTACCGCCCAGAGAATATCGCAAGCGAATGGTATAGGCTAAATGGGTGGGTTTTAAATCATTTTGCGTGTTTTTCGCTGATTTTCTTAGAAAACATTGCTGTTTTTTGTAAACTATTGTACAATGTAAAAAACACATCGTGGAAAGGGGTGGCAAGATGAAACGGAAAACAGGCTTTCAATCTCAATTGATGAAGGGTCATCTGATTATTTTGCTGATTGCGATTATCGCTTTTTCAAGTGCGTTTTTTATTTATTATCTGAAAACACAAAAGGATACGGAAAAAAAGCAGATTGAAACGGTTGCGGATACTGCAAGTGCACAGATTGAAAATTCGATTTATATGCTAGATAGTATTTCTTTACAGTTGAGCACCAACAGCTATATTGCGCAAGCGCTTGAGTCAATTCGTGCCACCAACATGAATGAAGATGACGTGGATTTGTTTTTTCTCAATGAAATAGATTCGTTTATTTGGTCGTATATTATTCGGACGGATGTTGCCTCGCGTATTTGCATTTATGATTCCGAAGGAAATTTTATCGCGGTTGGCTCTAGCACAACGGATGCAAAAGTGAGCACATATCATAGCGGTACCTACTTGAATACACTGGCAGAGGGGGTTGCGCAAGGTCAGATCGTGCAATATTTTGTGTATGAAGAGGATCGCCTTTCTACCCAAACTGACGCAGGGTATTTTTCTGTCGTTCGTGCGATTAGTGATACCAATATCGCGCCATCCGCTAACGGTTATGCTGAGGTGCAGTTGTCACTAAACACCATTGAAAAGCAGTTTCGTCTACTCGACCAAGAGGCGTATCAATTTGCGCTTTATGATGGACAAACCAATGTTTTTTTGGCGGGAGATGACACCTTCTTGGTGGCAGACGTCTTTGCGGAATTTGCGCAGAGTGAAGATGTACTGAATTACCAAGGTGGCTTTTTAAAGATGATGCCAATCGCAGACACCCAATTGGTGCTTTGTGTGTATAGTGATGCTGCTGCCATGCGCACAGGCGCAGTGAAGATGCTAGGGCTGCTTTTGCTGTTTGGTCTTGCGGTTGTTGTGTTAGTGGCAACGGTTGAGGTTCGATTTGTCAATCGTATGACAGAACCGCTGCTTCACTTATTTGAGCAGGTGCGTGAAAATGGTACAGCAAAAGAGTTTCGTCTAGTAGCGAGTGGAAAAGAAGACGAGCTGACAGAATTACGCGATTCTTTTGAAAGTATGTTAGAGGCTTTGCAAAAATCGTCTGATCAATTGCTTGGCGCACAGATTAGCAAGCTGCGCGCGCAGTTGCTTGCGTTACAAGCGCAGATTGACCCGCATTTTATTCATAATACGCTTTCGGTCATTGTTGCCCTTGCGCAAGAAGAAAATTTTCGTGAAGTAGAAGAAGTCGCGATGCGCTTATCAGAAATCATTCGCTATTCCTCTAGCTTTGATGAACCGATGTGCACCCTTGCGCAGGAGATTAAGCATTTAGAAAACTACCTAGAGCTTCTTTGCGTGCGATATGAGGATAATTTCTCTTATCAGATTTCGTGGGATACTGAAAACAAAAATGTGCGCGTGCCCCGTTTTATTGCGCAGCCCATTGCCGAAAACGCTTTGAAGTATAGCCTAAAACAGGTGGATTACCAGTGGAATATCAAGGTGGAATGCGAAAGCGATGCGTATTTCTGGCGTTTAATCGTGACAGATAATGGGCTAGGGATTACCCAAGAACGCGCTGATGAAATTATGAAACAAACGTTCCATGCCATCAATGAGGGTGTGGACAACCTATTGGAAGAATTAAAAATTGGTGGGTTGTCGCTGCTCAATATTGCGGCGCGGCTCTATCTAACGTATGGGGATGATATGATTTTCTGTATCTGCCCAGCGGAAGAAAAAGGCACCAAGGTGATTTTAGGGGGGAGTATTAATGCAGATTAAGGTATTAGTGGCAGAGGACGAAGCGCCTATTTTACGCAGCATCTGTGCCTCTATCATGCGGGTAAACCCCAATTTTGTGGTGGTGGCAACGGCAACGAATGGGCGCAAAGCGATGGAGTTGATTGCCCAAACCCCAGATATCCAGGTGGTATTTTTAGATATTAATATGCCGATGGTAAACGGTATTAAGTTACTGGAATTTTTGCAGACGCAGTACCCGCATGTTTTACCGGTGGTGCTTAGTGGGTATCAGAACTTTGATTATGCGCAGCAATCTTTGAAATATGGCGCAAAATCCTATCTACTCAAACCCTTGCGCGCTAGTGAGCTTGCAGAGGTGTTAGAGGATTTACAGACAATGGTGATTGCAGAGAATGAGCGCTATCTTGCGCAGATGTTCCGTGATGTACCGACTGAAACAAAAATTGGCTTTCAACAGGATAAAGAAGTGTTTCTTGCGGCGGTGTTCTTTGGTTCTTTCCGTATTCGTCGTATGGATAGTTTGCCAAGTGAGGCACAGGTGAAAACGGAAATGGCATTCCGACAGTTCTTAGGTGGCGCGTATGGTGAGGGAAATTATTGTTTGGCAACGGATTTGCGCTATGCGGCAAAGATTTTGACGGTAGACCCAATGGAGCAATGCCCTTGGACGATTTTAACCACCTTGTTTGAAACGCTGCGACAAGATGTATTTGAAGTGCCAGTGACGGTTATTTTGCATGGGCAGGTTATTCGTTTTCACGAAGTATCTAAGCTGCACCTTTCTATGCGTGAGTATGCTTGGCAGGAGATGTTGTTTGATCAATCATCTGTAAGTTATCTTCCAGAAAATATACCACAAGAAAGCATGTCGGGCGAGGAAGGTCGCTTTGATTCCTTGTTTTCCTGCTTAACAGAGCAAATGAGCCGTGAAGATGCGCTAGAGCTTTATAAAAATGCCCTGCAGACAAAGGTGAAAACACGCACGGAAGTGCTTTTGTTAACAAAGAGCTTTTTTCATGGTGTGTGCGCGTTGCCTGCGCGTGCGTGTTCTTATTTTGAGTTAGAGGAAAATGTTTTAGAATTGGTGGAAAATAGCTGCAATAAAAATCTGCTTGTGGATAAAGTGGCGCAGCTATTAGAATTGCACTGTACAGAGGATGCGTTTGAAAGCATCACCAAAGAGCGCCTCGCCCAGATGATGCAACAATACCTTCAAAGTAATATGGAACAGCAAATTACCCTAGAAACGTTAGAGAAACGCTTCGGGTATACGGCAGCGTATCTGCGCGATATCTTCCGCGCAATTTATCAGCTTTCACCGCCAGAGTATTTGTTGCAGCTGCGGATGGAACGTGCCAAACAGATGTTGGGGGCGGGGATTGCAGCCAAATCGGTGGCACAGGCAGTCGGATTTGTAGATCCCCTTTATTTTTCTAAGGTGTTTAAAAAACAGACGGGCTTTGCCCCATCTGCTTATAAAAAAGAAATAGAGCAACAATAAGTGCTTGTGCTAGTCGTGCGTCATAGGGATGTGGGTTCGCATAAGAAATAGAAGAACATTTTGAAAAGGCAGTGCTTGTATACAGCATGTACAATCAAGGTGTTCTTCTTTTGTGCAAATGGTCAATATGAATAAAATTTTTACCGCTATTGGATGAAAAATTAATGGATTTTCCATGTACGAGTATCTGATTTTCCATTTTTTGAATGAAAAAAGTAGTATATACTTATGCCAACGAAAGCGATGCCAACACGAGTATCGCAACACACATATTTAGGAGGATTTGTACAATGAAAAAAATCAATCGTCGCGATTTCCTAAAAGTAGCCGGTGTTACCGTAGCAGCCGCAGGCATTGCAGCTTGCAGCTCTGATAGCAGCACTACTACTACCACCACCACTAGCACTGCCTCTACTACCACTGCTTCTGACAGTGATGAAAAAGAATACCGTGAGTTGACCGGTGCAGTTATGCAGACTCGTAACTGGTCTGGCTTGCAGCTCATGATTGAAAAACTCGCAGAAGAAGAAAACATTCACATTGATATGACTGTTATCGAAGATGAACAGTATGATAACTACATCAAAATGCGTGTTACTTCTGGCGAATCTTGCGATTTGATCGATTACAACCAGCCTACCATCTGTGGTTTGTTTGTTCCTTGTGAAAATTACCTTGCTGATTTAAGCGATGAGGATTGGGTTGCAAATCTTGCTGCACCTGACAACTTGAAATGGACCGATGGCAAAATCTACGGCTTCCCGTTCAACTCTATCGCAGGTATGCAAGGCATGATTTACAACAAGAGTGTGTTTGAAGCAGCTGGTATTACCGCTGAACCTACCACCAAAGATGAATTTGATGAAGTTTGCGATAAGCTAGTTGCTGCTGGCTATCCTGCAATCCTCATGCCTTCGGATACATGGGTTCCACAGATTTGGATGACCGCAGGTTATGCACAGTCTATGGGCACCATCGATGCAGCTTCTGATTTTGCAACTGCACTTACTTCCAATCAGGATAAATTCACTAACCATCCAGAATTTGCTGAAGTTATCGACGATTACGGTTCTAACTTCACCAAAGGCTATGTTAATGATGATTGGCTAACGGTTGAACACAGCGAATGTATCCGCCGTCTTGGCGAAGGCGAAGCTGGTATGTACTATCAGAATGCAGTTTCCATCGTAAGCTCGATACAGACTTCTTACCCAGAAACCGATCTAGGTGTATTCATGTATCCATCTGACTTCAACCCAGATCGCAACATCAGTGTTACTTCGAACTCTGCAGGCTTCTCTGTCAACGTATCGAGTGACAAGATTGACCTTGCAAAAGAAGTACTTAATATTTGGGCACAGCCTGAATATGCTGATCTATACTACACCGATGGTAACGATGGCTTCCCAGCACTTACCACTTCGGATGGTGGTAGCCTAGCTGATGTTACTGTTGCAGTTTACGATGAATACGTAACTGGCGGCAAGTACGTAAAAGAAATGAACAACCATCTAGTAGACCTACAATCGCTATACAGCGGTACCTTGTGGATTTACTATCAGCAGGTTGGTCAGGGCAAGATGGATGGTACTACCTTGCTAGAAACATTCCAGAAGGATGTAGAAAGCTACTTGACAGAGATGCAGTTTGAGGGTTATATCTAATCTGTACGCGGTACAATTGCTAGGTTCTTAAAATAATTTAAAGGGGTGCGGCGTATGTGGCAAAAGCATAGAGCCGCATCTTTTCTTATTGTGTAAGTTTTTGAAAAGGAGTGAGTCTTAGATGAAGAAAAAATCCAAAGGCATGAGCACCAAGGCCTCGTATCCTTTGTGGGTGGCGGCTCCAACGGCGCTGATCTACACTATGTTTACGGTGGTTCCTCTTTTGATGAGTGTATATCTTTCTTTTACCGATTGGAACATCAATCGATTAGATACACCAACTTGGAAAGGCATTGCAAACTATGTCACGGTATTTAGTGACCCTATTTTTACCCACAGTATCTTTAATACCTTAATTTATGCGGCAGGCACAGCAACCCTCAAGGTTGTGTTTGGTTTGTTGCTTGCGCTTGCGCTTGTGAAAAACAGTAGAATTAACAGCGCATTGCGTACCTTGTTTTATACCCCTTGTGTATTAAGCTCAACCGTAATTGGGTTGCTTTTCACCTCTATCTTAACTAAATACGGCTTGCTGAATAACTTTCTCAGTTCGATTGGACTGAGTGCATTGGCGATTGACTGGCTAGGTTTTTACAAATCAGCAATGTTCTCGGTTATCTTCCTAGAAGGTTGGATGTGGGCAGGCTTTAATATGTTTATTTTCATCTCTGGTTTACAGGCAATCTCTACTGAATATTACGAGTGCGCAGAAATTCTTGGTATTAGCAAAATGAAACAGTTCTGGTCGATTACCATTCCATTGCTGATGCCTTCCTTTACCGTAAACCTAACATTGAACATCACTGGTGGCTTAAAAGTATTCGATATGATCTATGTTTTGACCAATGGTGGTCCTGGTTTTGATACGCAGGTTGTTAGTACTTATGCATACCGTTCGTTTGGTACAGGCTTGCTAGGGCAAAGTTGTGCAGCATCGGTTATTCTATGCGTTATTGTTATGACACTTACCTTTGTCTTTAACCGATTTATTACAAGCAAGGAGGTCGAAGTATAATGAAAGAGAAAAAATCTTTGGTTACCTTGCGTTATGTGATTTTGGCGCTCATTGCTTGCATTTACATCGTGCCAATTGCAATGATGCTTTTGGGTAGTATTAAAGACTCCGCAGAGGTTCTGGCATTTGATTTGAGTCTGCCTGCTGTGCCACAGTGGCAAAACTATGCTTATGTATTCGAAGCAGGTAATGTACTGCGCGGTTATCGCAACAGTATTCTGATTACTTCTTGTGCAACGATACTGAGCATTACCCTTGGTGCATTTACAGGCATTGCCATTAGTCGTCGCAATCACGAAAAAATCACGGCAGGTCTTTATTATTACTTCATCTTTGGCTTGACCATTACCTTCCAAACGGCTTCTACCTTCTATCTACTAAGAAGTCTTGGTTTGTATGGCTCTTACCTTGGTGTTATTTTGATTGAAACTGCAATGCGCACGCCGTTTACGGTCATGACGTTTTCTAGCTTTGTAAAAGGTGTACCGCGTGATATTGATGAAGCTGCGATTGTCGATGGCTGTGGTCCCGTTCGTCTAGTAATCCGTGTGTTAATGCCTATCATGAAACCGATCATGATTACCAACTTAATCCTAAGTGCAATTTCGGTTTGGAATAACTTCATGGTTCCTTTGTTCTACCTAACGTCCTCTAAAAAATGGCCTGTTACCCTAGCAGTGTATAACTTCTATGGACAGTACAATCTTAGCTGGCATTATGTATTTGCCATCTTGACGTTGACGGTTGCACCTATGATTTTACTCTTCCTCTGCTTACAGAAATATATCGTTGGCGGTATGACTTCTGGTGCAGTTAAGGGTTAAGGTGTATCATCATTTGCGTGTATGGCGCATTTGATTGCATGAAAAAACGCGGTTTGCCGCATAAAAAGCGCTCCGCTGTCTTGGTGGGGTGCTTTTTTGTGCATGCACTGGAAAGAGGTTGTTTTGGATTTTGCAAAAAAAATGTTGCCATCTTCTCGGCGCAATGTTTTTGTAGAAGAAGGCTATCATGTTTGGTGTGGCAGTGTGCTGCGTGGCGCAGATGGGCTATATTATCTGTATTATTCGCGTTGGGCAAAGACACTCGGGCATGATGCGTGGGTTACTTCTAGTGAGGTAGCCTATGCTGTTTCCACAAACCCGCTTGGTGGGTTTGCGCACAAAGGGCTTGCCCTTGGTGGCGCAGGGGGCGATGCATGGGATGCACATTGCATACATAACCCCACCGTGCTTGCCATAGACGGCAAATATTATATGTATTATATGGGCAACTTTGGCGATGCCAGTTATTGGTCGCACCGCAATCACCAACGCATTGGTGTGGCGGTTGCAGATGACCCCAATGGCCCTTGGCAGCGCTTTGCACAGCCGGTGCTTGATGTGGGGGCAGCGCCAGAATGCTTTGATGCCCTTGTCACCAGTAACCCCAGTGTCACACGTGGCGGCGACGGGCAGTTTTATATGATTTATAAGGCAGTTGGCAGTGGCAAAATGCCCAAAGGTGGCGCAGTTGTCTGTGGGGTCGCGGTGGCGCAAAGTCCGCTTGGCCCTTTTGTAAAACACCTAGCGCCACTGTTCCAAAACCCAAAACACCCATGGTCGGTAGAAGATGCCTTTGTTTGGTATCAGGCGGGGATGTTTTATGTGCTCGCTAAGGATTTCCAAGGCTATTTTACAGGGCACGAAAAAGGCTCTGTTGCCTTATTTACCTCACCCGATTGTATTGAATGGTCACTTTCAACGGAGCCATTTGCCTTTGGGCGGAGCATTACGTGGGATGATGGTAGGCAAGAAGCAGTTGAAGCAAGGGAGCGTCCACAGCTGTTGATTGAAAATGGGATACCAACGGCATTATATTGCGCGGTGGCAGAGGATCCTGCGCGCACCAGTTCGTATAACCTTGCAACGAAACTGGTGGTATGCAAGCGGTAAAAAAGAGGAGTTTGTTATGGATAAAACAGCGTATTTACAAGAAATTGAAACGGTAATTGCACAAGGTCCTTATGATGCAAGTTGGGAGTCCTTGTGTGAGCATGGTACCCCTAAGTGGTATCAAAATGATAAGTTTGGCATTTTTATTCATTGGGGTATTTATGCAGTTCCTGCATTTGGCAACGAATGGTATGCGCGCCACGTATACCGTAAAAACTCTGCGGAATATAAATATCATCTGGAAAAATACGGCACACTAGATAAATTTGGGTATAAGGATTTTATCCCGATGTTCAAGGCAGAAAAATTTGACCCAGAAGAATGGGCGGATTTGTTCCAAGAAGCGGGTGCGAAATTCGTTATGCCAGTGGCAGAGCATCACGATGGTTTCCAGATGTACAAAAGTGAACTTTCCCCTTGGAATGCCGCTGAGATGGGCCCCTGCCGTGATGTCGTGGGTGAGCTGAAGCAGGCGGTGGAACAGCGCGATATGAAGCTGTGCGCGTCAAGCCATCGCGCAGAGCATTGGTGGTTTTATAACGAAGGGCGCCAGATTGATTGTGACGTCAATGACCCTGCCTATGCGGGGCTTTATGCACCGGCACATGGTGTGACGCTCAGCCAAGATAATATCTTTGATAATCAGCCAGACCAAGACTTTTTAGAAGATTGGCTTGTGCGCACCTGTGAACTAGTGGATGAATACCAACCTAAAATCGTGTTCTTTGATTGGTGGATTCAGGGGATTGCCTTTAAGCCTTACCTCAAGAAATTCGCTGCATATTACTATAACCGTGCGGCGCAGTGGGGCGTAGAAGTGGCGATTGACGCAAAGTTTGATGCCTATGCGCAAGGCGCAGCGGTGCGTGATATTGAGCGCGGGCAGCTTGCGCAGATTAACCGCGATTTCTGGCAAAATGATACCTCTGTTGCTAAAAATTCTTGGTGCTATACCGTGGGCAACGAATACAAAACCGCGCGTAGTATCATCTGTGATTTGGTGGATGTTGTTAGCAAAAATGGTGCGTTGCTGTTGAATATTGGTCCGAAGGCAGATGGTACGATCCCAGAGGAAGATGCAGGCTTGCTGCGCGAAATTGGCGCTTGGCTCAAAGCAAACGGTGAAGCCATCTATAACACCCATCCATGGAAAACTTTTGGCGAAGGTCCCACCGTAGTGCCTGAGGGGATGTTTAGCGATACCACTCGCGCTGATTTCACCAGTGAGGATGTTCGCTATACCGCCCGCGCAGGGGTGATTTATGCCACGGTGATGTCTTGGCCAGAAGATAATAAGGTGGTGCTCAAAGAACTTGCACTGGGCAGCAAACACTTCTGTTCAGTGGCCTCTCGTGTGGAGATTTTGGGCTATGATATTGCACCCCTGGCAGAGCGCCGTGCGCATGGCTACGAAATCTTGGCAAAGATTGATGCAGGGGATAAACCAGTTGTCATTAAGTTCTACACAGAATGATAGAGTAACGGAGAGATAATATCATGAAACGAAACGTTGTAGTTATTTTGTGCGATCAATTGCGGCGAGATTTTTTATCCTGTTATGGGTTTGCTGCACTCCAAACAACGAATATCGATGCGCTTGCCGCACAAGGGGTGCGCTTTGATGGTGCAACCACGGCATCACCTGTTTGCGCCCCTGCCCGCGCAAGCATGATGACAGGGCGCTATGTTTCTGACCATGGTGTCTGGACAAACGATGTGCCGTTCCGCGATGGCATAGATTTCTTACCACAGCGGATGAACGCAGCAGGGTATCGCACGGGTGCGTTTGGTAAATTGCATCATTTTCCGGGGCGCGATGGCAAAGGTTTTTCGGTTTGCAAACTGATGGAGGAAAACCGCCTGAACGAGGCGGATGATTATTTCCAGTGGCTCAAAGAAAAGCACCCAGAGATAGAAAACGTATTCCCACACCTAGAAAATGGAGATTTTGCATTTTCTAGGCAAGAATATTATGAACAGTGGATTGCAGACAATGCCATTGGTTTTGTCAAAGAAAATGCGGAACATCCGTTTTTCGCATGGGTGTCCTTCCAAGGCCCCCACACCCCGATGGATCCACCGCACGATGTATCGGTGGCACTTGATGAGGATAAAATCCCCGCCGCAAAGGCGGTGCGCTTCCGCAGCGGATGCGAAGTGCCAGATTATCGCGGTGTGGCAAACTATGGTGGGATGTCGGATGCTGCGCGTGCGGATTATCGTGTTCGCTACTGTAAAATGATTGGCGAAATTGATCGGCAAATTGGTCGCCTTGTGCAAACGCTAAAGGCAGCAGGGGTATATGAAAATACGACGATCCTCTTTTCCGCAGACCATGGTGATATGTGTGGCGATTACGGGATGATGCAAAAGGGTCCTATGCCCTATGCAGCACAGTTTGAAGTGCCAATGATTTTGGCGAATTGCCCCAATGTTGTGCAAGGTAGTGAGAGCAGTATGCCGGTTAGCAATTTAGACATTGGCGCGACTTGTCTATCGATTGCAGGAGACGAAGCACCCTTTGGGGTTTCTCGCCCACTGCATAAAATGTTAGCGGGCACGGTGCCACCACACAAAGCGGTGTTTGCAGAGTTTTGTGATAGCATCAAACTATTAGACACCGCGCGATACCGCTTTGCTTACTATCCGTTTACCGGGCAAAGCCAACTGTTTGATAAAACCTTGCCTGATTACGAATTGCATAATTTGGCAAATGACCCTGCCCATGCTGTGTTAAAAGCAACGCTCTTGATGGAGTTGATGGATTACACTATTTTAGCAAAGGGTGCAAGGATAGAGGCGCAGGATTTCGTGCCCAAGGTGCAAGAGGGTTTGCGTGAAAAAATGCCGAACTTTGCGGCAGAATTGCCCCTGGTTTTCCCCTTGCAAACCGAGGCGCATCGTGAGCGCTTGCGAAAGGAAGGATATAACGCGGACTATAACGAATTTTGCAAAGAACATGAAATTTTGCGGCATTACGGTGCCTATTGGCTGCCCAAAGGGGTGGAAAAACATCAAGATTAGGTGTATGATAGCAATGGAAACACCATCTGTATAAATTTGAGTGTGTAATCCGTGATTTGCGGCTTTCTTGTGGATCAGAAAAAGCACGGATAACGCATGTTTATAAAAACCAAAACAAAGGAGAGAAAAGATGAAGCAACCCAATATTCTATATATGATGTCAGATGACCATACCGCCAATGCGATTAGCTGCTATGGTTCGATTTTGGCAGATGTATTCAAAACCCCAAACCTTGACCGTATCGGTGATGAAGGGGTGCGCTTAGAGCGCTTTTATTCCACCAACTCTATCTGCACCCCTGCGCGTGCCACCATCATGACTGGTCAGTACGGGCAGTGCAATGGTGTGCGCACCTTGGGCGACCATTGGTGCCCAGATGGTGCCATTAATTTTGCTGCGTTGTTGCAGGATGCCGGTTATTATACCAGTATGTTTGGCAAATGGCATTTGGGCTGTCTGCCCGTAGGCTTTGATGAATACAAATGCCTCGGTGGCGAGGGCGAAGCGGGGCAGCAGGGCACCTATCAAAACCCAACCTTTAGTGAAAAAGGCGCAGAAGGCTATATCTGCCATGAAGGCTATGTCAGTGACATTATCGGTGATATGGCGATTGAAAACCTACGCAATCGCCCCAAGGATAAACCTTTCTTTATGATGTGCAACCACAAAGCACCACACGATTTCTGGGAATTCGCAGAGCGCCATGAGCACATGTTTGACGGTGTGGATATCCCACTGACAGGCACATTGTTTGAGGACAGAAGCCACCGCAGCGAAGCCTCGCGTGAATATGGCAGCTCGGTAACCCCGCGCAGCAATGTGCGCAGCTTATACGAAGATTTCTGCGCGGAAGATTATGTAACGGGCCCCTTAACAGGCACGGAAAACATGACCTTTGAAGAAAAAGGGGTTGCAGCCTACCAGAAATATCTAAAAGATTACATGCGTACCGTCGCAGGGATTGATGATAACGTAGGCCGCCTATTTGATGAGCTAGAGGCACAGGGTGAGCTAGATAATACTATCATTATTTATACCTCTGACCAGGGCATGTTCCTCGGCGAGCATGATTATCAGGATAAACGCTGGAGCTATGAAGAGAGCCTACGCGCACCGTTCCTAGTGCGTTACCCTGCGGAAATCGCAGCTGGTCGGGTAGAGCATGCGCTGATGGCAAATATTGACGTTGCCCCAACCTTGCTCGATTACGCCGGGGTATCAATCCCAGAAGAAATGCAAGGGCAGAGCTGCCGCAAGATGATGGCAGGTGAAAAAGATGGCTTTGTGCGGGATAGCGTATACTTCCGCTACTGGATGCATCGTGCACACCGCCATGACAACCCATCCCATTATGGTATCCGTACCGATAAATACAAACTCATTTTCTATTATGGCTTGCCACTAGATGCCTTTGGTGCATCGCAAGAAACAACCCCGGCGGGCTGGGAACTATACGATATGGAAAATGATCGTATGGAAACCAAAAATCTGTATAATGACCCTGCCTATGCACAGGTCATTGCAGACTTAAAGGTGCAGCTAGACCAAGTGAAGGCACAGTATCACGATGAAGATACCCAATATCCAGAATTGCTTGCACTACGCGCAGCAATGCAGTAAATAAACAAACGCGGCGCTGTTTTTGCATCCTTGGTGGTAAACCAAGTGCGTGCAGAAATAGCGCCGTGTTTTTGTTTGTTTGCGTACTTATTTGCTTCTTTCTTTCTTGATTGATTGATTGATTGATTGATTTGTTTGTTCGCTGTTTACCAATAGGCTTGCTCACCGCTTTGCAGTTGTGCGCGATATTTCAGTGGGGTTACCCCAACCAATCGCTTGAACACCTTGGTGAAATAGCTTTGATCCTCAAAGCCAATTCCAATTGCGATATCCGTCAGGCGCAAATCATCGTGGTGTAACAGTGCCTTGGCCTTGTTGATACGTACTTGATTGAGGTAGGCACTAAATGCTACCCCAGTTTCCTCGCGGAAAATACGGCTTAGATAGGTGGGGGAAAGATAAACCATCTGCGCAAGCTCTTCTAGTGTGATTTTATTGTAATAGTGTAGCTCAATATATTGTATACAGCGGTGGATGGCATTCGCATGTCGCGAGGCAACGTGTTGGAACACGCTATCCATCAATTGGGTGGTGGATTTGCTGAGCTGTAAGCATAAGTTCTCGGTGTTTTCCTGCGATTGAATGGTGCAGCGTGCTTGGTGGCATAGGATAAGGGTCTGTTCTTCGTTGGCGCCTGCTGCCATGGCGGCGCGCCCGATTAAAGTCAGCAGCTCAAGCATGCGGGACTTTACGATTTCGAAATGATGCCCGGACGAAAATAAGATATGCCCCATTAGCTCATTCAAAAGGCGCAAAGAGGTTTCTTTTTCTAAGTTTGCGATGCTTTTTATTAAGGTTGTTTCGGTTGCAATTGGATAGGGCGGGGGTGTGGCTTCGCCTTTTAGTTGTGTGATATAATTGCTGATTTCCCCCTGCATGGTGTCTGTTGTTTGCATTTCGAGCAGACGGTTATTCGCGGAAACCTTGTTCATAAACCCAACGGACATAAAGAGCAGGGTGGAAAGTTTTTGTATTTTGGCGGGTGTGATGGTGGGGATATTGGTTAGCTCCTGAATGACTGCATTTTTTTCTGTGGCGGCAAGGTCATCTAATTCACAATCAATATAATCCCCTTGTTCAATCATCAAAAACGGTCCAACTGTGATTTTGGCTGCGCTATGCACCTCACCCAAAATGGGGGAAACAAAGCAGGTAAGCCCCATGGGGCAGTAATAAATATATTTTCCGCCAAAGCGCTCCGCTTCCGTCATGCCATAGAGCTGTGAGCGGGTGCATTGCAGTTTAGAATTTCCATAAGCAGAGCAAATACCGCAGGCATCGCAGCTGTAACCATAGCTTGCAAGGGTCGTGCCTGATAGGTCAGAAACCACGCAACCAATCTCGGTTGCACCTGCAAAAGCGGCGGCGCATTCCTCTGCAAGTTTTCGGTCAAAATCTTCCATAAAGCCTCTCTTTTTTGTGGTTTTGGTAATTTAAAATTCTTTAATAAGATTTTACCAAAAAAGCGGAAGAAATACAAGTTTTTCACGAGATATTATGATATCATGGGCACATGGAAACGTGCTGAGCAACGTGGGATTGCTTGGTGAAATACAAACAAGAAATAAGGAGAAATATCATGGAACTTTTAGAACAAATTAGCGCACAACTACAAGCCGGTAAAGCAAAAATGGTCAAACAGCTTGTGCAACAAGCAATTGATGAAGGTGTGCCTGTCAAACAGATTTTGGACGAAGGCTTGCTTTCTGGCATGAGCATCATTGGTGAAAAGTTCAAAAATAACGAAGTGTTTGTTCCTGAAGTGCTAGTGGCTGCACGTGCCATGAACATGGGCGCAGCACTGTTAAAACCTTTGATGGCAAGCGCAGGTGTAGAGGCAACTGGTAAAGTTTGCATCGGCACCGTAAAAGGCGACTTACATGATATCGGCAAAAACCTTGTTCGCATGATGCTAGAGGGCAAAGGTCTTGAAGTGGTTGACCTTGGTACAGACGTTGACCCACAGGCATTTGTGGATGCGGTTGTCAACCAAGAATGCCAGATCGTTTGCTGTTCTGCACTGCTTACCACCACCATGGGTGTTATGGGCGATGTTGTCAAAGCGTTAGAAGACGCAGGTCTACGTGATAAAGTAAAAATCATGGTTGGCGGCGCACCTGTTACCGATGCATTCTGTGCACAAATCGGTGCTGATAAATACACCCCAGACGCAGCAAGTGCAGCAGATGCAGCCGCAGAGCTTTGCAAAGTAAGCGCGTAAGATACATAAGTAATTTTTAACCTTTATTATAAATAGTGACACAACAACTCATTCTACTGGAACAAAAACGAAATACCGGTGGCTTTGTTTAGTGCACTCTAAAATAAAGAAGATGACATAAAAGCTATCGTATATAAGGAGAATAACACATGACACCAAAAGAACTGCTGTTTGCGTCTTTGCGTCACGAAGTGACCCCACGTGCCCCTTGGATTCCCTTTGCCGGTGTGCATGCAGGGCTATTGACTGGCGCAGATGCCACCGAAATTTTAACCAATGAAGAATCCTTAATGGCTGCTTTGCTAGAGGTAAATCGTCTGTATAAACCAGACGGTCAGCCAGTTGTTTTTGATTTGCAACTAGAGGCGGAAGTGCTCGGTTGTAAACTGGTTTGGGCAAAGGATTGCCCCCCTAGCGTTGCAAGTCACCCACTCGCAGACACCATGACAGTGCCTTGCCGCTGCACCTTACCTACTGCTGAATCTGGGCGCATGCCAATGGTGCTTTCTACCATGCGCCGCATGAAAGAAGCAGTTGGCGAAACCACAGCTTTATATGGCTTGATTTGTGGTCCATTTACCTTGGCAAGTCACCTACGTGGCAATGATTTGTTTATGGATATGTATGACGATGAAGAATATGTACAGGATTTGCTGAGCTTCTGCGTTGATTGTGGTAAACGAATGATTGATATGTTTGTAGAAGCGGGCATGGACGTCATCGCAATTGTTGACCCACTGGTCAGCCAGATTTCTGCGGGGCATTTTGAGGATTTCTTGACCGAGCCTTATACTGAGCTATTCCGTTACATCCGTGAAGAGAAAAAGGTGTTCTCCTCGTTCTTTGTTTGTGGTAACGCAACCCGCAATATTGATGTCATGTGCCAGACCGCTCCAGATTCTATCTCGGTAGATGAAAACGTTGATATCTTGGTCGCAAAAGAAATTTGTGATAAATACAATGTTGCGATTGGTGGTAATATTCCACTTACCTCGATTATGTTACATGGCACCCAACAGGATAACATGAAATATGTGGTGGATTTGCTTGCAAACTTATCAGAATACAAAAACTTCATTGTTGCCCCTGGTTGTGATATGCCGTATGCAACCCCAATTGAGAACACCATCGGTGCAGCGCAAGCGGTACTAGAAACCGAAACCATCCGTGAAATGGTCAAAAACTATGTTGCGGTGGAAGAAGACATTGCAGTGGAAATTCCCGATTATGAAAATCTGACCAAACCTTTTGTAGAGGTCTTTACTTTAGATAGCGCCACCTGTGCAGCATGTACCTATATGATGGGCGCGGCAGTGGTTGCAAAGGAAACCTTTGGTGATGCAATCGATATGATTGAATATAAATTCACCGAAAAAGAAAATATTGCGCGTTGCAAAAAGATGGGTGTGAAAAACTTACCCGCAATTTATATCAATGGCGCACTCAAATTCTCTTCGATTATTCCAAGTAAGGAAGAATTAGAAGTTGCAATCAAAGAAGTGCTGTAAAAGCCTTTGTTTGCATGATGTGAATGAAAAAGAAACGTGCGCAGAAAGAGTTTTCGCTGTTCTGTGCGCGTTTTTTATTTGTACACTTGCGCAAACAGGCGGATTGTTTTATCATTGTGGTTAGAAAGGCAGTGCGATTTTGGATTTTTACTTAGTCACTGGTTTTTTGGGGGCAGGCAAAACAACCTTTCTCAAAAACTTTATTCAATTATTCCCAAACCAGAAAATTTATTTGATTATCAATGAGTTTGGGGCAGCAGGGGTGGATGGCACCTTGCTTGCGGATATGAATGCAACCCTTGCAGAGATTAACAATGGCTCTATTTTTTGTGCTTGCCGCCTTGATAAATTTGAGGAAACCTTAATGCAGGCAATTGCTGCGCAGCCAGATGTTATCATCACCGAGGCAAGCGGACTTGCAGACCCAACTAATGTTCAGCGTGTGCTTGCGCAATACCCGAGTGTACAGTATAAAGGCAGCGTTTGCCTTGTGGATAGCGTGCGGTTAGAGCGTGTCTTTTCAACGGCAGTGGTTTGCCCGCGCCAGTTGAGCGTGGCAAGTTTGATTTTGCTGAACAAAACAGACCTTGCTACACCCGCGCAGCTTGCGACGACAAAAGAACTGGTGCAACAAGTAAACCCTGCGGCCACCATGGTGGAAACAGCCTTTGGGGTGGTGCAACCGCAGTGGCTTACACACCTGACCCCAGTGTTAGATTTGGCACAGGCGGCACAGGAAAAAGATATCACGCTACAAAAGCAGTGCTTGCTTGTTTCGCCCGACATGCCAAAGCAAAACCTTGAACGATGTCTCGCGCAGCTTTCTGAAAGCAGCTGGCGGATGAAAGGCTTTATCACGGTGGCAGAGGGGGATTACTTTGTCGATTGCACCGGCGCAACCATCAGTATGACCCCATGGCAGCAGGGCACAGACCAACAGCTTGTTGTGTTAGCGGGGCGCGGCATGCCCTTGCGCAAGGCGATAAAATTGGCGGTGGAGTGGTACCCTTCCTATTTGAAGGTGAAAAAGGAGTATTAAGATGCAGGATATGGAACTAGTTGCAAAAATAGAGGCGCTTGGCGCTGCGCATGCAGGGATTGTGAATGTTGCGGATATTCATTTTGACCCTGCGTTTCGGGAGTTATGTGTTTCCAATGCGTGTGGGAATTACGGCAAATGTTGGATGTGCCCACCAGATGCAGGCGATATTCATGAACTTATTGCCCGCGCAAAAACATTCGACAAGGCACTGGTCTACCAAACGATTGGCACACTAGAGGATAGCTATGATTTTGAAGGGATGATGGAAGCAGCGGATGTGCATAACCAATTGGCGCGCAAAGCCCTTGCGGAATTTTCAGCATTGCCATTTCAGAAACATCTACACTTAGGGGCGGGTGGGTGCCACCAGTGCCCTGTTTGCGCAAAACGCACCAATGAGCCCTGCCGCTTCCCAGAAAAAGCGATGGCGAGTCTTGAAACATACGGTGTGGCAGTTTCAGAGCTTGCAGTGCAAGCGAAGATGAACTATATCAACGGGCAGGATACCGTTACATATTTTAGTGCGTTTTTATACACAGAGTAATATTGGGGGAGCGTAAAGCATGGCACAGGTTTGTTGGAATGGCGCCTTTTTTGAGGTTGCGCTAGGCATAAAATTATCACAGGTGATGGGGCTACACCCATCGCTAGAGTTGCCCTGCGCGGAACAAGGGCGCTGTGGCAAATGCCGCGTGGTGGCTTCGGGTGCACTTTCGCCTCTTTCGGGTGCAGAGCAAACGCATCTTTCCGCGGCGGAGCAAGCGGCGGGTGTGCGCCTTGCCTGCCAGTGTACGGTGCAAGGAGATTGCACGGTGCAGACATCCAAACGCGCCAAAAGCCAAGTGCGAGTCAGTGGTGTGATGCCGCAGTTTGCCCTTGTGCCGCTTTTTGCGCAGTATGGCATTGCCGTGGACATTGGCACAACAACCCTTGCTGCACAGTTATATGACGCAAGCGGCAATTTGCTTGCGCAGGCAAGCGGGCAAAATCCGCAAGTTGCCTTTGGCGCAGATGTGATTTCCCGTATCGAAGGCGCATTATCAGGTAAGGGCAAGGCACTCGCGGATGCAATTCGTGGGGGTGTTTCGGCGCTGATTACGCAGCTTTGCCAAGACGCACAAATTTCACCCCTTGCGGTAGAGCAACTGGTGGTGACAGGTAACACGGCAATGCTTTATCTGCTAACCGAGAAAAACCCAGAGGCGCTATCTCATGCGCCCTTTGCAGCGGATTGCCTATTTGGCATAGAGTGCAGCGCCAAAGAATTAGATTTTCCGTGCCAAGCTGCGCGGGTGTATCTGCCCCCTTGCATGAGTGCTTTTGTCGGGGCAGATATCACCACAGCACTGCTTGCAAGTGAGCTATGCACCAGAGAAGAAACTGCGCTACTCGCAGACATCGGCACCAATGGCGAGATGGCCTTGTGGCACAAAGGGCGGCTTTATTGCTGCTCTACTGCGGCGGGACCTGCCTTCGAGGGCGCGGGACTTTCGATGGGGATGGGTGGCAAGGATGGTGCCATTGATAAAGTGACCCCGCGCGCAATGGGTGGGTATGATATTCATGTATTGGGTGAAGTTGCCCCACAGGGCATTTGCGGCAGTGGTGTGATTGATGCACTTGCTGCCTTCTTGGCGCAAGAAGAAATGGATGAAACCGGTTTATTAGAGGATGATTTCGTTTTGCTTGGTGATGCTGTGCAGGTGAGCCAAGCGGATGTGCGGATGGTGCAGCTTGCCAAGAGTGCCATTTGTGCAGGGATGCTGACCCTCGTGGCAGGTACAGACAATTTATCCGCGGAACAGGTCAGCCAATTGTTCCTTGCAGGTGGTTTTGGCAGTTATATTGATTTGGATAATGCGGCAACGATTGGGTTAATTCCCCCAGAATATCTGGACAAAACGCAGGTGATTGGAAATGCGGCGCTTTCGGGTGCAGTGATGTTGCTGCTTAATCATCATTTTTATAACATGGCAAACACGATTGCGCAAGATGCCATCACCATTGATTTATCAACAAATCCTCGCTTTTCAGAAGCCTATATGATGGGAATGATGTTTGGCGAAGAATAATCTGTAACGGCAAGAGGATGTTGTAGGTGTTTTTGCAAATAAAAAGCTGCAAAAATTAAACTGGAAAAGAGTGTTCTAGCGGCTTTTAGTGCGTTAGATAGGCTCGGAACGCTCTGGGATTTGTGTGACTTTTTTAGAATGTGAGAAGTGCGATAGCACCTTGCTTTTTTATCCTTTTTCGTGATACACTAATGACAGCCCACCAAGATGCCAGAAATCTAAGTTGGCATTGCGGCGGGCTGTTTTAGCACTAGATAACGTGGCGCATTTTGAGGAAAGAGAGGGCTGTGATATGAAAACCGAAGAGGGCGCAGTGCAAGGCATGCATTCCTTGCTGGGTTTTACCTATCAGAATGACACTCCTCGTGCCACAGGGCTTTCCCTCATTCGCCCCATGCGTGCAGGGTATAACCAATGCAAAGAAGATCGCTTTA
>JAWXUQ010000118.1:0-4656 GCA_044426225.1 Faecalibacterium sp. | reverse complement strand
TTTTGCCGTGGTGGCTTTTGCCGCGGGTTCTGCGCCTTCTTCAGCAGCTTTGGGTTTGCGTCCGCGCTTTTTGGGCGCATCCGTATCAGCTTCTTCACTCGCTGCAGGTTTTGCAGCAGCTTTCGTGGTTGTTTTTGCAGCGGGTTTTGCAGTTGTTGCTTTTGGTTTTGCCGCACGTTTTTGTGCAGCGGTTGCTACGGCAGTAGCGGCAATTTCTGCTTCTACTTCTGGTTGCGCAGCAGGTGCGGCAACGGGTGCAACTTCGGCAATTTCTTCAATCTCTTCAATTTCTTCTGCTGGTTCTGGGGCTTCCTCTTTGGGTTTTCCGATTCCAGTGAAGCTCTTTTTCACGTCATTGATTTCATTGTCAAATTCTTTTTTGATATCCGTTAAAGGCGCCATTGCTTCTTTTAGCGGCTTTTGGATTTCATCTAGTGGCTCGGTGATTTCACGCACACCTTTGCCTGCAATTGCGGCATATTCTTTTAGTTGGCCTAAGAATTTACCCGCCATTTTTGCATATTCAGGTATTTTATCTGGCCCGATAAAAACAAATGCAATAATGACGATGAGTACCATCTCAGGAAAGCCAAGTCCCATGTTCATAAAGTTCCTTTCTCGTCTTAAATTCTAGTTTTTCTTTTGGTTGTAATTTTTGTATTTTTATGAAACAATACGGTTGGCATCGCATTCAAAAGAAAAAACACTGATTTTTGCATTTTTTCGCAAAAAAACGTGGAAGTTATCGTTTCATAATGATATGCGGATATTATATCATATTATAATCGCATTTGCTAGCCCTTTTTTCATTAAAATAAATGGAAGTTTTTCAGAAAGAAAAAAGTCTGCAAAAATAGCGTGCTAACGATGAAAATATAAGATTTAAATATCGATAAAATTAAAATTTAGCAAAGAAAATAAGTATAACCACCGCATTAAATAACATGCTGTTATTTAATGCGGTGGTTATACTATCTGTAAACTTATGACTGCGATAAATTAAATTTCTGAAAAATACGCTATTATTTCAAATGAAATAAATCTTTGTTTTGTTTGCAATAATATAGTTTCGTTGTATTTATCAAGGTGAAAATTCATCGGGTGAAACCGATTGTGTTTCCATGCGCTTCGCTTAATTGTTACAACGAAAATAAAACATTATAATGCTCCGTGTCGATAGGCAATGGCTGCTTTTATTTGCGCGGCGGTTTCCTCGCCGAATAACTGCGCAACAAGACAGAGTGCGAAGGGGATTGCCCCGCCTAGCCCATACGATGTAATCAGATTACCATCTAGCACAACTTCGGCATCCTGCACCTTTGCCCCGCCGAGCTGATCTTGGAAGGCGGCATGTGCCGTTGCATTGCGCCCGTCTAATAGTCCGAGACTGCCCAAAATGCTAGGGGCGGCGCAGATGGCGGCAACCCACTTACCATTTGCCATGCAGCTGTGCACCGCACCAATGACATGGGGGCAGGCGGCAAGATTGGGCGTGCCCGGGATGCCACCAGGCAAAACAATCATATCCACTGCGTTATAATCAAGGTCTTGGGCATTGGCATCTGCAATGATGGTAATATCGTGACTGCTCGTTACCTGGGTGCCGCCACCCTCACAGACGGCGGCAATGGTGACAGCAGCCCCTGCGCGGCGCAATAAATCCACCACCAATAAGGCTTCGCATTCTTCGGTGCCTGTGGCAAAAAATACAACAACGTTTTTCATGGTATCTCCTTACAATAAAAAATCCCGCGCAAACTTGCGCGGGAATAAAAATTATTCGTTTTCCGTTGCGAGTGCGTTGGTCAACTCTTTTAAAATACTGTTTTCTTCGCCAAGTACACGGCTTACACGGCTGATGATGGCGCTAGATGCACCTGTTTTTTCCATGATTTCGGTGTAAATGCGTTTTTGTTGTAGCATTTCCGCAATGTCATAGCGCTGTTCCATCGCGCTTAGCTCAGAGTAGCTACAAACATCTTGGAAGAACAGATAACATTCTTCAGGTGTTTTGAGCGAAAGCATTGCTTTGTATAAATTTGATTTTCCAGTAGGGTGATCTTTTGCCATAAGGTGCTCCATTCTGGCGCTACGCACCAGTGCTTATTGATTTTAAAACGGTTTTGCAAAGTGTAATAGAGGAAAACGCTATAAAATCAAATTTGATAGGGTGTGGTCTGTGCCAGTCTGTTGCCGTTTAAAAGGAAAAGAATAGCATATACATGTAGTTTAGTACAGTAAAGATGAAAAGTCAATTGTGAAATAATGAAATTTACAATTTTTTTTCAATTTCAAATTCTAATGAGGTGAATTCACCATAACTCATTTCTACTTCGCGCACCTGGCGATAGCCACGGTCTTTGAAAAAGTGCAGGGCACGCAGGCTCTTGCAGGGCACTTGGAATACAATCCGGCTTTTCCCGTCAGAGCGAGCAAGGCGCTCACAATATTGTAAAATGCCGCGCCCAATTGCCTTGCCACGGTATTCTGGCTTTAGGTAAAGATGGTTTAGGTGCAGGGCAGTGTTATACATTTCCCATGCAAAATAGCCCACTTCTTTGCCGCCCAAGAACACAAGGAAATAGTTGATATCTTTATCCTGTTGCTCCTCAATGGCCTCTAGGCTTTGGGTCAGGTTTACCATATAATCCATCTGTTTTTTGGTGGGATATATTTTCTTGTTGCATTCGCGGTAAATTTCCTCTGCGGTGGCAGCGGTTAATTGCACATATTTTGCCTTGGCAACTAATTTGTAATCTGGTTTCATACATTCTCCTTTTGTGGCAATATGCGACTACATCCATAGGGGGTATAACCACTACTGTGTATCTACCACGGCGCAAAAATAAAATAAAAAAACAAAAAGCGCAATGTGGCAGAACCGCGTTTTTGTAGAATTTCTCTGGACGGAATAACGCATCAGAAAAAAATAAGAGTTGCCTGTTGCAAACTCATAATATTAGTATACCATAAAACAGGTGGGAAATGCCATAAATTCCAAAAGGAAAATGAAAAAAGATGCTGTAAAAAGTAACATTATCATGAAATCCAAAAAAAGCATTGACTTTTGCAATAAAAAAAGGTCTATTATAGGTATGAGGATATTGTGATGATTAGCCATCGCACAATCATCGCAATCCAATAAATGAAAAAGAGGTTTTCTGATGAAAAAAATAATCTTCCCCGCAGTGGTCACGCTACTTGCTGGCGCAATTTATTATTACATGTTTTTGCCCCCAATTAATATCCATTCGGGTGCGTTCTGGTCGTTTGCCATTATGCTACTGGGGTTGTTTGCGGGGCTTTGCCTGCTGAGCAGTATCAAAATAGACACAGACAATACCATCTATTATGGCAACGGCATGCAGGGTGGGCAGTTTGTCCTTAGTGGGGTTGGTGCCAAAATTGCTACCCGCCTAGGCATTGCACTTGGTGTGCTTGTGGTGCTGCTCGTCTTATTGCAATTCTTATCAGGCCCTATCATCAATGCCAAAGCGTATGCCGCCCTTGGCAATAATATCATTTCGGATGGTGATTTCGATACCGATGTGCCAGTGGTAGAAAATGGTATTGTCACCGATATCGCCATTATGGACACCCTCACCGCGCAGACCTTGGGCAGTCGCCAGATTGGCAGCCTTGGCACCCTTGCCACCCAATATGAGCTTGGCGAATTTATGACCACCACCATCAACGGCAGCATCACCAAGGTGGCAACCCTCGGTTATGGTGATTTTTTCAAATGGTTTAACAGTCGCAGCAGCGGCATTCCAGGCTATGTCACGGTTGACCCCGTGCTTGGCACAAGCGCTTATGTTGAATTTGATACCCCTATTGTATATAGTGACACTGGCTATTTTATGGATAATGCATACCGTCAAATGCGCTTTGCTTACCCTCTTGCCATGTTCTATAATATGCATTTTGAGGTAGACAACGCAGGTAATCCGTATTGGGTGGCAAGTGTACAAAAAATCAATATCGGCTTATTTGGGGGCAGCACCCCGAATGGGGTAATTGTGATGGATGCCGTCACAGGGGAGTGCGTGCAGTATGGTACCGATGAAATTCCAGAATGGGTTTCGATTGCCTACCCCGCGGATGATTTAATTCGCCTTGTCAATTATGCGGGCGAATATAGCAATGGGTTCCTTAATAGTATCTTGGCGAAAAAAGACGTTTATCTTTGCACGGATGATTACGGTTATAAGACGGTAGATGGGCAGCTTAATTCATTTACCGGTGTCACCAGTGCTGCAAGTGACCAAAGCAACATGGCGTTTGTGTTATGTAATGAATACACAGGTCAGATTATTCGCTATACCATCTATGGCGCAGAGGAATATTCCGCCATGACTGCCGCAGAGGGTTTGGTGCTTGATTTTGGGTATGAGGCATCCTTCCCCAGTATTTGTAACGTAGAAGGTGCCCCTGTTTATATCATGGCGCTGACCGATGCGGGTAATCTGATCAAAAAATATGCGATGGTTGACCTGCAAGATTACACCAAGGTTGTCATTGGCGACACAGTGCAGGAAACATGGGAGAATTTCTTAGTGAAATATACCGATGTGAGCCTTACCCCAGAGGAAACGCTGACCCCAGAAGAACCAGAAGTGCAAGAGAAAGTGGCAGTTGAGGCCTACGATATTGGTT
>JAWXUQ010000117.1:0-4749 GCA_044426225.1 Faecalibacterium sp. | reverse complement strand
TAGAGTATATCCAACAGTTTTGCTGTTATTATACCACTTTTTAAGCTTCATATCTGCCTCATTTACGAACTTTTATAAATTGGGTATACCTTACCTTGCGTTTACATTTTCACTTAATCAAATCTGTGCTGTGCTATCTTTTGCATCTGCCCAGATACGGGTAAGATATTGGCAAAAGCGCGGGGTTTCCCTTGGGGTGTGGCGGCGGTTGCAGCCTAACGTTTGGCGGCGGCTTTGGCTTGTGGCGGCGCGTCACACTGCATCGGAGTCTGTCACCGTCTTTTGCCACCACTCCACCACCGCAAAACGCAGGGCATAGTCGCCACAGATGATATCATTTTCGGCGGGCGCGGTGTATTCGCCGCTCGCACTGGCAAGGCAGAGCGATGGGTAGAGCACGCACCACCAGTTTTTCCCCTGTGCCTGCCCCAAGGTAACGCAGAGGGCGCTGTACTGCCCTGCGGGCAGGGTGAAGGTATCGTATACGGTGGTGCTAAAATAGCGCGTTTCTAGGGTGATATTCACCTGCTGCTGCACCCCGGCAGCGGTGAGTGCCTTGCTTGCGGCAAGGGCAAGGCGGGGGATGTTTTGCAGCACAAGGGCAGTGGCACTGCCTTTATCGGGTGGCTGTGTGCTGCTTTCCGCTTGCGCGGTGCCCTGCGTTTGCTCAGCGGCATCCTCTACACCTTGCACAGATTGCGCGGTGGCAGATGGGCTATCATCCGCTGCAAGGGCGGTATCTTGTGCGGCGATGTCCTCTGCATTGCCTTGGCTCTGCTGCGCATAAAGCAATTCTATCTCAGCCAAAATCGCGTCCCGCACCTGTAATTTTACCGCTTGGTCAGCAACAGAATTACTGTTTGCCTGAATGTGTAGGCGCAGGGTATCACTGCGGATATCCGCGCAGGTTTCAGCAAAGGCAAGCTGCGCCTGTATTTGAGTGCTCAATGCAAAGGCAAGGCACAGCCCAAGGCCGAGGCAAAGCAAAAGCGCCCTCTGCCGCTGCGCCGCGTTAGGCCGCGTTGATATCTCCCCGCTCTGCCCGCGTGCCTTACACTGGCACG
Source organism: Faecalibacterium sp. (assembly GCA_044426225.1). GTDB lineage: Bacteria > Bacillota > Clostridia > Oscillospirales > Ruminococcaceae > Faecalibacterium. Next base: position 3,685 of record JAWXUQ010000117.1, on the reverse strand, counting down.
GCGCAACTTTATGCAGACACTGCGCTGCTTTGTGTGAATACTTCGCACGTGGGCAAAGCCCCCGCAAATCGGTCGTTCTATTTGGCAAAATGCGCACCTTTGCCCATTGAATTAAGTACGCAAGCCCTGCTTGTAGATTTTTCTTCATAAAAAACGCGCCCCTCTCTTTTGTTACCAAGAGTGTGGGCGCGTTTTGGATATTTATTCCATTTCTATCAAGTATTCTGCAACGTATTCTGCGGGAATGGTATCGTCTATCAGTGCGCCATCGTAGACCGCTTGGCAGTAGCTTTGCAAAATTGCCGCGCGGATGGCATCGGTATCCTCTGCGCCATCGATAGGGATATACAGGCAATAATACTTGCTGCCATCTGGCTGAATGGCACGGATGGATAGGGTACACAATGGATTTTCACTCAAAAAATCCGCATCGTGATAGGCAAGTTCTGCACGGTAAATCTCATTCGCTGCCGCGATATCTTCTACAATCTGCGCAACATCCGCAAACTGGGTGATGATAATTTCCTCTGGGAACAGCGCCGCAACCGCATCCTCATATAGGGCATGCACTGCGTCTATATAATCGGTTTTGAGGTTCTTGGTGCAAAAGGACGAAACCGAAGCATCAATGGAAATGGGCAACAGATAGCTTGTGGCGGTAAATGCCAAGCCACGTTTGGTGGTGAAGTAATAGACATCCTCGGTTGGGTCATCGCAAATACGTTCAGCGCTGTTTAGGGTGAAAAACTCGCCGTCACAAACCCCTATCACATAGCGGAGCACCCGCACCACACCATAGGGCTCTGCGGTGGAGGCAGAGCAGCCAACAAACACGCATGCTGCAAGGCAAAGTAATAACATTTTTGCAGTGTATTTCATTGCGTTTCCTCCGTGTTTTGGGGTTTACCGCACCACTTTTGCGCCGGTGCGGGCGGGCTTTGCCAGATAGACCGCACTGTATTTGCCCGCAAGGGCTTGCTGTGCGGCGATTGCCTTTGCTTCGTCCTGCGCGGCAAACATGCCGAACACGGCTGCGCCGCTGCCTGTCATCATGGCAAGCCCTGCGCCCTGGGCATAGAGTGCTGCTTTGATTTCTTCGGTGTCGCGCGCGCCGCTGCATTCTTCGAGTGCGTTGCCTGCGCTTGCACAGATGGCGGCAAAATCCTCTGCTTTGATTGCCTGTTCTTGGGCGAAGCAATCGGGGTGGATGCTGCTGCCCTGCACATCATAGGCGGCGAAGGCGGCGGGGGTGGACACTCCGTAATTGGGCATGACCACCACAAAATGGCAAGCGGGCAGCGGGGGCAGCGGTTTTAGGAAATCGCCCACCCCTTGCACGCGGCAGGTGCCGCCCAAAATCGCAAAGGGGACATCTGCGCCAACCGTCGCGCCAATGGCGCAGAGCTCGCCCACCGAAAGACGGGCATCATATAGGGTATTTAGCCCCACAAGCACACCCGCGGCATCGGCACTGCCCCCTGCCATGCCGGCGCGGACAGGAATATTTTTCTCAATCCGGATAGAAACCCCTGCAAGCAAGCCGACCCATCGAAAAAAGGCAATGGCGGCTTTGATGGCGGTGTTTTTATCGTTGGCGGGCACAAAGCTGCCCGGCAAGGTGAGCGAAAGGGTGTTGCTTTTGCGCAGGGTGATTTTTTCGTAGATGGTAATTGCTTGCATGGTCATATCTAAATCATGATAGCCATTGGGCAACAGACCCACGACATCGAGGGCTAGGTTTAGTTTTGCGGGGGCTAAGACGGTTACTGTTTTCATAAATGTTACCTGTTTGGTTTTCTTTTTGGTTGCGGGTTTTGCTATACTTTTATGGTGTTGCGTACCGATACGCGGTGATTTTTTTAGGGGCACTGCGGGTTTTATCTTTTTTGCAGTGCTGCGTGCCGCGCAGTTTTGCCTTTTCCCAAGGCGCGGGGTGTTACTTTTGCCGGCAAAAGTAACCAAAACCGCAACCGTTTCGCATGCGGTTGACGCATGCGCTTAGGGGCTTTTCGCCCCTAAGTACCCCGCGTTGCGGGCGCCTTTTTGTTTGTGTTTCTCGCCGCAGCCTTGTGCGCCGCTTAACGAGGGAATATGGACAATTGGGGACGTTCCTTTTTTGTCACTTACAGACCAAACGCACGAAACTTTTTGACGGCGATTGCCTTGACAGGGCACATCTCGTGGCAGCAGAAGCAGCGAATGCAGTTGCTTTTTTGAATGGTCGCCTTTTTATCTTTGAGGATAATGGTATCTTGCGGGCAGATTTCGGCGCATTTGCCGCAGCCAATGCAATCCGCGTGCCGCACCACTGGGCGGGGCGCCATTGCGTCAAGCAGCTTCTTTGCCGCGGGGCGCAAGAAGCGCGGCGCATGGTTGCTAAAATCAACACTGGCGCGTTCACTCAGATAGCTTTCGGGCAGTTTCCACCCCTGTAATGGGGCAAAACCTGCCACCTCACCCGCGAGGGTGGCGGGGTCAAACGCATCGGCGCAGAGCCCGCGCGCATGGGCGGCGGCAAGGTAGGGCACCCGCATAGGCGCAAGCCCAATGAGATGCGCAGCGGCAAGGTCAAGGTTGAGCGTATCCGCACTGGCAAGCAGCTGCCCTGCGGTGCGGGGCGCGCCACCGGCGGGGCCATCGCCCTCCATCCCGATAATGGCATCGAGCAGGTTTATCTGGGGGGTGACGGTCTGATATAGGTCAATCAGCATATCGCCAAATCGGGGTTTATCGGGAAAGCGGGTGTGCCACTCTGCTTTTTTCAGCCCCGGAATGGTGCCGAATAGGTTCTTGGTGGCAGCGGTCAGCCCTGTCATGACATGGGTTTTCAGCTTAGGCAGGTTGATGATAAAATCTGCCTCCACCACAGGGGTGAGCAGCTCAAACTCCTGCGCGACGTGCGGGGTCACAGCGGGCACCACCACGCTTTTGCATTCGGTATAGGCGAGCACCCCTTCTGCGGCGCAGACCTCTGCAAGCCCGCAGCCTTGGTAAAGCTGCTTCATCAAAACAGGGTTATACAGCCCGCCCGCTGAGTCTGCCACCGTGATATGCGCGGGCAATGCGCCGCGGCGCTTGCAGGCGCGGATCACCGCACGCAGCACCTCTGGGTGGGTGGTGACGGCATGCGCAGCGGGGTGCTTTGCCAAGAGGTTTGGCTTGAGCAGCAGCTTGGTATTTGCGCTGATGGTTGCGGCAATGGGCAGGGCGGCAAAGAGCGCCTCCACCGCGGCATCCACGGCGGCGGGGTCATAATCCGAAACAAGGGCACGATAGACAGTATTGGGCATAACAGATTGCCTTTCTTATATTGAATGCGGGGATTTGTTTTTACTTTTTGGTTGCTTTTTGGTTTTCTTTTTGGTAGTTGACTGCCATGCAGTTTTGCGTTTTTCCAAGGTTGCTTGGATGATTGCTATACTTTTTTGGTTTTGCGTACCGATACGCAGTGATTTTTTCAAAGGCACTTCTGGATTTTACTTTTCTTTTTGGTATTCGACTGCCACGCAGTTTTGCGTTTTTTTAAGCACTGCTTTATTTGTCTTTTCTTTTTGTTGTTCGACTGCCGAATGGTTTTGCCTTCTCCCAAAGGCGCGGGGTGTTACTTTTGCCGGCAAAAGTAACCAAAACCGCAACCGTTCGCATGCGGTTGACGCAGCGCTTAGGGGCTTCTCGCCCCTAAGTA
>JAWXUQ010000116.1:0-4788 GCA_044426225.1 Faecalibacterium sp. | reverse complement strand
GAACCCTCCCGGGTTGGGTGGGTCGCAAGATATTAGCTCTATCTAAAAGTATTAGATACCATAGAATATAAATCTGCAAATACGAAATTGTTTGCTGCGTGGTGCATGACAAGAATGGGACATCTCCAACTGTCCTAGCAGGTTTGTTTTCCCGCGTTCTTTCAAATGAAACAAGTAAGTATGTTATTTGCAACTGATACCGCGCAATATAAATCTCTAACTATGAAATTGTTTATCGCACGGTGCATGACAAAAATGGAACGTCCCCAATTGTCACACACTCTCTTTCAACAAAAAAAACCACTCGCCGGGGACAAGCGTCCAACAAAGGGGCAGAAAGCAACCGGGTTCTTAGGGGCGGGCGAGCCCCTGAGCCGGGATCAAACGCTCCGGACCGTTTGCGCTTTTCCGTCGCTTTTGGCGTCAAAAGCGACAACCCGCCGCCTTGGGAAAAGGCAAAGATATTCGGCAGTCGAACAACAAAAAGTAAAGACAAATCCCGAAGTGCCTTTGAAAAAGGCAAAAACCACTGCGGCACGCAGCACTGCAAAAAAGGAAAATCCCGAAGTGCCTTTGGAAAAAACCAAAACCACTAAAAAAGCAAATTTCTTGCAAACGCTTGCGCTGTGCAAAAAGCAATTTGCAAATTATAACCGCCAGTGTAGGCATCCACATCCAGCACTTCGCCTGCAAAGTATAGCCCTTGCGCTAATTTACTCTGCATGCTTTTAGGGTCAACCTCTTTGGTGCTGACCCCGCCCGCCGTGATGACGGCATGCGATAAATCACCACGCGCTGAGATGGGCACCGCCCAGTGCTTGATGAGATAGCACAGGCGCTGCTTTTGCTCCCGCGTAATCTGGTTTGCCTTGGTGGCAGGGTCAATGCCCCAACGCTCTACCATGACAGGCTGCATGCTTGCGGGTAATAGCTTGACAAGCGAACCCTGCGCCGATGCATTCGAGAGCAATGCAAAGTCCCGCGTTATTCTATCATATAATTGCTCATCACTCAAGGCAGGCTTTAAATCTAGCACGGCGGTATAGCGATGCTTGCCCATATCACCCAAATGACTGGACGCAGAAAGCGTGAGAGGGCCACTGATACCAAAATGAGTGAAAAGCAACTCGCCTTGCTCCGAGAAAATCGCCTTTTCGCCCTCTAATAGGGTGAGGGTGATATTCTTGAGGGTAAGCCCCATCATTTTGGCGCAGGATTTATCTTTGCTGCGCAAAGACACAAGGCTTGGCACGGTGGGGATGATGGTATGCGCCGCCTGCTGCGCCATGTGGTAGCCATCGCCAGTGCTGCCCGTGGTGGGATAGCTTAAACCACCTGTGGCAATCAGCACGGCATCCGCCTTATATTCCTTGCCCGCAAGGGTGCGCACCCCATGACATTGGTACCGAGCGCCCTTTTTCTGTTTGGGGGCATGCTTTTGTTTTTTGCCGCCTTCTGGGGCAGCAGGTGCTGCGGGCTGTGGCAATTCAGAAAGCATCAATTCCTGCACATCCTCATGGCGGATGGTTGCGGTTTGGGCATACTGCAAGAGTGCGCAGCGGATTTCCTCCGCCTTATCCGAAACAGGGAACACGCGGCGCCCGCGCTCTACTTTCAGCGCGACCCCCAACTCCTCAAACAGCGCCATGGTATCCTGCGGCAAAAAGGCCGAGAGCGAGGAAAACAAAAAGCGAGGGTTTGCCCGCACATGTTTGAGAAATTCCTCCTCCGTGCAATCGTTGGTAAGGTTGCACCGCCCCTTGCCTGTGACGAGGATTTTCTGCCCTGGCTGTTCGGTGTGTTCAAATAATGTGACGGTATGCCCCGCCGCGGTGGCAGCACCTGCCGCCATTAAGCCTGCGGCGCCTGCGCCGATGATGATGATACTAGACAAATGTTTCTCCTTGATTTTAAAAAATTAAAAATTTATGCAACGCTTGCAGACAGATTGAAAATCCGTCGCAACAGCGACACCACAATGCGCAAAGCGCCTTTCACGTGGCACAGCCACATTTCATTGCACAATCGTGCAATTTCATATCGCATCGCGATATTTCATTGCTGCGCGTCCGTGCAGCACACCCCCACCACCGCAAAAATAATCAGCAGCGGGTGCACCGTGGCAAGATACATGACATAGGTGCCGATGTTGAAGGCAGCAACCTCCATAAAGGCAATCATGGCGCAGCGCAGGAATGCCATCCCAAAGACCCCGAACAAAATCAGCCAGAGCAGCAGGGGCGACCACTGCTTTGCCCGGCACATCTGCACCATAGCGCGCCCTTGCAAATAGCAAGCAAGCGCAAAGAGGAGCGGCACTGCGACCATATAAAAATAGCGAAAAAGATTAAAAAAGCGATACGCAAGCAGCTGAATGGGCGCATAATAAGGCGCATCACTCCCTGCGATGGCGGCGGTATTGGCACTGCTGCCAAGGTAATCTGCCCAGAGCGCGGCATCTGCTTCGCTTGCAATACTGCGCTCTGTTTGATAATAAACCGAGGTATCTTGGAAGGTAATGCAATACGCAAACCCGCGCAACGTTTCCGCTAAGGTAGGCAGCACGTGCTGCACCGTGATAATAGGGGTGGTACTATTGCGCACACCACTGCTTGCCGTCAGAATGCCATCCGCAATGGCGGCATTGATGGCATCTGCCACGCTTTGCCAATAATCCGCTGCTGTTTGGGCATCCGCATACACCCCTGCCTCGCTCGCGGCCTTGCGCAGCACCCAGTAAAAGGCGCCCGCCTGATAATCGCCGATGGCTTCGTTATAATAGCCGCCGCGCACCCCTGCTTGGTCTGTTTCGAGGGCTTCTTCTAACAGGGCAAGCTCTGGCACCGCCGCATATAACTGTGCACGGACATCCGCGGGCACTGGCACAAGGGCATCGGTTTCTGTGGTGTGGGTGATGCGGGTCATCGCGCCATAGGCAGCCGCGAAGGAGCCAGACGAGAAATCACTGGTGGTAAACACCCCGTAATAGGCATAGTTGATGCCGCTGATGATAAGCACCGCGCAGAGCGTCAGCGCATAGGGCAACAGCTGTGCGGCGCAGCGCCATGCTTTTTGCGGCAAGGCTTTTTCTTTGCAGACAAAGACCACTGTCACCACCGAAGCAACGAGGGCAAAGGGCAGTAGCCAAATGCCATCCTCACGCGTGATATAGCTAAGCCCCATGCCCACCCCCGCAAGGGCGAGCCAAAGAGCATAGCCGCCTAGCTTTTTGTGATAGCGCAATGCCGCGCCAATCATCCCCGCAAAAAAGAGGACACACAGGCTAGGGAAGATATTATCCCGATAAACGCGCAAGGTAAAACTTGCCGCAGCCGCCGGGCTAAAGCAAAGCGCCGCAAACAGCAAAAACTTTGTTTTGTACTGGGGCAGCACCGGTGCAAAGGCACGCATGGCAGCATAGCTAGCCGCACAAAGCAGTGCCTGCCCCGCGATAAGATAAGGCAGGTGCAGGGCATTACAAAGCGCAAGCCAGACGGCAAAGAACATCTGCTTTGAGAGGGTGAGCCATGTATAATCACCGAGCCACTGCCCCGCAGAGATACTCTGCGCAGCCGCAAACATCAGTTCATCATCAATCGGCGCACCGCCCACCCAGATATAGGTGTTTTGCAGATAACCAAGCGCGAGCTTTGCAAGCACGACACCCACCACAAGCACGCAAAAAAGCCAACGCGGGATATCTTTTTTTGCAATATTTTTTAAGGTTTGCAAGAGCATTCTCCTTATGGTTAATATGTTCTACCTGCCAAAACGATGCAAGCGCAAAACTGAGCATACAGCGCATTGCAAGGCAAATAAAATCATATTATTTCTGAATTTTTTCAATACTTTCCACAAGGCAAATTTGTTTGTGGAAGGTAAAGTGCAAGATAAGGCTGAGATATTTCAGCGCAAGGGCAAACAGGGCGAACAAACCCGTAAAGCCAAAACTGAGCATGAGCATCATCGTTGTCCACCCTTCAATGGGGTTGCCGTTAAAGAACACCACCACGGTATAAACAAGTGCCAACAAGCTGACAAGCAGCATAATCCCTGCTGCGCCAAGGCTGAGGATATAGCCCGCGTCTGTATAGAGCACAATGCTGTCCATCGCAAGGGCAAAGGCACTGGTGCTTTGGCGGGGGGCTTTGCCCTCATAAGTGATGGCGGTCATTTTTAAGCCACTCGCCGCATAGGCAGCCTTGCGATAGGGCAGGCTTTGCGCCATGGCATGCACACGGTTAATCGCACGGCGGCTGACCACCCGAAACGCATCGGTGCGCAGTGCATAAGCAGAGCGGCTAAAGCGGTTAAATGCGTGATAAAACAGGCTGCTGGTATTGCTCTGCTTTGTTGGGCAGACGGTGACGATATCGCTGCCAGTCAGGGCGGTGTCATACGCTTGGGTAATGCACGCGGCGGGGAAGGATGCCTCAACGCAATCGAACTCAAACACATAATCGCCAATGGCGCAGTTTAGCCCTGCATTCATCGCTGTTTCAATGCCTTGGTAGACACTGGTGTGCAGGATGGTAAGGGGCTTTGCAATCCCCTTTGCCCAGGTGCGCAGGTTTTCTACCGTGCCATCGGTGCAGCGGTCATCCACCGCAATCAGCTCATATTGTTCAAAGCGGCTGTCTAGCGTTTTGTATAGCATTTCAAAGAAGGGCAAAATCAGCGCCCCTTCATCATGCAGATAGACCACCGCCGACACGAAATTTTTCTCTTTTTGAATTGTGATATCAGCCATGTTGCAGCACCTCATCTAAATCATAAACGGTATTAATT
>JAWXUQ010000115.1:0-4925 GCA_044426225.1 Faecalibacterium sp. | reverse complement strand
AAATTTGAATGTAATGTCAAATAATTTTGCGCGATATGATATTTGATATTTTAAGGGAGTAAATTCCCAAAGTAAATTCCACAGTGGAATTTGCGGTGGAATTTAATCTGGGAAGGAAAATGAGGTAGAATTTAGTCTGGGAAAAAGAAAGGAGCCCAGACAAATGGATAACAAAAAACACAAACACATGGTAGCGCAAGATCGGTTAGAAATACAGGAATGCTTGTATAAGCGAATGTCTTTTAAGGCAATCGCCGAACTGATCGAAAAAGACCCGACAACCGTATCGAAAGAGGTGAAATTACATGCCACAGCACATCGCAGCAGTTTTGTCACAACGGATGACATTTGCCCTAAATTGCTAAAAGCCCCTTTTGTTTGCAATGGCTGCAAATTAAAGAACTCAAAAGGTTGCCATTACCTAAGGCGGCTATACGTAGCAAAGCTAGCACAACAAGAATATGAAAGCACCCTTGTTGAATCAAGGCAAAGTATCGCACTAAACAAAGCAGAGTTTTACGAAAATGATAAAATCTTATCCAGCCGAATACAAGCAGGACAACATATTTATCATATCTTGAATTCATCAACCGTTACATCTTCAAAATCGAGCGTATACCGCTACTTCCATCAAGGATATCTATCCGCAAACTTAACGGATTTACCTCGTGCGGTAAAATTTAAACCCAGAAACAAAAAGGCGGTACAATACGTACCAAAAGGCGTGAAAATAGGCCGTAGCTATCAGGATTTCTTGATTTATAAAGAAGAAAACGAACTTTCCTCTTATCATGAAATGGACACAGTAATCGGCCGTGTTGGCGGCAAAGTCATTTTGACTGTCCATTTTAATGCAATTGGATTTATGTTTGGGTTGCTCCTCGATGATAAGTCTGCACTCGAAGCAGCGACTAAAATCCGCACACTAAAAGAAAATCTCGCAAGCAACGGATTTTCGTTTGGAGAAATTTTCCCTGTTCTTCTTACGGATAACGGCGGTGAGTTTTCAGACGTTGCTTCTTTTGAAAATGATTTAAACAACGAAAAAGAATCCTCTGTTTTTTTCTGTGACCCAATGCATTCTTCGCAAAAACCTCATGTTGAAAAGAACCACACCTTGTTTAGAGATATTGTTCCGAAAGGTTCTTCGTTCGTAAGCGGTCAATAATCCCCCGAATGTTCAATTGGAATAAAATATGAGAAAATAGAGTCCATAAGATTTTTTAGACGTGTCGAAAAAATGCAATGGAGGCTAAAATGGATAATGAAGCACGCAAGGTCAGAATGGAACAGTGGGCAGGAATTGTAAGCGAGTGTAATCGTAGCGGACAAAAGAAGAAAGAATGGTGCGCAGAACGTCAAATAAGCATCAAGAGTTTTTACTATTGGCAAAAACTCTTGCGCGCACAAGCTGTTGAGCAAATGCAGAACGGTGCAAATAATATGGTGGTATCAAATCGGCAAGAAGTTGTGCCGTTAACCATGTTAGAAGAAAGAAAGCAAACTCCTTGTGGGTGGATGCTAGAAAGCGCACAGCCAGGTGGAGCATTTTCAGGCACTGAAATTCAAGTTTTAAAAGGCGATTGCAAAATTGTGTTTTCTGAAAATACTAGTCCTCAATATATTGCATCATTTGTGAAAGCGTTGGTGTAACATGTTAAAAGAGCTACAAAATTCTGGACGAATTTACATCGTGACTGGGCGCACAGATATGCGTAAAGGAATCAATGGATTAGCAAATATCATTCAGCAGAATTACCAGATGAATCCATATGAAAGTGGATTGTTTCTTTTTTGTGGAAGAAAACGCAATAAATTAAAAGCACTGTTATGGGAACCAGATGGGTTTGTGTTGCTTTGCAAACAATTATCGAATGGTTACTATCAATGGCCAAGGAGCGTGGCGGAAGTACGTGCGCTTAGCAGCACGGAATATATATGGTTGTTACAAGGGTTAAGCATTGAACAGCCAAAGGCAATTCGTGCAACAAAACCGAAGAAACTCATTTGACATTTTATTCAACAAACAACATCGAAATGGTGCAAAAAGGACATGTGAAATTGACCGTTTCAAGGCTGTTTTGTGGAGAATGTTTTACACGGTTAAGCGTCTAAAATCGGCTGAAAAGCTGTGGTTTTAGACGCTTTTGTGGTATAATAGAGGTACAAAAATAAGTGAGATGGAGGGGTAGGAATATGCGTAAAATAGATACGAGAGGGTTATCTCCTGAAATTTTGGCTTACCTCAAATCTCTTGAACAAAAGAATCAGGAATTAACGGCGACAGTAAAAGCACAAGCAGCTGAACTGCAACAAATGAATAAGCTAAATGAGCTGCTCGTCAAAACACGCCATAAGATGTATGGCGCATCCAGCGAACAGGTGCAATACTTAGATGCGGAACAAATCTCTTTCTTTAATGAAGCAGAAAAATCGTATGACGGCGGCGCGAAAGAGCCTACAGAAGCAACTCTCGTGAAAGGGCACGCGCGCAAAGCGAAACGCACCAAGGAAGAATTGACGAAATCGTTAGAGCACAAGAAAGTGTTGTGTGAATTACCAGAGGACGAACGCAAATGCCCAGTGTGCGGGCAAGAATATCTGCAAATAGGTGAAAAATTCATGCGTTCTGAATTGGTGGTAGTACCTGCACAGATGTATGTGTTAGATTACTACTGCGCTAGCTATAAATGCAAGGCTTGTGAAGATGTGACAGGTGAAACGAATATCCTTCATGCGAATGCACCTGTTTCGGTTATGCCTAAAAGTATGGCAGCGGCTTCCACTGTAGCATATATCATGCAAGAAAAATTTCAAAACGGCGTGCCGTTGTATCGGCAAGCTGAATATTGGAATGGTCGAGGGATTGACCTGAAAAGAAACACCATGGCAAACTGGATTATTCGCAGTGCAAAGTGGTTTGAGCCAGTGTGGAATCTGCTGCGCGATGAGCTTTTGAGCAGTAATATTGTGAATGCAGATGAGACAGATTGCCATGTGTTAAAAGAAGATGGGCGAGAATCGAAGCAGATGTCAAAAATGTGGGTGTTCTGCTCACCTGAAAAGCAAATTGCTTTGTATAAATATCATCCCAGCCGTGGCGGCAAGGTAGCGCAGGATATGCTGAAAGGCTTTTCTGGGTACTTGCAAAGTGACGGTTATTCCGCATACAACGCAGTCGAAAACGTGACACGGGTAGGTTGTTGGGCGCATGCGCGCCGCAAATGGGTCGAGTGTTTTCCAAAAGGCGTGGTTGTTGCAGGGAGTTGTTCCGAACAAGCATTTGGCATAATAGAAAAAATGTTTGCCATAGAAAAAGACTGGAAAAGTTTGTCGTACGAAGAGCGACTAGCACAGAGAAAGCGTCGGTTGAAACCATTGATAGAACAGTACTGGGCATTTCTTGAAAGTTTTGAATCCGAAAAAGATACAAACTTGTATAAGGCACAGCAATACTCACTCAATCAGCGGCAATATTTAGACGCAATTCTGCTAGATGGACGACTTGAACTTTCCAATAATTTAGCCGAGCGAACCGTCAAACCATTTGTTATGGCGAGGAAGAACTTTTTGTTTTCTGACACAGCGAAAGGTGCTGAATCTAGTGCACATTGTTTTAGTGTAATCGAAACCGCCAAGCGTAACGGGCTAGATGTTTTCGGATATTTACTGTTTTTGTTGCAAGAGCTACCAAAGCTTGGAGTACATCCCTCCGAAGAACAGTTGCGTCCATTGTTGCCATGGTCAACAACATTACCAGATTTTTGCAAAAAAGATTGACCAGATGCCGAACGGCATCTGGTCTTTTTTGCGAATACGGGAGATTATTGACCGCTTACCCTTTTTCTATTGCTTATTTTATTCAATCATCCGCATCCTGAAAAACATCCTCATTCCAAGGCATGACGAGTTCTAACTTTTCTGGGTGCTGTGTGAAATTCAAATCTGGCAAGGTATCCAACAAAAACTCTAGATAACACTTAGGCTCCACACGGTTTGCTTTTGCCGTTTCAATCAAGCTATAAACGACTGCACTCGCCTGCGCACCTTTTGGTGTGTCGCTAAACATCCAATTCTTGCGTCCGACCGTAAAAGGGCGAATAGAATTTTCGGCTAAATTGTTTGAAAGCGAAAGTCGCGGGTCTTTCATATAATTTTCTAAATATTCTCGTTGGTTCAGCGCATATTCCACCGCTTTTTTTAGCCCGCCACCAAGTACTCCGCTTGCAATTTCGTCAAGCCAACACCAAAAAGCCTTGTGGATGGGCGTTGCCAACCGAAGGCGCTGTTCTCGTTGCTCTTGTAGCGACAATTCTTCAATTTCTCGCTCTACTGCAAACAGTTGATTGCAGTAGTCGAACCCTGTGTTCGCGAGCGAATATCCGCTTTTGGGCATCGCTTCGTAAAACTTTCGTCTTAGATGCGCCCAGCAGCAACACCGCGTGATGTCTGGAACTTTGTTATATCCAGCATAGCCGTCGGTGTGCAGATATCCGTGGAACCCCTTGAGGAACGCTTTTGCGTGCTCGCCGCTGCGTCCTGATTGGTAGTCGTATAGCACGATGGGCTGTTCCTCGCCCTTGCCCGTGCGGTATAGCCACATATATGACTTCGAGGTAGGTGCTTTGCCGGGTTCTTTCAGCACCTGTACGGTGGTTTCATCCGCGTGTAGCACCTCTCGTTGCACAAGTGCCTTGTGCATGTACTCCCAAACTGGCGTGAGCCAATCTTGCGAGCAACGGATTACCCAGTTTGCCATGGTCGTGCGGCTAAATGCAACGCCCATGTTCTTCCACGTTTTTTCTTGACGTGCAAGAGGCACCGCTTGTACGTACTTTTGGTACATGACCTCGGAAACCACAGAAGCACTCGCCATGCTATGATTCAAAAGTGGTTTTGGTGCAGGATATTTGATAATGCGAACC
>JAWXUQ010000031.1:0-29151 GCA_044426225.1 Faecalibacterium sp. | reverse complement strand
ACATTGTTTGTTGGTAATTTGGTTTTTAAGCAACTCTATTTTACTACAAAAAAAGAGAAACAGCTAATCCTTTCGGAAAAGTTGTTTCTCTTTTTATTTGGCGCTGTGCAACAGCCCCTTTGTCGGTTGTGCAACCTGTACATAAAATCGCGGCAGCATTGTTTGTTTTGATAATGTAAGTATGTTGGATACATGATATACTATTGTTAGTGAGAGTTTTGACGGCATAGCAATAAAAAGGGAAGAGGAAAGTGATGTTTCGAGATATTTCGGTGCGAAAACTGGCGCTCAATTTGCTGTATTTTGTGCTTATCCCCATGATTGTAGTGGTGTTAATCAGTACAGTATACCAAGCGATGAACGAGCAAAAATACGCCAAAGAGCAGGCAGAATATATTTTAAATATGGCGGCAATGCCACTGTTTAATGATTTAACCCGTGTCGATGCCACCATGCGCGACCTGCTTGAGGATAACAGTGCAACCAGTGCGCTCAGCCGCGAAATATCAACCGACCAGTTTTATCGCAATGTCTATGCGGTGCGTACCGCATTGCAAACGGTGTTTCATACCAGCGATAGCCTTGATATGATGATGTTTTATTTCCCAGAAAGCGGTGTGTTGCTGAACAAAGACGAGGGGTTTCCAAACTTAATTGCAAACGATAAGCTTTCGATTATTAGTAGCACAAAGGCAAAGTTTATGAAAGACAGCATGGACGACTCGCTTGTGCAAGACACTTGGCTAGTGGAATATATGGGCGACTGTGTGATGCTGCGATACAATGTTGCTTATAACGATACGTATTGTGCCGCGTTGTTTGATTTAAAAGAAATTTTAAAAAGTATTCATAGCAATTACGACGAAAATACAAGCCTGTATTTCTTGCAAGATGGCTTGCTGGTCAGCGCATGGCCAGAGGAAAGTGTGCTGTATCAAAACATCAACGAACAAGGCGATATTGCCTACCTTGGCGGCGAATATAACGAAATTACTGTCACGCAAGATTTTATGGGGCTTACCCTTGTTTGTGTCAGCAGATATGACGACCAATTTTATGGCGTAGAGAAGTTTACTTTGTTTTTGGCAGGCGTGTCAGTGCTGCTATTGGTGTTGTTGATCGGTTTTATTTGGGTGATGCGACAACGGTTGATTTTGCCAATGGATCGTCTTGTCAACACGATGGAACGTATCTCACAAGGCAATATGAATGCGCGTGCGCTTGATGTTGACGCGGGTAAAGAGCTACAACAGGTAAATACGACCTTTAATCAGATGATAGAGCATATTCAAACTTTGAAAATTACCCAATACGAGCAGCAGCTGGAATTGCGTCAGGTGCAGATACAATATTATCAGGCGCAGATTCGCCCGCATTTTTATCTGAACTGTTTGAAGAATCTCTATTCGCTTGCCCAGCAAAACGAAATGCGCAATATCGAGCAAAGCATTTTGCTGCTCTCCAATCACCTGCGCTATTGCTTCCAGTGGAACACTGAAACCGTTACCCTGCAAAGTGAAATTGAGATGTGCAAAAACTATATTGATTTAATGAGCGTTACTGCTATTGTAAAACCAACGCTAAAGCTAGATATTGATGATGGATATTTGGACTGTGCCGTACCACCTGTCAGTTTGCTCACCATGGTAGAAAACTGCCTGAAATATGGCTTGCAAACCGACCGAAATGCGGTGGTTACTATCGCAACCCACTTGCTTGATGGGGGCGATGCGACTTACTTACAACTGGGGGTATACGACAACGGTGTTGGCTTTGGCGAGGTGCAACTGGCAGAACTAAACGAACTGTTGGCAGACGGGCACCGCGCTGAGCAGACACATGTAGGCATCCGAAACGTATTGCGGCGGTTTGAGCTATTATACGGGGCACGCTTTAATGTTGCCTTCTCAAACCAAGGCGGCGCAGCGGTAGAGTTTTTCATTGAACAGCAGGACGAAGAACACAGGGGGGCAGAGCATTGAATTTATTAATTGTAGATGACCAAGTGAAGGTGGTGCAAGGGTTACTAAACGAGGTGGATTGGTGCAAGTATAATATCGACCGCGCGTTTGGTGCAACTAGCGTAACAGAAGCACTGCAAATTTTCGAGCAGCATAAAATAGATGTACTACTCAGCGATATTGAAATGCCAGTGGAAACGGGGCTTTCATTGATTGCATGGGTGAATGCGCAAAATTTGAATATTCGTTGTATCCTGCTAAGTGCCCATGCTAAGTTTGATTATGCGCAGCAATCGCTCAAATTGCATGTGTTCGATTATATTTTGCAACCCGCCCCCTACGAGCAGATTGCAAACACCGTGCAGCGTGCGGTGGACGATTTGATTGCAGAAAACGAGAAAAAGCACTTGACGGATTTGGGTGAAACCTTTACCAATAGTGAAAAATCCATCGTGGGCGGTGCATTGCGTGATTGGTTGTGTTTTAGCAAAAATCATGTTGCGTTTAACCGCTATGCTGCACTGGAAAAGCTGCCATCAGAGCAAGAAGTTTGCATTTTGATGAGTATTCAAATCTTGCGGTGGACAGGCCTTGAAAACTGGAAGACAAGCCTGCTCGAAGTGGCGATTGAAAACATCACGCAAGAGCTTTTTGCCCCGTATGGTGGTAAACTGGTTATTACCTCGCTAGATAAAAGCAATTATTTGTTGCTGCTTTGGGGTGGGGATGAAACGATTGTTGAAACCATTTTGCCGCAGCAAATCAAGCTGTTTGTCAGTCTGTGTGAAAAATATCTGGGCAACATTTGCGCTGTCTATTGCAGCAATGCTGCCAAGCGCGATACGCTGCCCAAACACTATGCCGCGTTAGAAGTCTTGCGCGGGAATAATATTTCGCGTAAAAGTGACGTGTACTTTGAGGGCGAAACAGGAGACAATGCACCTGTGCGCACCAACCACATGCCAGAGGTTTCTCTGTGGGCGCAGCAGCTTGCGGGCGAGCGCCCTGCGGTGGTAGAGCAAGAGGTCGTGGCCATTTTAGACGAGATGGCAAAGAACGAGCAAACCAACCTGCAAACGCTGCGGGCTTTTTATCAAGATTTTTTGCAAGCGTTTCATAGTGCGCTTGGCGCAAACAATACTAGCTGGCACGAAACCTTAAGCGATGCCGAAAAATTTAAGGTCTATTGCGATGCCGCTTGCAGCATTGAGCAGATGAAAGAATTTGTCCACTTGGCGGTATCGCACTTTACCCAGCGCACCGCCCTGCCAGAGCAAGACTTAATGCGCAAAATTGATGAATATATCGATGCGCATATGGACGAAGAGATAAGCCGCCAAGATGTGGCGGCACAGGTGTACCTGAATGCAGACTATCTCAACCGTGTGGTGCGCAAGGCGGCGGACTGTTCACTGAAAGAATATGTGGTGCAGCGCAAATTAAACCATGCGCGCACCCTGCTTGCCACCACCTATCTACCCGTGGCACTTGTTTCTACCAAGGTAGGGTATGTCAATTCGGCGCATTTTTCGGTTGCGTATAAAAAGCAATTTGGGATGACCCCCATGCAAACAAGGCAGCAGAAAAAGAATGGATAAATATGTGCGAAAAGCAAAAGGTCTGATTTTGAAAGATTTTAAAAGAATTTGAAAAGATTCTTTTTGTGAAACATAAGACAAAGTCTGAAATGAAAAACTCTGTATCGGTGAGGCAAAACACAAATGAAGGTCTCTGCGCTATACTAGTCTCATCAGAAAACCTTGCGTCGCAAGGTGAAAATTTATGATGAACTTTTAGGAGGAAACATGAAAAAGATTACCCGTCGTTCGTTCTTGCAGGCTGCTGGTGTAAGCACCGTTGCAGCTGCACTTGCAGCTTGTAGTGCAACCGATAGCACCGTTGTAGATAGCGCAAGCACTAGTGAGAGCACTTCTACCGAAACCACCGTAACTGAGGCAAACACCGCAATGAGTGATGAACGTCTCACTTTCTTGCTTGACGTTGCACCTACTGCGATGACCAACTTAACTACTGCATCTACCTTGCAGGTTTACGGCGAAACCATTAGCGCTTCGTTGTTCCGTTACAATGATGACACCAAAACTGTTGATTATGCTCTTGCAGATAGCTACGAAGCAATTGATGACACCCACTATCAGTTCCACTTGCGTGAAGACGCGGTGTACTCTGACGGCACCCCAGTTACTTCGGCAGACGTACTGTACACCCTTACTGCATACAAAAACATCGGCGTACAAGACATGGTTTGTATCGATCCTGATAACTTTGAAATTATCGATGATAAAAACTTTATTCTTGCACTAACAACTTATACACTAGGCTGGGAATATTGCCTTGGTCAGGGTACTAGTGGTATCTACAGCGAAGCTGCAGTAGAAGCAGCTGGCGGTGTTGATTCAGCGGGCTTTGCGCCAATTGGTTGCGGACGTTATGTCATCAAAGAATGGAAAGCAGGCGAATCTTTGTTGGTAGAGCGCAACGAAAACTACTGGGATAAAGACTACGTTGGTTACTACAAAGAAATTATGTTCGGCTATGCAGCTGATTCTGCGTCTCGTACTCTTGCAGTGCGCAGCGGCGATGCAGATGTTGCAAACCGTATTGGCGTTGCGGATTATGTTGGTCTACAGAGCGATAGCGTTGGCTACGGCTGGTCTTATGATTGCGGCGTTGTAAACTCGGTATATTTTAATAACGAATCTGGTGTATGTTCTGACGTGCAAGTGCGCGAAGCGCTTTGCTATGCAATCGACCCAGAAGCAGTAAACCAGGTGCTAAACCTTGGCCTTGCGGAAGTAGAACAGGGCATTTGGCCTTCTAACTTCCGCTTCTACACCGATTACTACGGTGGTTCGCTCTATGACCCTGATAAGGCAATCGACTTGCTTGCGGAAATTGGCATGTCCACTGGTTTAACCATCAACTGCCTTGTGTACGATGCCTTCAAAGATACTGCAACCGTTATTCAGGAACAGCTTCGTCTTGTTGGTGTTGAAGTAGAGGTTAACTCTATGGATAACGCAACATGGACGCCACTGGTTCGTGCTGGTGAATACGATATTACAATTGGTAACACCTGTATTCCTTGTGTTAATGCAACCATGCTGAACCATGTTCACCCAGAAAAAATTGGTTCTTCTGCTTACAGCATTCGAGTTGATAATGATGAAATTTGGGATGCAATCAACACGATCAACTCGCCAGATGAAGCCGATCAAGCAGCAGGCTTTGAGGCGATGTTCGATTACGTATTTGGCAACTACACGGTTTGCGGCCTATGTGGTGGCGACAAATACATGGGTGTAAAACAGGGGATTACTGGCCTACGCGTAGGCAACACCTATGGCTATGTTGATGTTACTGAATGCTATGCAGAGTAATGTGTGAAACATTGTCGATGCCAAGTGTTGTAGCGGTCTAATGTAATATAACCTACGCGGTGATGTGTATCGGGCGTGGTGTGCTACAGCAAATAGACAAAACAGGATACATACATTAGGTGCTATTATGCTTTCATTAATAAAATAGTAAAACGCCTTGTGCAAAATTGGCGGTATCATTACAACACTATTTTGTTTTATGGGAGGTATAATAGCATCTATTTTTTTAGAAAGGGGAACCGTTTCAATGTTTCAATATATCATTAAGCGCATTTTGTGGTTGATTCCCATCATGCTTGGCGTGCTTATCATTGTGTTTGCACTGCAATCCATTACGCCTGGTGATCCTATCGATTCGCTGCTAGGTGAAAGCGCAACCGAAGAACAGCGCACCGCACTGCGAGAGGAGCTAGGGCTTGATAAATCTATTCCAGAGCAATTTGTAATTTATGTAAAAGGCGTTGTGCAAGGTGATTTAGGCACTTCTTACATTACCAAAGCGCCTGTTATGGATGAATTACTGCAGCGCCTACCTGTTACCATGACGATCTGCTTTGGGGCAGTGTTCTTAGGGGTGCTGATGGGTGTGCCAATGGGTGTTATCTCAGCGCAAAAGCAATATAGCTGGGTGGATAGTACCATGCTAGTGCTTTCCATGTTTTTTCGCTCGGTGCCGGGCTTCTGTTTGGCGCTTTGCTTTATCATTCTCTTCTCGGTACAGTTGGGCTGGCTGCCTGCTGTTGGTATCAGTGGCCCCAGCAGCTACATCATGCCCATGCTCGCTATTGGTGTTGGTAGTATGGCGAACTATACCCGTATCACTCGTACCAGTATGCTAGAGGTTATCCGACAAGATTATGTGCGTACCGCTCGTGCAAAGGGGCAAAGTGAGCGAATGATTACATGGAGTCATGAAATGCGTAATGCTGCTATCCCGATTGCAGCAACCATCGGCAACCAACTTGGCGTGCAGCTTGGCGGTGCGCTGATTATCGAAACCGTATTTGCGATCCCTGGCATCGGCAAATATATTGGTGATGCGGTTTCTGCGCGAAACTATCCTGCCATTCAGGGTGGCGTTGTATTCCTTGCCTTTATGTTCTGTATCGTAAACTTAGTGGTTGATGTTAGCTTTACCCTCATTAACCCCCGTTTAAAGAGCACGATTATTGGCAACCAGAAGCCAAGCAAATTTGGCACATGGATCAAAGGCTTATTTGCGAAGAAAAAAGAGGAGGTGACTGCTCATGCCTAAGATGATGACACCCGCGATGGAGCAATACAATAAGGCACATGCGGTGCCACAAAAATACTCCCCTGCGCGTGAAGCGTGGAAACGCCTTTGTCGCAATCGAACAGCGATTGTTGGCTTGGTGATTATTGTGGTTCTACTTTTGGTTGCAGTGTTTGCAGATTTCATTGCTCCCTATGGCTTCCAAGAGCAAAATATGTCAGAAGCTTTTCAGACGCCATCTTGGAAGCATATTTTTGGCACAGATAACTTCGGTCGCGATTTATTTTCGCGCTGTGTCTACGGCTCTCGCTACACCCTGCTTCTTGCGGTGCTTTGCGTGGTTGCGTCTATGTTTACTGGCGGCACCCTTGGCTTAGTAGCAGGTTACCTTGGCGGCAAGGTGGATAACTATATCATGCGCTTTATGGATATCCTACAGGCAATTCCACAGGTACTTATGGCAATCTGTGTTGCTGCAGCGCTTGGCAATGGTGTTTGGCAACTTGTTACCGCTATGACGGTTTCGAACCTTGCGGTTATGACGCGTAATGTGCGTGCTGCTATCATCAACGTGCGCACTGCAGAATATGTAGAATCTTCGCAGGCCATCGGTGTTGGCAAGGTGCGCATGGTGCTCACCCATATGCTACCCAATGCGCTGGGCATTATCATTGTTTATGTGGTGCAAACCATGGGCAACAGCATCGGTGTTATTGCGTCGCTCAGCTACCTTGGTGTTGGCCTAAACCCACCCGCAGCCGAATGGGGTATGATTTTAAGCGATTGCAAAGGATATTTTACGTCGTTCCCGCACATGGTTATCTTCCCAGCTGTGCTGATTATGGTTACTGTTATGGCAATGAACATGCTCGGCGACGGCCTGCGCGATGCGTTTGACCCCAGATTGAAATAAGAGGGAGAGAGAATATGAGTACAGAAAAAAAGGCACCCTTGTTAGACATTCGCGACCTCGTTATTCACTATGAAACCCAAGAGGGTATCGTAGAAGCGGTCAACAATGTATCCCTTTCCCTTGAAAAAGGCGAAATCTTAGGCCTTGTAGGCGAAACAGGCGCAGGCAAAACCACCATTGCGCTTAGCGTAATGAACCTGCTACCTTACCCACCCAGCCATATTATTCAGGGCGAAATTTTAATCAATGGTGAAAACGTGATGGAAAAATCCACCCGTGAATTGCAAAAAATGCGCGGTAGTACCGTCAGCATGATTTTCCAAGACCCCATGACGGCACTAAACCCCGTAAAATACGTTGGCGACCAAATTGCCGAGGTAATTTATCTGCATGATAAATGCTCGAAAAAAGAGGCAGCCCTGCGTGCCATGGATATGCTAGAGACAGTAGGCATCCACCCAGAGCGTTATAAAGAATACCCACATCAGTTTTCGGGCGGCATGAAACAGCGCATTGTCATCGCGATTGCCCTTGCTTGCCAGCCAGAACTGCTGATTGCAGACGAACCCACCACTGCGCTGGATGTTACCATCCAAGCACAGGTGCTGGATATGATGCAGAAATTGCAAAAAGAACGCGACATGGCCATGCTGATGATTACTCATGACCTTGGCATTGTGGCAGAAATTTGCAATAAATGCGCCATCATCTATGCAGGCGAAATTGTAGAATATGGCACCCTTGCTCATATCTTCGACAACCCACTGCACCCTTATACCATCGGCCTAATGGAGTGCATCCCAAGCTTAGATAAGGACGTAGACCGCCTCAACCCAATCCCAGGCCTTGTAGCTGACCCAACCGAGCTGCCAGAGCATTGCAGCTTCTGTGGGCGTTGCCGCTTTGCAAACGAACAATGCAAACAGCAAGACTCTAAACTGGTTGAGGTAGAGCCTGGTCACTGGGTAAAATGCATCCACACCATGAGAACGGGGGAGAAAGCATGAGTCTATTAGAAGTTCGCAACCTTAAAAAATATTTCTCTACCCCAAACGGTGGCAAGCTGCATGCGGTAGATAACGTTTCTTTTACCATTGACCAAGGCAAAACCCTTGGCGTGGTTGGCGAATCTGGCTGTGGTAAATCTACCCTTGGCCGTTGCATCATGAAGCTAGTCGATACTACTGACGGCGAAATTTTCTTTAACGGCAAAGAAATTGCAAGCATGAGCCCACAGGAATTTGCAAAGCATCGCTATGAAATCCAGATGATTTTCCAAGACCCTTATGCAACCCTAGACGGTCGTATGGATATTGAACAGCTGATTCGCGAGCCATTGGTTGTTTCTAAAATGTACCCAGACAAAGCTGCCATGGATAAACGCGTAGACGAGCTGATGGAGATGGTAGGCCTTGCAGAGCGTGTGCGCCACAGCTTCCCTCACGAACTCGACGGCGGTCGCCGCCAACGTGTTGGCATTGCGCGTGCCCTTGCGCTCAACCCACGGTTTATCGTTTGCGACGAGCCAGTTTCGGCACTGGACGTTTCGATTCAGGCGCAGGTGCTCAATCTACTAGAAGATTTGCAGAAAGATCACAACCTTACTTATATGTTCATCACCCATGATATGTCGGTTGTGAAACACATTTCGGACGACATTGCGGTTATGTATCTTGGTCAGATGGTCGAAAAATGCAGCTCGGATGATCTGTTTGCACAGACCATTCACCCTTATTCTGTTGCATTGCTTTCGGCAATCCCTGTGCCCAGCATTCATGTAAAAAAAGAGCGCATCCTGCTCAAAGGCGAAATCACTTCGCCCATCAACCCAAAACAATGCTGTCGCTTTGCCCCTCGTTGCCCCTACGCAACCGAGGAATGCTTTAGCAAAGAGCCTGTGCTGCGCGAAATGCTACCGAACCATTTCGTTGCATGCCATAAAGCCGAGCAATTTATCAAATAAAAATAGCACAACGAAAAGCTCGGGCAATTTTGCTTGGGCTTTTTGTTGTAAGTGGGGTGCAGCAGCCTTTTGGCGAGCGTACAAATAACAGCAAAGGAACAAACCATGAGTAACAATAAAAAAGACGGCATGAATTATATGCCGCAGGCAAAGGCAGAGCATGTGGTGGCTGAGGGCACGTTTTGCGTGGCGGCCGTCAGGCTTGACCATGGGCATATCTATGCCATGGTGGCAGGGCTGGTCAACGCAGGTGCAACCCTAACATGGGTGTACGACCCAGACCCTGCCAAGATAGACGTTTTTTTGGAAAAATTCCCCGATGCGCAGGTTGCCCAAAGCGAGCAGCAGGTGTTGGCAGATGACGAGATTAAACTGGTCGCCACGGCTTGCATCCCAAGTGACCGCGCACCTCTTGGCATCCGCGTGATGGAAGCAGACAAGGATTATTTTGTCGATAAAACACCGCTTGTTTCGCTAGAGCAGCTAGAGGCGGTGAAAGAAGCCTGCGCACGCACAGGGCGCAAATATGCCGTTTCGTACAGCGAGCGTATTTCGTCAGAGGCAGCAGTCTATGCAGGGCAGCTGATTGCAAAAGGCACCATCGGCAAGGTGGTGCAGGTGATGGGCATGGGGCCTCATCGCCTTGCCGCAGATACTCGCCCCGCTTGGTTTTTTGAAAAAGAAAAATATGGCGGCATTCTCTGCGATATCGGCAGCCATCAAATCGAGCAGTTTTTATATTACACGGGGGCAGAGGATGCTACTGTTGTAAACAGCAATGTGGCAAACTATCACCACCCTGAATATCCAGAGTTAGAAGATTTTGGTGAGGCAAACATCGTTGGTGTCAATGGTACAAGCGGTTATTTCCGTGTCGATTGGCTTAACCCAGATGGACTTTCCACTTGGGGCGATGGCCGCACCTTTATCCTTGGCACCGAAGGGTATATCGAGCTTCGCAAATACCTAAACGTCGCCACCGACACGCGCGAAAGCCACGTCTTTTGGGTCGATGCTGAGGGCGAGCATTACGAGTGTGTAGAGGGCAAGGTTGGTTACCCATTCTTCGGTGAGTTGATTTTAGACTGCGTCAATCGCACCGAGCACGCTATGACGCAAGAACACGCCTTTAAGGCGGTGGAACTTTGCATCAAGGCGCAAATGTTAGCACGTAAATTATCATGATAAAAGGAGAGTTTGAGTATGGAACAAGTTAGAATGGGCATTATCGGCTATGGTAACATGGGCACCGCACATAGTCAAGGCCTTTCGGATGGCAAGGCAAAGGGGGTTGTCCTTGCCGCCATCTGCGATATTAGTGAGGCACGCCGCGAGGCCGCTGCCAAAGCACACCCCAATGTGCCTGTCTTTGCAAGCGCAACCGAGGTAATCAAAAGTGGGCTGGTAGACGCCATCGAAATTGCAACCCCACATTATTTTCACCCAGAAATCGCCATTGAAGCGTTTGAAAACGGCATCAATGTGTTGGTGGATAAACCAGCAGGCGTTTACACCAAACAGGTGCTAGAGATGAACGCTGCTGCAGAAAAAAGTGGCCTTGCCTTTGGCATTATGTATAACCAGCGCACCAACCCTGTGTATCAGAAAATCCGCGAGCTGGTACAAAGCGGCGCACTGGGCGAAATTAAACGCATCAACTGGACCGTCACCAACTGGTATCGCCCACAGGCCTACCACAACAGCAGCACCTGGCGTTCCACTTGGAAAGGCGAAGGCGGTGGCACCCTGATTAACCAAAACCCACACCAGCTAGATTTATGGCAGTGGATGTTTGGCATGCCCAGCAAAATCATGTCGCACGTTTCCTTTGGCAAATACTACGATATCGAGGTAGAAGACGATGTAACTGTCTACCTAGAATACGATAATGGCACCACTGGTGTATATATTACTTCGACTGGCGAAGCACCTGGTACCAACCGCCTAGAAATCGCTTGCGATATGGGGCGCGTTGTGGTAGAAAACAATAAAATCACCTTCCGCCGCAATGTCATTGGCGAGCGTGCTTTTAACGAAACCAACGAAAAACTGTTCGCAACCCCCGAAAACTGGACCTGCGAAATCCCAGTAGAACAGGGTGTTGGTCGCCAGCATATGGGCATCTTTGAAGATTACGCCAATGCCCTGCTGCACGGCACCCCCATGCTTGCCCCTGGCAAAGAGGGTGTGAATGGGCTAACTATCTCGAACGGCATCCACTACTCTGCATGGACAGGCGGCTGGGCAGACCTTGCAAACTTCCCACACGACGAATACTATCGCTTACTCAAAGAGCGTGCAGATAATTCCATCGTCGTAAAGGCAGAGGTGCATATTGTGGCAGATACCGAAAGTACCTATAACAGATAACAAACAGTGCAAGATATTGCGCGTGTTTTCACATATTGTCGCGTAGCGACAGAATGGAGATTACTATGGAAAAACGTATTGCGGCGCAGCTGTTTACAGTGCGCGAGTTTACCCAAACCCTCGCAGGGCTAGAAGAATCCCTTGCAAAGATTGCAGCCATTGGCTATAAGGCAGTGCAAATCTCGATGGTCAGTGCGGATATCACCGCCGAACAAATTAAGGCAGCTTGCGAAAAGCACAACCTTGTTCCCGTCTGCACCCATCGCTCGTGGCCAGAGTATACCGAGCAGCTAGATGCCACGGTGCAGTTCCACAAAACGCTCGGCTGCAACACCCCTGGCATTGGTGCCATCCCAAATCTGCGCACGGGTTTTACCATGCAAGATGTCATTGAATTTGTCGATAAAATGAACGAAATACATGCAGTGTTTGCCCAAAACGGTATGAACTTTTGCTATCATAATCACGATATCGAGTTCCGCAAGTTTGATGGCGTGCGCCCCATTGACTATATTTTAGAACACGGCAAGTTCGATTTCATTGTCGATTTATACTGGGTGGCTGCCGCTGGGGTTGACCCTGCGCGTTTCTTGCGCCGCATTGGCAGCCGTGCTAAGATTGTGCATTTTAAGGATATGACCGTTATCCCCAATGGCAAAGGCCAGCAAATCGCTGAGGTGATGGATGGCAACCTAGACTGGGATAGCATCCTCGAAGCATGCGAAGAGGTTGGCACCGAGTGGGCAGTGGTCGAGCTGGATAGTGTAGAAGGCGACCCATTTGACGCACTGGCACGTTGCTATGAAAGCTTAAAAACAAAAGGCTTTTGCTAACGCAGCACTGCGCAGGAACGTCCAAATAACAAGGAAATAGTACAAAAATGACCCTCTGCCTTATACCAAAGGGCAGGGGGCGTTTGTGTAATTATCTTACATTAGAAACGGAGCGGTGTATGTACCACAAACTATGCGAAGATTTACTTACCGAATGGTGCGAGCAAATGCTTGCCCTGCAAATTACCGACAAAACAAATGAGGGGTTATATGGCGGCATTTTGTGCCCTGCGTGTTCGCGCGTGGATGGGCGCTGCATGGATGCACTGTATCCTTTTTTGTACATGGCAGATAAAACAAAGGACGAAAAATGGGTGGAGGCGGCAAAGCTGCTTTTCATCTGGACAGAAAACGCTGTTTCACGCCCAGACGGCAGATTTCTTAACGGCACCAATAATTTATGGAGCGGTATCACCGTCTTTTCGGTGGTGCAGCTGTGCGAAGCACTGAAATATCACGGACATATACTAGACGATGAAACAGTGGGATTGTGGAAAGCACGGATTCACAAAGCGGCAGAATTTTTGCTCGGCTTTGGCCCTGTCTATCACCATAATGTGAACTATCGCTTTACCAATACCGTGGCAATGCAGCTGTGTGGCGATTTGTTTGGCGATGCACGCTATTATGCTTGCGCTAAAAAATGCGCCGACCAAGCCAAAGAATACCTTACCGAAAACATGCTGCTCTTTGGCGAGGGTGTGCCCCCAGAAGGCGTTACCCCACGTGGTTGCCGCGCGGTGGATATCGGCTATAATGTTGAGGAATCGCTGCCATCCCTTGCAAACTATGCCCATATGACCCACGATTCCGCCCTAGAAACGCTGGTTGCCAAGGCGATGGCGGCGCAGCTGCAGTTCATGTTGCCAGATGGCGGCTGGGATAACAGCTTCGGTTCGCGCAGCTTTAAGTGGACGTATTGGGGCAGCCGCACCTCGGATGGTTGCGCCTTTGGTTACGCCTTAATGGCGCACCACGACCCTGCCTTTTTAACCGCTGCACAGCGCACCTTGGAAATCTTGCAGCACTGCACCCATGGCGGCTTGCTGATGGGTGGGCTGGAATATCATACCATTGGCGAGCGCCCCTGCGTGCATCATACCTTCTCGCATGCCAAGGTACTTGCCGCCTTGCTAGACCATAACATTGTGCTAGATGGGCAGGGTGCACCCTTGCCCCGTGCGCAGCTGCCTGCGGTGGTAAACTTCCCCGAGATTGATACCGCCTTGTTGCGTGCCGATAAACTGCTCGCAACCTATACCTGTTACGATTGGGAGTATCTAAAAGGTGGACACCCAAGCGGTGGCAATATCAGCATGCTGTGGCACCCGGCGGCTGGCGTGGTGCTGGCGGGCACCATGAGCGAATATTCCCTGCACGAGCCGAACAACCAACAAATTCCTCGCTTTGAACGCCACGAGTGCCTTACCCCTCGCTTAGAGTACACCGAGGGTGAAACATGGTATACCACCCTGTACGATTTTGCTGCGCAAAGCACCATCGCAACCGATGGTGCTATCACAGTGCAAGGGCAGGTGGCAGATATCACACATCATGCCCCTGCGCAGCCATTGCATCACAGTACCCAGTATACGCTGCGCGAAAACAGCTTACAGGTTGCCCTTTGCCTACAAGGCGAGCATATGGCGCAAAGCCAGTTTGTCTGCCCGCTTGTTTCAGCAGAGGATGAAGCGGTTGTTTTGGGTGAACACTCGGTGGTGGTGCAAAAAGCGCACGCGATACTCACCCTCACCGTGCAAAAGGGCAAGTTATCCTTGCCTTATGGTGCGGCACGCTGTTATAATTTGGTGGGGGGCTTACAAGCACTCAAAGTTTGCGTTGCCCCACAAGATGGCGAAATTTCTTTTCTGATTTCAATACAAGAGAAAGCGTAGGATTCTATGAGCAACCCCGTGTTCCATGTAGGCATCATCGGCTGCGGCACTATTGCGCCGATGCATGCAAATGCCCTTGCCAGTAACGAGCAAACAATCTTTGCCGCCTGTGCCGATGTTAATTTTGAGCGCGCCACCACCTTTGCCGCGCAATATGGCTGTAAGGCCTATGCCAGTGCAGAGGAAATGCTAGAAAGTGAGGCGCTGGATGCAGTGCATATCTGTACCACCCACGCGACGCATTTTCCGCTGATTCAGCTTGCGGCGCAAAAGGGACTTGCGGTATTTACCGAAAAACCACCCACAACAAACCGTGCCGATTTTGCCCAGCTGCTTGCCCTTGCCGAGGCGCATCCCATCGGGGTTTGCTTCCAAAACCGCTATAACGACTCTGTCTTGGCGGTGAAAAAACGCCTCGTAGCAGGAGAGTTCGGCAAGCTACAAGGCGCGCGCGGGTTTGTCACATGGCACCGCGATGCCGATTATTACGCCGCTGCGCCATGGCGCGGTACTTGGCAAGAAGCGGCTGGCGGTTCCCTGATTAACCAGAGCATCCACACCCTAGATTTAATGGTAGAATTTTTGGGCAAGCCTGATAAGGTCACTTCGCAGATGGCGCAGCTGCATCTGAGTGAACCCGTGGAAGTAGAGGACAGCTTGCATGCCTTGCTGCGCTATGACGATGGCAAGCGCGGTGTGTTCTATGCCACCAACGGCTATTTTACCGACGAGCGTGTGCTACTAGAGCTTGCGTGCGAGCATGCCATCCTTCGCATTGAACAAGAGCTTGTGACCATCCGTTGGTGTGAGGAGGCAAAGCCTAGCGAAGTGCTTTCGTTTGCCAGAGGCAACGGCGGCGGAAAATCCTACTGGGGCAGCAGCCATGCCCTTTGCATTGCTGATTTTTATGCAGCACGCGCAGAAGGGCGACCCTTCCAGAACGAGCCAAGCAAAGTGGCAGCTGTGATGGAAACGATGTTTGCGATTTATGAGCAGAATACAAAATGAGATTTGAAGTACAAGCGATACAAGTAGATTTATTTTATACATAACATTATAAAGAGAGGCTCAACCTTGCTGCTGCTTGGTTGAGCCTCTTGCTGCTGTTCTAAGAGTGGGTCGAAAGCCAACTATAGGTATGCTTACGATAGAATAATTGAAGTTGTACAAAACGAGTTAACAAAAAAGCGGTTGCTGCAGTGAAAACTTGCGGCAATCGCTTTTTTGTTATGACGGGACGTTATTAATCTGATAGACTATCCGTTGTTTCGGCCGTATTGTTGTTTGCAAGGTGTGCCGTCTGCTCATTCCCCTCAATATCCGATTCGATTAAATCAATTACATAAGAATTCAAGCTTTTTCCATTTAGTTCGGCTGCGGTTTTATACCGTGCCCGAGCTCCTTTTTTTACGCGCAACTTAATGTCTTCTATGCTTTTAAAATAACGTTTGTTTGCTTCTAATTGTGCTTTGCTTGCCATACGTTGTCCTCCTTTGGATAAAAAGTGGGGTGGTCATAATTATTTGATATTGAAGATTTATAGGAAAATAGGTGGAACACAAGGATATTATTAGTATAACAGAAACTTATAAATTGCGATATAGTGCAAAAAGAAAACAGTTGCACGAATATATGTATACATATTTGGGCAACTTGTCAATTGATGTATATGTATACATGTGGTATAATTAAAGCATAAGGAGAGCAGAGAAAGGATTGCAAGGCGTAAATCATAGTCGTCTTGTGTCTAGCCTTTTTGCTCCATCACAATTAAAATCACTACATAACAAGGAGCATGCCTATGCAACAAACAAAAACCTACAAAACCCAAGAGTATCGTATCCACCTAACCGCAGAACAGAAAAAGCTGCTAGAAGCCGATTTTCACTTTGAAGATGAAACGTACAACCATCTAGCAGATCTCGCCAACAACTTACACCAGCAAGATGCGCCGCTTTCCTATGTGCAGGAGCAAATCAAGGCATACCAGCCACCTATCTGTAATTGCACGCGGCATCAAATCTCGCTAGAACATACGAAGAAAACAATCTTGCGTGCAGCTGCGAACTTATACGATGGCACCTATAAGACTATCTACCTTCGCAACTACGCACGCGGTCAGCGTGGCTTTTACTGCAAGGGTATCAGTGTCACCGCTACCCATGTCATCGTTCCACATCTTGGCAGAATGCCCCGTGATACGCACCGAGGCTTGTACCCTGGGAGTATTATTTTAAGCGCGCAAATCTTTTGCAATGTCTACGAAGACCGCTACCGCATTGCGATTTTGGTTTCCTGCCCGTGTGATGCAGCGGAGATGAAATTGCCGATTCGATACGAGAACGCTATCGGCATCGACTACGCGCAAGATGGTTTGTACATGGATTCTAATGGCAACACAGGGGACTATCCTGCTTATCTTGCCCAAAGCGAAGCAAAGATTCGCAATTTACAGGCCGCGATTGCACGCGCCACATACGGCAGCAAGCGTTGGTATAAGCTGAAGGGGCGGCTAAGCAAAGTAAAGCGCCATGCTCAAAACCAACGTAAAGATTGGCAGTATAAGGCAGCCAAACAAATGGTGCAAGAACATGACTTAGTTGCTTTTGAAACATTAGACTTCAAGCGGATGCAGCAGGATAAGCCACAGCTAGCCCCTAAAATCAAGGATAATGCGTTCCCACTGTTCACGAAAAAAGCAGTAGATTATGCAAATGAAAGTGGCAAGTGTATTGTCTTTGTCAATCCCTATTACCCTAGTTCGCAGATTTGTTCAGTGTGCGGGTATCATATTGGGAAAATCCCACTATCTGAGCGACGCATTGCTTGCCCCCAATGTGGTACAGTAATGCACCGTGATATCAATGCAGCAAAAAACATCTTACGTGAAGGCCTGCGTATAGCGCATTAGTCAAAAAAGAAATCTAATTTGCCCGTGGTGTATGGGTCAAAACGCGCATGGTCAGGCAGTGCGAAAACACACACGAATAGAATTGGCCTGCAAGAAGCATATATGTGCCGTATGTTTCTTTGTAAATAAATCGCCTTAGCGCTTTGGGTTTAACGCGCGCGAGTGGGTAACGCGAAAAAAGCGACGAATATTTTCGCCCGCAGGCTTTAGCAAGGGCAACTATGCCATATAGCACATTTGTGAGAGCCATTTTTTATCGAACCTGTTTTGAAAAAAACAGCTCTAAATATATATTATCAAATGTTTCTTGTTTTTAAAAGCAACTGACAATTACAATTTGCTTCAATCGCAAATTCGGAGTGCAAGGAAGAGATGTTGCTACAAACCAACAAATAAAAATGCACGGCAGTACAAAGGAGTTGGCGCTCCTTCGTACCTGCGCAGGTGGATCAGCACCTACACAACAGACAAGCTGCACCGTACTTATATAGTATACCTTTTTATCAGAAAACTGTCTAGGGGATACTAAAAAATATGCCTTTTTGCTAGTTTTTGACAAACCGCTCGTTTTTCCACAGATTGTCGCTCGCCGAGCACCGCCCTAAGGCGGTGTGTCCATTGTGATGGGCGGTCGCGCCTAACCTGCGCAAAAACTACTTAAGTATGATTTTTCTAATCTCACACTTCGCAAGCGTGCTTGTGTTCGCTAAGAAAAATCTATAGCATTTTGTGCGTTTGCTGTCTAGTAAACAGTACAAGTTATAAGGCTGCACGCTGTCTATCTGTAGAAATAAACCTGTATTACGTGCCAATATAGGAGTATTACTATGAATTTTACGGATAACTTTAACGAAGACACAACCTTAGGTGAATGGCTTGTTTTCTGGCTAGAAACCTATGTTTTACCAACAGCAAAACCCTCGGGTTACGAACATTATTATGACAACTGCCATAAGCATATCATCCCCGTGATTGGTGATGTGCCCTTAGGCAACTTAACCCCTAGCATTTTGCAGCGTTTTTTTAACGAAAAAGCACGGACAGGAAACCTGCGCACAGGCGGACCGCTTTCGACCAAAAGCCTACGTAATATGCGTGCAGTGTTAGATGTAGCCCTCAAAATTGCGACAGCACTCGAGTACATGCCAAGCAATCCAGTGCCGCTTACAGCCATTAAATCGGTGCGTTCACGGCGGGTAGAAATCATGACGAATACCATGCAGAACAAGCTGGAACAGCACTTGTTTCGAAACTACTCAAATAAAAATGTTGGCATTTTATTTGCGCTATATACAGGCATGCGCTTGGGTGAAATTTGCGCCTTAAAGTTTAAAAACTATGATGAACATACGAAAATGTTACATGTAGATACTACAGTAAAACGCTTGCCTACGCACAGCCAAAACCCCGCAGACCCAAAGACCCAATTGGTCTTTAACGACGTTAAAACGACCTCTTCTGAGAGGGATTTATATATGCCACCTGTTTTGCAAAGCGTGATACAAAAGCAGAAAGTAATCTTTGCAAAAAACTTTGGGCGCAAGGCCACAGGCGAGGATTTTATCATTTTCAGCCGCGTTGGCACCGTGATGGAGCCAGATAACTTGAGCCATCACTTTAGCGCAACGCTTAAAAAATTGGACATGGATCATGTCAAGTTCCATGCGATTCGGCACACATTTGCAACAGGTGCCATTGAAAAAGGAATCGATGTTGCCACGGTTTCTGGCTTGCTTGGTCATGCAGATGTGACAACTACAACACATTATTACGTTCATCCACGCGATGAAGCAATGCGCAAAGCGATGAAGCAGGTTGCACCGATTTCATGGTTAGATGATGCTTCCTGAGTATAGCTAAA
The DNA here is from genome assembly GCA_044426225.1 of Faecalibacterium sp. Lineage (GTDB taxonomy): Bacteria > Bacillota > Clostridia > Oscillospirales > Ruminococcaceae > Faecalibacterium. Next base: position 9,809 of record JAWXUQ010000031.1, on the reverse strand, counting down.
AACGATAGATGATGAAGTTCGCGTTTTTTAGATAAACGTGGTATAATGATTGTTAGATAGTGATTTATGTTTACACAATAGAAAAGAGAGGTGCAATCATGAACCAAGTAATGATGGAATTTGAAATGGATAGAGAACTAAAAGAGCAGTGCGAGCAAATATTTGAGTAGTGTGGTTTAGACTGGGAAACTGCAACGACCGCGTTTTTTAAAGAGTGTATTCGCTTGCGTCAATTGCCGTTCGAGATTACACCAGAAATGTTGGAGGGAACAGAAGTGTTGCCAATAAAACTGATTTCGGAGCGTGTGGTTGCGACAGATGCCGTGCGTGAGATTTCGGATTCATCTTCTACTGCGTACCGAGACATAACCGACGAAGAAATGGATTATCGTTTTGGAGAAATTACTAAACTTGCTATCGAAGAGATGAAATTAAGGGGGACTCCCATTGCCCGCTTTGATAGCGTGTTGAGAAAAGCGTATTTAGAGTATCCAGATGGTACGAGAGAGTATAAAGATGGTTGATAAAAATTTCTGAAACGTTTGTACTGTCTTATGGCAAAGAGAGGTGGTAAAGATGATAAAAATAACATTATTTGATGCCTGCTGTGCGAGTTGCACTTCTGGCACTGCGTGCTTTTTTGTAGATGAGTTAGCAGAATTTGAAATGCCATGGCTTGCGCAAACAACCAATGTGGAGCAAATTGAACGATTTGAACGTAGCAAAAACGGAGGATTAGTGACAGATTACTATACGGGTGATACTGAACTTAATATCGTGCAAATTGACAATAATGCAAGCGTTATGTATGAAAGCAAACACGTTTTGACGGATTGCAATATTGATATTTTGAACGCCTATGATTGTGCGAGTCGTATTTACGCAAAACAAGCGGAAATTCAACTGCGGTATATTGAGTTTCAAGGTGTTCCACATTTGGTTGGTCGATATGCGTTAGATGGCGTTTGTAAAGGAGATTTTTTTTATAAAGAATCGCCTAAAAGATATCGCAGACTTTCTCTTTGGGGAAATAACGTGTTCTTGGCTGATTTTAAAGAGCAACCGCTTGTAGAAAATCCATTGGGAGACTGGCGAGATTTTATGCGCGACAAAGAAGCATATGCCAATGACCATGTTGAAACGTTTTGTTGGATTGACATTTATGTAGACCCTGATAGACGAATTACGAAAGAAACGTTTAATGCGTTCCCAACAGATGAACTTTTGTCGGATTTAATGCGAGATATTGTTGGAGAAGCTGGATAAGAGAAATTGCTTTCAATACAAGAAAAATGAAAACCGTGTGATAGGGCAGTTTTGCTTTTTTTACACGGTTTTATTGTTTGCTGTTAAGAGATATCGAGCGGTCTGCTTGTGAAGGATAATTAGATAATGGAGGGTTGGTGCAATATTGTCAATCGCTTGATGAATTGCCGAAATCGCTTTGTGAAACTAACTTTAAAATTCAAACAAAAAGTAGTATAATAATATTGGAAAAACGTTTGATTTCATAAGCGCTAACAATAGGGAGATTGCGTATGACTGAGGAAACAAAACCTGCGAAAAAAAGACAACCTCCGAAAGAAATCCCTTTTGCTGATACATTTAAAATACGTTACACGACATGCTTAACAAATGTGAAAGATCATGGTATTGCGCGTCCTGTCAATGAAATTACGATGTATTTTTATAGCGAGGAATTGACGCGTAGCATTGGGGAAAAGATTCGCATTCGTTATCCATTGGTAAAGCATGAGCGACAGAAATCGAGAAGAAAGAAAAAGCAGAGCTTAGAATATTTGCCGGATATGCGTGTACCGCCAATTCAAGAGCTAGAGCGCGCTGTTATAAAATTAATCGAAGCAAATCATGCGATAGCGCTGGTGCATACAAAAAAACATACGAAAGCATATATTGCAAAGAAAAATTGCGACGAGGCGAGCTCGTTGCAAGTAGTAACGTTAAATAAAAGTAATTTTGCTGTTTTTTGGTTACGCTATTTTGATGTGATTAGTGATAAATATTGGCGTGATGCACGGGAACGAAAAAAGAATCAAAAAATGATGGCGCATCTCATGCTTTGTTTGGGGGAGCGAGATTTATCATCCCTATTGCTTGGGGATGAGAAGCTAGAGGCGTGCTTTTTAGATATCAGAAAAACGATTGATCGAATGTTAGGTTCCGGTACAAGTGATCGGTTGCATATTCGTATTCTACAAGAAAGTATTAAGCGCGAACAAAAAGAATTTCGAAAAAATGGCGTGAAAGAATATCGAAAAAATATTGTTACGCGTCGGATGAGAGAATATGCGCTAGTGTTATGGCGCGTGATGCAGCAATATTTAACGAGCAATTTGACTCCATGGAAATTGAGTAACAGTGAAATTGCACAGATAAGAAATAGTTACTATTTGCAATTTAAATTGCAGTATTCGGTTGCAAGAGGGATCCGTTCTAATCTTGCGGCAAAATCGCTTAGCCGAAAAGAATATAGTGTGTTATGCAGTTCTTTAGTGAAGGATGATGTTGTATCTGATGAGAACAAGGCGCTGCTGATGATGCTATTTATGGGATTGAGCGCAGCGGAAGTTTGTGCATTAAAGCGAGAAGATATAAGACCTTTGGAGGGATATAAGAAATACTTCTGTGCAATGATTACTAAAGAGTATCGCGTAGTTGATGTGAAAAGTAAAAAGAAAAAATATTATTTGTCAGATGATTTTCAAGAGGAAGCACGGTATCGGAGTGTGCCAGTTCCATTGGCAATTACTAGATTGTTGCAATTGAAAAAAATGAAAAAAGAGGAAGGTAAAAGTTCATTGTTTTCAGATAAGGTAGGAAATCCGCTTACGCCAGGGATTGTGTTAAAAGCGCTGAAAAAATTATTTCCCCCGAACGGAGAATCGATTTTTGTTGTATCAGGAAGATCGCCCAAAACGATGAAATTAGCAATTCAATCGAAGGATTATCAGAGAAGTTTAAGCCATTTGTGGCGCCTGTTTGGGTTACAAGATGGTGAGATTCGATATTTGTTGGGACGTCCACAAATTGAAACAGCAGCAAAGCATTATATTGATTTTCATAATCCACACAAGCAGTATAGCATGGGTTTGCAAATGAGCTACGCGATGAGTAATGTTATTGCAGCACAGACGATAGAGCAAGAACAAGACGGTGTACTGTTCTTTCAAAAAGAACCAGAGGATGGTAGTAAGAAAGTACAACACAAAAAACAGACGCAAACAAAAGCAGTCTTTGACCATACGTTACATACACGATTGCGCGTATTACAACCTGCAAAAATAGTATTGAGAAGCAACCATGGTATGTGTATCGAAAAAATAGGCGAGAAGGTGGAGTGATGGCGAAGCAGATTGACAGAACGAAGATAACGCACAGCACACTGCGTAGCACACCATTAGAAATATTGGAGCGATATCAATTGGAAATCGGAACGGCTGCGGGTTGGAATGAAGAAACACAGGGAAGTTACATTAATCGTCTGCGTGTGGTACAAGCGTTTATTGATAAAGTTGCGCCTAATGTGTCTTTTGAAGACTTGGAATTTCAAGATTATCAAAATGCACTAGAGATGTTTTTGAAAAAGAGAGAAGAGGATGGCAAACGCCCTTATGCAGAGACTTCTGTATCCACTTATCGCAATATTTTAATGAGTTTGTGCAATTATATCGAGTGGTGCGATGTAGGGTATATTGATCCGTTTTGGGGAAGTTTCTGGAAGCATCGAGTTGAGAGAGTGAGTAATACAAAGGAGAGGGATCCACGCAAAAAGCGTGAAAAAGAGATTGAACGGCTTTTTTTGCCGAAATCTTTAAGTGGTTCAGCTGAGATTCAATTTGCATATACATTAAAAAGGCAGCTTAAAGAAGATAGTGGATATGCGCTTGGCGGTTTGCTGATGCTTTATCTAGGGTTGCGGCCAGGCGAATGCTGTGCGGTAAAATATGGTAATATAAAAGAATTGAAAAACGCAGACCAAGCGACGGTGCTATATGTGTTTGAGCAGTTGGACCGAAAAGATAAGCTGCGCAATACCCTGAAAACAAAAAATGCGTATCGGATTTTACCAATTCCTATAGAGTTAAAGGAGCTGATTGATACGCGCAAAGCGCTGGTTTCTTCCAAAACAAAAGATATTGATGATTGCCCGCTTGTAAATGATGCAGCGAATGTCAATGCCTTTGGTAAGCGTAAGGGTTTCACACGATTCATGCAGGAAACATTACGTGCTATTGTGAAAAAGGAAGCGGTTTTTTCAAGTGCGGCGTATGAGTTGTATCAACATAAAAATATAAAAGAAGCTGAGCCAACGGCATACGTTTTACGGCGTAATTTTGCAACAATCATGTCTAGTGTATGTATGATGACGGATGATGAACTACAGTATCTGATGGGACACACGATAGAAAGTGGAACAGCAAGAAATGATTACACAGACCCAGAGTTGTTAATGCGCATTGCAAATAAGATGAACAAGCGGCATCTTTTAGCGGAGTCTTACGCAGAACCTGTTTTGCTATTAGACAAAAAGGCTGTTTCTTGCCGTAATGTAGCGAAAGCAACCTTGATTGTAGAGCAAGATGCGATTGATGCAGCGGGCGATCGTGGGGTTGTTGTGGACATATATAACGATTGCCCAACGGACATATTGAACATTTCAATTGAGAAAATTGATAAAACGCTAGCAACTGAAATGGGCGACGTATTACAATATGATATGGACTTTAGAAGAGAATTGCCAGAACAGGTAGGTCGCATTAGTAGTGCAGAGAAGTACCATGAGGTAATCAGTAAGGTGTTAGATAAGTTAGAGAATGGCGGCTTAGCCAGTGATTTGTGATGGTCGGGTTCATTGACTTTTATTTGATTGAAGTTTATAATATATAGTGGTATATTATTATAAATAGAAATGTGTTTTGTTGGAAATACTTACTGTTTACAAGTAGTTTTCGTGTGGTCAGTGAATGATAACGGTGGAGGTAATTGGAATGTATTTGCAAAAAATTATGTTGCAAAATTTTAGATGTTTTGAAAATTTAAGCGTTCCTTTCCATGAAAAATTAACGGTTATTGTAGGCACAAATGGAGCTGGTAAAACAGCGATACTAGAGGCAGCTGCGATTGCCGCGGGAACACTATTGTCTTCCTTTGATGGGGTTAGTGGTGCTGGTATCAGAAAGACAGATGCAAGCAATAAATATTTTAAAATGGGTAGTGTGATTGATGTACAACCACAATACCCCGTTTGTGTTTCCGGTGAGGGTGTGGTGGAAAATCAGTCTCTTTCTTGGACTCGCTCGTTGAATGGTGCCAACGGTAAAACGACATTGATCGATGCAAAAGAAATGACTGAAATTTCAAAAAGATATGAAATGAAAATGATGCATGGCGACACTTCATTCCCTATGCCTATCGTGGCTTACTATGGGACAGGTCGCTTGTGGGATTACCATCGTGCAAAAAGAATAGATGCATTTAAGAACAACAATAGAGCAAATGCATATATTGATTGCTTGGATGGAACAGCAAATGTTAAGCTGATGATAAACTGGTTTAAAAAGATGGCATTGACGGAAGAGCGCAGTGCAAATGCTAGTGCAGAGTTTACTGCGGTTCGCCATGCGATGGAGCAATGCTTTGTGCTGATGACAGGCTACGACAGTGTTGAAATTCAGTTTAATTACGATACTGGAGAGATTGATGTTTCTTACTGGAATGAGGATGGAAACAGTGTTAAAATCCCTTTAAATCAGTTAAGTGATGGTTATAAGGGAACAATCAGCCTGATTGCAGATATTGCATACCGAATGGCGGTTTTAAATCCATTTTTATTGGATCGAGTGTTGACAGAAACAACAGGCGTTATTTTAATTGATGAAATTGATTTACATCTACATCCAGCTTGGCAACAACGGATTATAGGTGATTTGACGCAGATTTTCCCTAAAGTACAGTTTATTGTTAGTACGCACGCACCAGCTGTTATCAATTCAGTAAAAAGCGAAAATCTTATTATTTTAAGAGATCAAGCGGTGTTGCATCTGCAAAATCAAGTTTACGGCAAAGATGTTAAGTCTGTTCTAAATGAAGTGATGGGTGTAACAGAAAGACCAGTAGAGATTGCACAGATGTTTACACAGTTCTATGAATATTTGGGTTGTAAAGATTTTGATGCGGCAGAACAAAAACTGAATGAAATTGATGTGAAGCGTGATTATCATGATCCAGAAATAGCCAACTGTCGGGTGAAATTGAAGTTAGAGCGTATTCGGGGAGGCCAAGTATGATTTCGATCAGCAAGAACGCGGAACCAACTGGTCTTGCGAATTTGCGGCAAAATGCAATACGAAAGAATCTTCCTCCGAAAGTTGCTTTTAAAACTTTGCGTGGGCCATTAAAATCAAAAGTGCGTCTAAGCCTGCAAGAGGAGCAAGGGCAGTTATGTGCATACTGTATGTGTCGTATTCCTCGCGCAGATGTTTCACCGGGTATAGCGCCTGTTATTTTGGAACACGTGTTTCCGCGTAGTCCAACTGGTGGGGATGATATTGGGCAAGGGCTAGATTACAACAATTTAGTTGCAGTGTGCAATGGTAATAAAGCGGAGCATGGCACGAGGGTGTTTGCTGATTTAACCTGTGACGCCCACAAAGAGAATAGCCTGTTTAAGGCAATCAATCCGTGTGATGCTAGTACGTTATCAACGATTTACTATGAACTAGATGGTACGATTACATCAAATGATTGTGAAGTGCAAAGCGATTTGGTAGATACACTAAATTTAAATTGCCCATCTTCACCGCTGATTTCTGAGCGGAAAGAATCTTTGTCAAGTTTAATTTTAGACATTGAGAATGTGTGTGCAGGAGATGAATTCGCAGTGTTGGAATATTGCCAAACTCTTTTAAATGCGTTCACTACAGAAACAACGCTCAAGACCCCCTATGCGGGCATCTTGATATGGTACTTAAAGGATATGATTGCTGCGTTGACCGAGATATAATGCAAGACTAACCTGTGAATTATAATATGTAATAGAAGGCGACTACATGGAAACTGTGTAGTCGCCTTTTTGGGTGTGCATCTTTTAGTTTGGATTGAAGTAATTTGCCTTGATTGGTTTTGTTGAATTTATCAGAAAAGGGTGTGGAAAGTGGTGCGGCGAGGCGGTTGCTACATAAAATAGTTGCTGTTTTACAATGCGATGGTGTTTGTTTTCAGTCGCTTTTAATTTATTGCTTATTGCGATAAAACATTCCTTTCGCAAATGATTTGCAAAAGATTCAATCGCAGTGCTAACATACCACCATATCCGAATACGCTACCAAGGTCACATGAGGAAGGGTATTTGCTCTATCCATACATCCTTTGGTAAAACCACTTTTTGAGAACAAGTAATAGTGCTTCTCGCTATAATGGAATAGCGCACTTCGTTCTACCAGTTTTTCTAAAACAGCTAAATCAAGGGGTTCGTTTGTCCATTTGCACTCTGCGAACAGGGCGCAATCATTATCTGCAACCCCCATGATATCAATCTCCTCTTGGCTTTTGGTTTTAGGGTTATTTCCCCACCAACGTCCAAGGTCAGAAAAATCAACAGGAGACTTACCACTTAAAAGCAAATTCCACAAATACTGTTTGCAGATTTCTTCGAAAATATCTCCCATATAATTTGATAGATGTGGAGCTATGCGTTGATAAGCTAGCTCCGTAGCCCCTCTTGCGATAATGGATTGATTGGATGGTACGAAGCGATACCAAAAACGGAACATATTATCTTCTAGAGAATAAATGGTTTTTCTCGTGGTTTTTTCCTTGAAAGGCAGTTCTCGTTTTACAATACCTAGTGATACTAAATTTTTGATATAAGTGGCACAAACACTACTCTCTTCGCCAACTTTAGAAGAGATTTCAGACATTTTCGTATAGCCTGTGGCGATGGCGATGATAATTGCATTGTAAATCGCAGCTTCTCGAACTTCCTGTTTTAACAGGTTTGTAGGCTCTTCAAAAATAAAAGAAGTGGGGTTTAAAAAGGTGTTTTTGATGTTAGCCTCAATGGATATACGTTCATCAATTTGCAAGAGATACTGAGGTGTACCGCCCATCATACCATAAGCAAGGGCTTTGTCTATATCAGAAAAATGTTTGAAATATCCACAAACCTCATGAAATGTAAATGGCTGTATTTTAAGTTGTGCCGTTCTACGACCATAGAGCGGGGCCTTATATGCTAGAACGTTATCTTCCATATAAGACATAGACGAACCACAAAGGATTAAGAATAGATTTGAATTGTCCTTGTGTTGATCAATGAGTAGTTGCAAAGTAGAGGCAAGGCTTTTTGACGCCCTTGCCACGTAGGGGTACTCATCTATTACCAAAATGAGTCTTTCTTTTTTGGCGAGCGTAAATACATATTCTAATGCTGATTGAAAATTGGCAAAAATAGTATCTACGTCAATGCCTTTTTCAAAGTTTAAAACAGTTCTGCTAAAATTCTCTAAATTTTGCTTACCATTAGTTTCCACACCTGTAAAATAAATAGTATTTTTGTCTTTGGTGAACTCGCTAATCAATGCTGTTTTACCGATGCGTCTGCGCCCATATATCACAGTAAATTGAAATTTGTTTGTGCTGTATAATTGATTCAATGCCGAGAGTTCTTTGTCTCTTCCTAAAAACATAAAAGCTCCTTTTTGTTTAGTGGATTTCGATTTACTAAATTACGATTTACTTGATGTTACCACAAGTAGATATAAAAATCAAGGGCATATTGTTGTAGATATATCTTAGCAAAGGCGGCTAAATTACTGCCTTGCTAGCGGATATCTTAAAAGAAGTGCACAATAGAAGAAAAATGAGAGGTAGCGCTTTGGTGTTTAGTGGGCAATGGAAGTCGATAAGTATGTGCAGAAAAATACGGTTGTGCTATATACGTATTGGCTTATCTTCGCAGCCGATGGTACTAATCATAGTACCAATCTGCAAGAGGGTCTAAATGAATGGGAAAATCAAACAATCTGATTACTGGAAAATAGAAGAGAGCGGTGAGAAGATGAGGGTTTTGCGCGAAAAAGTTGCTATTTTACAATATGATTTTCAGCCTGAAACACATGAAAAAGCACGCCTTGACAAATAAAATAAAAAGTGGTATTATTTTATTGTAAATAAGAAACTTTTGATTTGATTATTATTATATTTTTTGAATTTTTAATAATCTTATACTACGAAAATAAGTAATATAAAAGTACAAAAAATATAGATAAATACAGGGAAAACAACCACCTAACTCATAACCCGAAGGTCGTCAGTTCAAATCTGGCTCCCGCAACTTCACAAACAGTTAGTCGCAAGACTAGCTGTTTTGTTTTTTATAAAACGTCCGCTCTTCGCAGAACGCGCCCATGTAAATGCAGCCCTCAGGCTGCACGCCCACGTGCGCGTGGTCGCAGCTGCGCTAGAAGATTTGTTTTACCAATACGTGCAGCACCTAGAAGATATTTGCGAAACAGAGCATGGCGAAGTATTCATAGATGGCACAAAGCTAGAAAGCAAAGCGAACAAATATACTTTCGTTTGGAAAAAGATAGCGGAAAAATTGCTTGCCAAAACCAAAGAAAAAGCAAAGGCTTTTTTACAAGACGCACAAGTAGAAGGCAATGTTACCAAGCAAAAAGTGAAAGCAGAACTAGAAAAATTAAATGAGCAAATTACATTAGAAAACATTGTCGTAAAACGAGGTCGTGGGCACCACAAACCCGAGATAGTCAGACAAAGAGACCTTC
>JAWXUQ010000114.1:0-5039 GCA_044426225.1 Faecalibacterium sp. | reverse complement strand
CTGCCTGACCCTGCTCTGTCTTGGCATAGCCACTGCCCACAGGACCCGTGGCACCTGAAGAACGACCACCGCGCCCTGCCGCCTTGGTGGCAGCACGTGCAGCGGCTTTATCATAGCGACCAAAACTGCGTCCCATGCCTGCCTTACCTGCTTTTGCAGCTTCGGTGCGGGCAGCAGCAGCTTCTTGTTGGCGCGAGGTGCGGGTATGCGCCCGCCCTTTTGCCGCTGCAGCGCGGAGGGTTTGCAATTCTAACTTTGTTAAATCACGATATTCACCGGGCTGCAACATGCCGAGTTTAACACAACCTTCATTGTTGCGTTTTAGGCGGATAACCTCTAAGCCAACGGTTTCGCACATGCGGCGAATTTCACGATTTTTACCCTCACGCAGGGTCATCTCCATAACGGTGCGAGTGGGGTCATCTGCCACAACATTGATGACGGCGGGCAGGGTTTTGGTGCCATCATCTAGCACCACCCCGCGGGAAAGGTCAACAATTTGCTTTTCAGTGGCATGTGGGCGCACCGTTACACGGTATAGTTTGCTGATTTCGCCTGAGGGGTGCATCATTGCATTTGCAAATTCGCCATCATTTGTCATAAAGATTAAGCCTTCGCTGTCTTTATCGAGACGCCCAACAGGGTATAGACGTGCAGGGATGTTCTTGACAAGATCCATAACGGTCTTGCGCCCAAGCTCATCACTTGCAGTGGTGACATAGCCACGGGGCTTATAGAGTGCCAGATAATACATCTGGGGTTCTTTTTTCAGCGCGATACGCTGCCCATCGACCGTTAAAATATCGGTAGAGGGGTTCATTTTGTCACCAACGCGCGCGGGATGCCCGTTTAGCTTGACGCGACCTTCGTTGATGATTTGTTCTGCGGCGCGGCGAGAGCATAGCCCTTGCTCGCTCATAATTTTTTGGATGCGATATTCTGCCATTGGTTGTTCCTTTTTGTCTGGCGACCTCTAATAACTGATCGTGCTTGATACAGCCAAAGATTTTTTCGACAGATTGCTTAAAAAATTGCGTTCATAATTGGTTTATGGACAAGGTTTTTTAGGCGATATGGCGAAGAAAGATTGGGTGTAGCGAGTGCGACGCGGTTTTTAGAGGGTGCCTTATAGTAAAGGGCCTTTGCCTGCGGCGACCTGCCAAGGTGTACCCTTTGTTGGTATGGGATTACGCCTTCTCTTCTTTTTTGAGTAGGTCGGTGAGCTTGTCCACAAGCTCAGGAATCATGGTGATTGCGCGATCAATGGTGTTTGAGGTATCCGAAAGTTGGATGGTGCGCACATTGCCGTTTTTAATGACCAAGAAGGCCACAGGCGCAATCGAAACACCTGCGCCACTGCCGCCACCGAACAAATCTTTGTTCGCGGCATTTTTGCCTTGGAAATCAGACCCGCCAGAACCAAAGCCGAAGCTAACGCGGGAAACAGGTAAAATAGTAGTGCCATCTTCTGTGACAATTGGTTTGCCGATGATGGTGTTAGAATCTACCATCTCGTGAATTTTATCCATGGTTACGCCCATCAAACCTTGAATTGGATGTTCTGCCATAGCGGGTGCCTCCTTATGTTTTTTCAAAATGAATATTCGTTATTGGCTAGCCTTACTGGGTTTTCGTTTTAAAATAAGGTTTAGTAATTCTTTTTCGCGACGCAGCACCTGTATTAGGCGCACCGCCACCACTACTATTATAAACAATCTAGCGGATACTTTACAAGAGAAATAAGCATTTCTTTCAAACTTTTCATCAAAAACAGGTATTATTTGTATTTCGTCGAAGTCTAAATAGATGAAATTATTTAAAACAGCAAGGCAGCTATAAAACCATGCATTGAACTTACCATAGGTCATTGCCGTTTTAGCCGCATCGCCATCAGCGATGGGAATGCGCACCTTGATTTGTTCCACACGCAAGGCATCCACAATCATTTTGGTGATCGCCCCTGCGGTTTGCAGCAAGGTAACAATCGCATCTAGTGTGATTTTCGCGCCCTTTGCCGCCGCTTTTTTTCCTATTTTTTCTAAGTCCTTTTCGCTTTCTTTTGCCTTTTTAGCGGCATCGCGCTTTGCTTTTTTTGCGGCAAGGCGGGCTTCGCGCGCCTCGTCTGTTTCATTCGCATAGCGATCCCAAACAAAATACACACGCGGATAAACATGCACCTGCACAAAGAGAATGCCCACTACAATGTAAATTTCTTCGTCTTGGTATCGAATTTTCGCAAAGCTAGGCACAAAGAGCAAAATGAGCAACAGTAAAATGATAACCGCTAGTAATATCCCGACTGCGCAAAGCAGCCAGCACAACGCAGCGCAAAGCGCCGCCCATGCCGCCGCCATTTAAAGCAACTCCACTGGCACAACGCTCCGTGTTACAATGGGTTCTTGCGCATCTGGAAGCGATTTCGTTTCTTGTACCACAGGCACTTGTGCAGGTTGGAACAAATTCAAGTCCTCTTCTTGCTGCGCCTTTTCTGCCGCTTTGAGGTTTTTCACAATGCTTGCAGCGGCATCCGAGGCAAGTTTCAACTCAGCTGCGGTGGCATCAAGCTCTGCTTTTGCCTTGGCCTTTGCTTCCGCCTTCGCCTTGCGTTCTGCTGTTATTTCCGCGTCGGTTTCGGTCAGTGCCATCATCTGCCCATCGAATTCTTCTTCCATCACGACGCTTTCCTCGCTGAGAATATCTTCCTCATGCAAGGGAGGCAAATCGCCCAAGGACTCTAGCCCAAAGGTACGCAAAAAGGCATCAGTGGTTTTAAAGCTAATGGGGCGCCCAGGCAAATCAAGACGTCCGGCTTCTTCAATCAAGCCTTTTTCCTGTAAGTTTGAAACCGAGGAAGAAGAATCCACACCACGCACCTGTTCAATGAAAGAGCGGGAGACTGGCTGATTGTATGCCACGATGGTCAACGTTTCGAGTGCCGCCGGGCTCAAAGGAACATTGCGGCGGGTATCCAAAATCTTTTTGATGTAATCACCATATTGCTTTTTGGTGGCAATCTGCCAACGGTTTTCTAGCTGAAGCAAGCAAACCCCAGACTCTGCGCGCTCGTAATCATCCCGCAAGGAATAAAGCAAGCGGTCAATCGCAGATTCTTCTACCTCTAGCACCTGCGCCACCTTATCACTGGTGAGAGGCTCACCATAAGCAAAGAGCATGGCTTCCACAGCGGCTTTGTATTCTTTTAAGTCCATTGTGGTTCCTCCTCTTGCTGTTGGATGAGTTTGTTGCGGCTTAGAGTAATGCCCATATCGTCCTCAATCCGAATGCGACCATGGCGCACAAGGTCAAGCACTGCCAAAAAAGTGGCAACCGTGGTGCTGCGCCCTTCATTTTTAGAGAACAGCTGCCCAAGTGCGCCCGCCTTACCCTTGACCAAGTTACGCAAAATATGCACCACGCGGCTAGAAACCGAAACGTATTCTGCCGCCACTAGCTTTTCAAAGCGCTCTGCCTTGGGGGCTTTGCGTTGGCGCTTGCGCCCACATAGCCCACCCCACGCTTCCATTAATAGTGATGCCTCATGCTGCATAGTATATTCCGTATCAAAATCGACCTGCGCAGGCTTGCGCACTGCGATAAAGGTATTAGCGCCCATGATTTTTAGCTTTTCCGCCATTTTTTTGCACAGGTCATATTCAATCAGCTGCCCTGTGAGCTCTTCGCGCATCCGCTCACCTTCTTCGCTGCGGGGTAAGAGCAGATAGCTTTTCATCTCTACCAATCTAGCTGCCATCTCAATGAAAGAACTTGCCAAATCAAGGCGCTGCTCTTGGTACTGTGCTAAAATTTGCATATATTGCTCAATGAGGGCAAAGATGGGAATGTTATGCAAATCCATCTTATTCTTGGCGATGAGGGCAAGGAGCAAATCCATAGGACCCTCAAAATCGTCTAGGGTAAAGGTTAATTCATCCATTCAACTGTCCTTTTGTACGATGCATTCGGGCGGTTACGTACCGCAACAATGGGGAAAGAGCGCTGCCATTCATGACACAACATCTGCCGATCAAGCAGCCCGCTTAAATCGCCATGCCAAGCAGCAAATCCACGTAGATAGTTGCATAATAGAAAATCTGCCAGACAAAGTTATAGGCTGTACTCAGCACATTATCAAGCAAACCAAACATCAGCACAAGGAACATCCCCATGAAAATCTGGCGCTCATATCGCATGACTTTAAAGTACCATTCGCGCGGTAAGAACAAGAATGCCACACGGCTGCCATCAAAGGGCGGCACCGGGATACAGTTAAACACTGCAAGCACAATGTTGAGCAAGACGAAATAGTAAAGGAAGGTGCACCAGTAATAGCCGACCCAACCTGGTGTGCCCGCAACATACCATGTGTGATATGATACCTTATATAATATCATCCCAACATAGCCAAGCAGCAAATTAGAAATGGGGCCCGCTGCCGCCGTGATTGCCATGCCGACCTTTGGATTTTTAAAACGGTTTGCGTTGGTGGGCACAGGCTTTGCCCATCCGATGCCCGCAAAAATAAGACAAAGCGCACCAATAGGGTCAAAGTGCGCCATAGGGTTTAGAGTAAGGCGACCGTAATCTTTTGCCGTAGAGTCACCAAGGCGGTAACTGACATAAGCATGCGCGGCTTCGTGGAAGGGAATAACAATCAACATGACGAGCGCGCGCATAATATATGGTAAGTAGTTATTGATCATATTTAACAAAACATCGTTCTCCTTTTCTATCCAATCCATTCTATTATAGCGTTTTTGGCGCCAAGAAACAAGGGTAGAGCGCGTTATCTTGAAATTTTCAAAAGTTTTTTGAAAAAATGCTTGCTTTTACCCTGCATATCTGATACAATAATCAAGCTGATTATTTATTGGTGACCTTTACACAGGCGAAGCAAATTTGCGTCCCCTGCAAGAGGTCCTAACAAAAGCTACTATATCTAAAGCGAGGAGGTGCAGCTAAGTGGCCAAATGTGAATGCTGTGGTAAAGGCGTGGTCTTCGGGATCAAAGTCTCCCACTCCCATCGTCGGAGCAATCGTAC
>JAWXUQ010000030.1:0-29602 GCA_044426225.1 Faecalibacterium sp. | reverse complement strand
GAGGGAATGCAGCATGATAACGGTTCACCCCCACATGCGTGGGGCAGATGTTTTGTATTCAGATGGATTATCTGAGGGTACTCGGTTCACCCCCACATGCGTGGGGCAGATTGACGGCAATTTCAGCAAAAGCCTTTTTCTTTTTCGGTTCACCCCCACATGCGTGGGGCAGATAAATTGTTTCGAAATTCCTCAAATATCAGAACATCGGTTCACCCCCACATGCGTGGGGCAGATTAGATAAACCCCGCTATAAATGAAATCACAATACGGTTCACCCCCACATGCGTGGGGCAGATACTTAAAAAAGTGGGAAGATTACAGGGTTTGTATTAGAGAAAGTCCATCTAAGTCTATCACCTTTCGATGTGGGTTTCCATGCATTTCTAACACAAATCCCTGTTCATTTGGATAGTCATATATCAGAATAGCGCCACCCTCTTGGCAACGCGCACATACGGTTTCCCATAAAAGTTCGCGCACAATGGCGGTGATAGAACCAACGAATACACCTGCTTTTATTTCTAATAAATACCGTGTGCACTCTCCACGAAGGGATTCGGGAACGTTTTCCATTACAATTATGGTCATCTATTGTTCACCCGCATGATTAATGCCCCCTTCGATTTTGCCGTGTTCAGCATCCCACAAGTCTCCTGTTGTTTTGCCAATGGTAGTTGTTTCTTCTTGTTCGAATAGCCAAAAAATATCTTTTGGGATGCGCTCTAGTAATTTATGGCGGCGAAATGCAAAACGGCATTCTCGACGAATTTGGGCTTCGTTGTTTTGGATGCTCCCGCTACCAATCACCGAAAACGCGACTGGTATTGTAGTTTCTGCTTTGTATAAATCGGCAATATCATAAACGAATGAAAGCATTTTACCAGTGTGAACAAACCCTAGCCCTGTGGAAAAACCTAATGAAATAATGGCTGCCTGGCAGATACTATATAAGATTGTGTTCGCATAGGAAAGTGCACGATTAATCGGGTCAGCAGCATCCCAGTCTTCTTGCTTGTAGCTTCGTTTACTCCATTTAACACCATGTAATTTTGCCATTTGGCGATAGGCTTCTCGCATGCGTACACCTTCTAATCCGCGGATTTGCTGTAATGTAAGGGTAGAACAATCGACATTAGGAAAGCGTCGAAGATACATTCTGCGCACAACTTCCATGTGTCGTGTTTCATCAACGCAACAAGTTGCCTGCATCAATAGATTTTGTGCACTGCGCGTTTCGCCCATTCCATAGCCATAAAATCTTGCGGCATGTTCACCACACCACACAACCATGCAGCCATTATCGGTAATCGCTTTGATAGCGGCATGTGTAACGCTTACACCGGGTCCAATCATAAGAACAGTCATCGCTGCGATTGGGATGGGGGTTCTTTTTTCTTTTTGTATCATCACAATAGATAGTGCATCCTGTTCTAGGATAGCATGTTCGATGTAAAGAAAGGTTAGACTATCTCTTAATTTAGGAAGGCTTCTTAAATCTTTTGGCATAGTTTTACACCCCGCGAACCATCAACATGCCGGCACCATACGCACGTTCTGCACCAATGCCGTTGCATAGCCCGTGCCAGAATGCTGCTTCGTCAGTGACTTCTAAAACACCTTCCCATGCGGTAGCGGTAAAAATAAGAGGTGCGTTTTTGCGGCTTCCTACGATTTTTTCTTCTTGTCGTTCTGCCAAATGTAGTAGCTTAAATCCATTTTGTTCCCCTTTGCGGATAAGCCATTGGGTGCGTTCTTCTTGTGTTTTTAGATAGCTTCGGCGGCTGTTTTTTCCTGTGGTGGGTGTTTTTTTTGAAGGTACTGCAAGTAGTTCAAATCGCAAGGTTTGTCCGGCAAAAAACGCTTGTTCTAATGGTGAGAAGCAACGTGTACCTAATACAATGAAACCTTTATTTTCTAAATTTTGTGGGTCAGGGGTTACTTTGCTACTCAACCAGATGGTGGTGGGTGTGCCTGGTATGATGCGATAAAGCAAGCCAATATCTGCACGGGCGCTTTGTGTAGGCACATCGGAAAAACCGGACATCAATGTACGATGCATGTCATGGCAGTTTGTCATGCAGTGGCGCACCCCCGGGTGGCGCATGTTAGGCTGGATTTTTGTTAAGTACACGAAATCACCTCCGTGGATACACTACGCTTAGTAAAATGGCGATTTTTACTTTCTTGTAATTGGTCAATGCGCATATAGCGACCGTCAATAGATTCTATCTGCACTTGCATAATCTTGTCATGTCGTGCGGCAAAAGGATGTTGTTGCAGCGCATCAAGAGGCGAACGATAAGCATCGGTAAAATCTTCGCAAATAGGTAGGCTAGGTGGGCAACTTTTTCGCCCTAAAAAAGGTGCCCAAATGGGAGCGGAAAGCGCATCTTTGCACTGGGTTAATAGGGCAGCATCGCCTGATAATGCTACCAGAAAAGAAGCGTCTTCTAAATAAGCTCGGCTAGAGACAATGGTGTTGCCACCAGATCGCTTTTTTCCTTCGGCATTGGTGAGGTGTGGAAAACCTTGCACAGTGTGGAAATCCCATTGTAGTATGCCGCTTCGGTCGGCGCGTACTGCCATTTGAAGTGATTCTGCCATCGTAACTAAGGTAGTGCTTCCTCGTTCTAATCCCATGCAAGCGCCTAATAAACCTAGTACACCAGATTTTGTAGGCATGAGCGCACTGTCACGGGATTTGTCCCATTTTGCGTGCTCGCCCCAACTTTGCATAGGTCCTTCTAAACGCAATAGTAGTAATTGCATAAAACGGTACCTCCTTATTTGGATGTCCAAGTTTCGCAGTGCGTCAGTAAATCTTTGAAATTGTGCATGGATTGAGCACCCGTTGGTAGCATCTCGGGATTATTGTTATAGCGTGGTGCAAACCATGCGCGATGTGTTTTTTCTAGTTGATAGCTTTCTTCTATTAAATTAATTTCTTTTACAAGATTTTTCACACTAGTTTCTAGCACCTTGGCATTGCTACCAAAGCGCACGGGTGTCTCAAAGGCATTGGCATAGCTAGTAGGAACTTTTTTGTTTTTTACTTCGATGTACATGGCTTCTGGTAGGACATGGCTAGCAAAACTATTTTGTTTGCCAGAGGGGTTTGAAAATGCCATAATTTCAACCATTGCAGGTAAAAGCGCGGCAATATGCGCTTGTGCATCGGGTGAATCCTTTAGGTTTTTCTCTAGTTGGTCAGTGTCGATAGACATATAGTGGTAATAGCAACAAGCGTTATATTCTGTATCCCCTACCATGTCTGCTCCGGTATCTGCTGCACCTAATAAATCGTCCATTGCAGTAAAGTAATCATTTTCTTGGTTGACGGTATGGGTGGAAATTGCATGTGCAGTCTGCACGGCTGCTTCTACATTATGGAACGCGTCACTGGTGACCATGCGCCCAAACATTGCAATATCAATGGTAATTGGTCGCAAAGCAACATTTTTCATCTGTTTGACTATATCTGTTGTTTTTGCTTTTTTAAAGGATTTTTCGTCTTTGTCAGCAGCGGCTTCTATCATGATGTTGGCGACAGCAGAAACATCGTGCGCAGAGAAAAACATGGTTTGGCTTGTGATGCCTTTTTCGTTTTCTTTTCCGTCTTTGTTACCAATACCGGTGACTTTTTCTTTTGCGATTTCTGCCATCGCTTCGCTCATGCCACGTAATATAAGTTCGTCTTTGACTAAATCTGGTAGTTGGCGGGAACGGATGCCACGATCGCCCAAAAGACTATCGAAAAGGGCGGATGTGCGCCAAGAGCGTTTTAAGCATTGGCTGGAGATACGTCCACGCAGGCTACCACCAAAATAGCTAGTTTTGGGGCTGCCAGTGTCGTCTCGGTTTAGGTTTGCGGGTGGATAATTTTTAATCATGTGAATTTCATACAGCATCGGTTTCGTCCTCCTCAATTTTTGTGGTTGTGAAATAATCGCGTGCCCATTGTTTTTGTATAAATTTATCGGGGTGGTTCCAGTTTTTTAAATCGTAATAAAGTTGTTCAAAATCTGGAGTGTCCATACCTTTTGTGCGGATTTGCTTGACAAGTCGGCTTAGTTTAATGCCAAGTAGGTTGCCATGTTCAGGGTTCCATTCGCAATCTAAAATGGTTTGCATGGTACGGTCAATACTATTTTTGTTTAGCTTTTCTGCTGCTACCAATGTTCGTAAGCACTGTGCAAGGGATAGAGTAGTGCTGCGGTCTGTTTCATTCCATTGGCAAGCCATGGTAAGGCAGGCAAACAATGCTTCCTCTTGATAAGGGGTTATCTGTGGCGGTTTTATGGCATAGAAATATCCCATTGCATTTCCTGCGCTAGCAATATCTTTTCCAATAGACCGGCGAAGCATGATGCGTGTTTTGGGTGGAATGGTTTGTAAATCAATGGTTGCAATATGCATAGTAATCACCCTTTCTTGATTATTTTTCGATACGATTGGTTAAATGCATTGTTGCATTGCGTTAAAAGAATTAAATTTCGCCCACTTGAGCCGATATAGGTTGCGGCTTGGTTTTGTATTTCCTTTACAATTTTGCTTAGTTCTTGTATGAAAAATGTGGATATTTCAGCTTGCCAGTTTTCGGTACAGATATCTGTGCTTGCAAGGGTTGGGAGATATTGTGTAAAGAGTAGCTTATGGCAAGCGATGAAAAATTGTTCTTGGAGTAAGTGGGAGATAAAGATTTGGTTGTTTTCTTTCTTTTTCTTTTTGATTTTATAGTGAGTTGCAAATTCACTTGCAATTTGTTCGCAAAGTTGAATGTCGCATTGTAATTGTTCGCCTAATTCTGGCTCGGATAAAATAGCATTGGGAATGTACAAGGTATCTTCTTGTAATTCGGCAATGGCGGCTTGATTTGTTACAAGACCTGTTACCCACAGCGGGACAAGTTGTTGTGTTTCGCTAACAATTTGGTGGTATGAGAGACTAGGTAGTGGAGGGCGATGTCGTACAGCAGATGAGTCACTAGAGGCGGCAATGGTTCCGATATCGCGCCATAATGAACGACCCGATTTTGGTTTTATCGTGAACCACTCATCTTTTGCTGATTTGCCGAAAGCGGCATGTGGTTCCATCCAAAGTGCGTTGCCTAAAAAATTTTTACCTTGTTGATAATAAGTTTGCGTAACTGTTTCATTGATAGATAACAATGTAATACGGCGAGGTTGCCACGTAAAAGCGGATAAGATAGAAACGTTTGTGTGCTCTTGTTTTGGGATGATTTCAGAGAAATCGCGCCATGCAACTGGTGGGGTGTTCCATGGAATATTACCGCATTCCAGTACGGACAACATATTTAGTACAAGCGTATGAAACAGAGTTTTGCCAAAGACTAAATAGTAGTTGCAGGGAGTGTTGTTGACGGAAGATGGGTATCCTTGTGCACCTGCCATGCAAAACACATAACTAGCTAGCATCGCACGCAAGGCTTGCGCATGGGTTAGACTATATTCATCCACAAAGTGATGTTCAAAATGAATGTGATTGTTTCCAGAACTTGCAGTATGTATTATGCTAGAAACTGGTTTTTCCTTCCCGTTATCCCATTTTTCATTGTACGTTGCTTGCATAAAAGGTCTTTTTTCATCGAATAAATCGAAGGAGGCACCTTCTTGTTCGCACATAGTAATATAGCGCTGTAAAACATCGGGGTCAAAACACCCTTTCCGATAAAGGGCGCGGCGGTCACGGTATGTTTGCGGTTGATAGGCATCCATTAAAAATGCAATGAGCAAGCGTTGAATGCTGTATTCCTCTAGGGGCGATTCACAACAAAGTCCTGTATATTGATGCGCCTTTGTTAAGGCATCCCAAAGCCCTACGTCTTCTCTGGTACCATCGGGGTGCTTTACTGGAATCCATGGTTGGGTTAATACTGAAAATTGAGTCAATAGAATCACTTCCTTTCAATGACAATTCCTAAATCGATATCGTTTCGTACGGTGCATTGTGGAGCGTCTAAAACTTCTCCTTCTACTAGACAAAAAAGATAGCAGTGCTTTAATGCGCCTTGACCTTGTGTGGCTTGGGATAATATGGGTTCAATCGGAAAGCGCCGTAGTGAGACAGAATGGAGCAAAACCTGTTGCGTAATTTCTTTGGTTGGGGTTTCAGAACAGGCGAGTGCGAAAAGTGTGGGTGAAAGAAACGCGGCACTGACACTATCATCTGATTGACGTGTTTTGGCAATGCTAACGAGGGTGCTGTCTTGGTCTTCTTGTGTGAACAAGCTAAATGGGGCGGCTGTTTCAGTTGCAAAAAAATAGTTGGGATTTGGTGGAGTTAAAATAACACCTTCTGCCATGTTTTGTGACATCTGTTTTTTGAATTGCATTTCCATTCCAAGCGATAACTCTTCGGCGGTTAATGTTTCTAGGTAAATCGTTTCGATTGCGTTTCGCATATCACTTGGAACAGTTATCTGAGGATTGTTTTCCAAAAATGCTTTGGTGCGGTGCAACAAAAGAGGTTCGTAAATTTTAGCAGAAATTCCAAAGTCTTTTTGTTCTGGGTAAATTACAAAAATAGTAGGTTGTGTATAGGCTGTGGGGCGCTTGGTTTTTTGATGGCGGAATACACGTCCTGCACGTTGTAACAAGAGGTCAATGGGTGCAATTTCTGTAAACATAGCATCAAAATCAACGTCTAACGATTGCTCTAGTACTTGTGTACCGATGACGATAAACCGTTCTGGGCGCTTGCCGTCTTTTCCAAAAAGAGAAATACACTGCTGCTCTAGCCGCTGGCGCGTTTGCGCTGTAAAGCGTGCGTGAAATAGAAGCAGTTCTTCGCGTGGCACACCTTGGGCTTGTAAGTCTGTAAAAAGTGCTTGGGCTTTGCCAACGGTGTTTGTTAGAATACACAGGCAACCACCTTGTTTTTCCCAATAATGTAATACGGTACGAAGCAATTGTTCTTCCGACAAAAGAGAGAAATGAAAAGTAGGTTGCATATAGGTGCTGCATGTTTGCTGTGTGACAGCACCAGACCAGTGTGCGGCAGTTAATAACGGATAGTGATTTTCGATAGAAGCAGATGCGCCATAGGCTCGCAACAAATTTTCTTTTCTAGCACTAGGAAGTGTGGCAGATAATAAGATGACAGGAATTTTCAAGGCGCGGCACCAAGAAAGCAGTCGATCTAAAATTTGGCTCATATAAGTGTCATAGGCATGTATTTCATCAATAATCAGTACTTTGCTGCTTAATCCGATTAGGCGAAGGACGGTGTATTTTGATTTTAAAACTGCCATCATTGCTTGGTCAACTGTACCCACTGCATAATTAGTGAGCAAACCTCTTCGAAGCGGGGCTAGCCATGCGCTTGCTTGAGAAGAATCTTCTGTTTGGATAGTGGGTGAGCTTAAATCTACTAGCCAAGCCATTGCATGCAAAAGGCGAGAGGTGGATAACTCGTTTTCTTCTAGCAGGGCATTAAAGCGCGTGTACATTTGATTGCTAGTGGCCATGGTAGGCAGTGCAAAATAGATGCCTTGCTGCCCGTGAGCATGGCACATGGCATTTGCTAGATAGAAGGCGCATTCTGTTTTACCTTCGCCCATTGGTGCTTCTACAATATAAAGTGCGGCGGGGTTGTTGATTTCACTTTGGCAAATTTTTTGCATTGGCCGAAGTGTTTCTGGTGTGAAATTTGCCCATAAATCAGAAAAAGTTTTGCTAGGGGGGAGCGCGCGATAATTGGATAATCCAAATGTGGTAATTGATTGCTGTGCTTGTAAAGTGGCGACTTGGCGATATTGCACGCTAGATGTCCAAGGTAAATAGTCAAAATCGGCACTAGAGGCAATCCAGTCGGCTAGAATAACAAGACCGGTTAGTAATGTGGCGAAAGCGTCCATGTGTGTGCAATCCGTGAGTACAGAAAGGTCAGGGGTAAATAGTATGCGTAATTCTAGTTCTAGTTTGGCTTGCTGCTCATCCCACCAATTTTTATCGCAGTTTTGTGGGATGAGCGCGTCAGCGCCCATCTTTCCTTGGTGATGGAGTGCCAGTGCAGTGCCAAGAACCTCGCGCCAATCATCGTTTAGCGGGGTGTTGGTAGACCAAATCCGTTCTAAAGCAACACTAGTTTGTCGTTCGTGACGAAATGCAAGGGAGGGTGATGAAATTGGTAAGCGTTTTTGTTCTTTTAATGATTGTACACAAGGTAACGCGTTTCCCTTGCATTGAAAATAGGGATGTGCTTTTCCGATGTCATGCAAAGCAGCAAAGTAGCTAACAAGAGGAATGATTTGGTTAGGTGTTAGGTTAAGAAAATCGGACATTCGGTGAACGATGACATGTGCGCAGCTATCCTTTAAAAGGATTTCTGCACAGCATCCAACATCGATGCAATGTGCCAGTAAATGTTTTTCTGGTTGGCTTTTTCCCCAGAGCAATAACAATTCGTTCAAAAAATCACCTCGCTTTACGTCTCGCTTTATACGATTTATACAAGTATACCACGAGAAAAGTCCTAAAAGAAGGATTTTTTCTCGTGGTATGTCGATTTTTTATTAAATTTTATACTTCTCATTAATCGCTATCATTTCTGGCAGCTTGTCCTCCATATCCTGCACCAGTTTGAACTGGTTGCGCGCGCGGATTAAATTGTGGGCGGGTTTGTGCACCCCAAAGTATACATCGCCGTCTAGGTAATCGGTCAAAAAGCGCATGCCACATTCGAGTGTGAGCAAAATGGCGCTGTGTGCCAATAACTCGAATTCTTTTTCGCTCAAAATGCAAGCACATTCCTCTAAATAGCCTTTTGCGGAAAGCTCGTATTTTTCAAGGTCGCAAGATACCTTGCTCAAATCATCTTCGTCCTCGGCGGCGCTACTTGCGCCAAAGCGGATGCTATCACCAAAATCGTAAAGCAGTGAGCCTTGCATGACGGTATCAAGGTCGATGACGCAGATGCCCTGGTTGGTGGTGTTGTCCATCATAACGTTGGTTAGTTTGGTATCATTATGGCAC
The DNA here is from genome assembly GCA_044426225.1 of Faecalibacterium sp. Lineage (GTDB taxonomy): Bacteria > Bacillota > Clostridia > Oscillospirales > Ruminococcaceae > Faecalibacterium. The sequence continues at coordinate 20,606 of JAWXUQ010000030.1, read as the reverse complement.
ACACGCAGGGGCACTGTGCCGGCATCGATTTCATCTAATACAATGCTACAAAAATCTTTGCGTGCAGTCACAAAATCGATTTCAGCGGTACATTCTGCAACGCGCCCTTTGCAATCGGCGGCAATGCTCTTTTGGAAGGTGCCATAGCGGTGGACGGTATCGTGGAATTTATCAATGGTGGTTTGCAGCTGCGTGGCATCGAAGCCGTCTAGCTGGCGGGCAAATTTGCCGAATGCTTTGGCGGCATGATAAAGCAGGGTAGGGGTCGCGCGTTCATAGCAAGTGGTATGATCGATAAAGAGATACATGCGATACACCTCGCCCTCGTGCAAGACATAGCTTTCGCCTGTTTTGGTGGGGATGAGGGTCAGCGTTTCGCGCAGGGCATCGCCGCCTGCCGCCAAGATTTGTGCCCGCAAGAAGTTTGTCACAAGGGTGATGTTGTGTTGCACGCTCTGGTAATTCTGGAATACATGCGCATTGATTAGCTGCAAGACATATTGCGTGGTTGGCTTATCCCCTTTCGAAAAGACAAGGCGATAGGTGCTGTTGATGTGTCCATTGCCAAAGGCTTCGCCCGCGACAAGGGTGCCGGGTACCACAAAATGGTCGGCAATCGTGGCAAGTTCGGTGATGCTTCGTTGTCTGTTGTGCATGGTATACGTCCTTTCTTTTTATCCCAAAGAGTGGCACTTAGCCCTCTAAAATTTTGCGGGTGGTTTCCTGCTCGAATTGTTTGCGATAAAGTGCGGCATAGTGCCCTTGTTGGGCAAGCAACTCTGCGTGGGTGCCGCGTTCAATGATTTTGCCCTGCTTGACCACCAAAATGATATCCGCCTTGCGGATGGTGGATAAGCGGTGTGCAATCAAGAACGATGTCGTTTGCGCAAGCAATGCGGCAATCGCGGCTTGGATGGTTTCCTCTGTTTTGGTGTCAATCGAGGCGGTGGCCTCATCTAATACAAAGATTTTAGGTGCGGCAAGTACCGCGCGTGCAAAGGAGATAAGCTGCTTTTCTCCGGTCGAAAGTTGCCCGCCGCCCTCGCCAACTTCACTGGCATAGCCCTTTTCCATCTGCATAATAAAATCATGTGCGCAGACAGTTTTTGCTGCGGCGATTACTTCATCATCGGTGGCATCTAGCCGCCCATAGCGGATATTTTCCATCACGCTGCCCGAAAACAGATGTGGGGTTTGTAGCACATAGCCAATGCTCCAGTGCAGCCACAGGGTGCTGCGCTTGCGATAGTCCACCCCATCGATTAAAACGCGCCCGCTTGTTGGTTCAAAAAAGCGACATGCAAGATTAACTAGGGTGGATTTGCCCGCGCCAGTTTCGCCCACAATCGCCACAGTGGTGCCTGCGGGGATATCAAGGTTAAAATGTTCTAGCACATTCTCGTTGCCATCTGAATACATAAAGGTGACGTCCTCAAAGGTAATATGTCCTTTGAGTGGCTCCCAGTTTTCGGTTTTGGGGGTGAACACATCGCCGTATTGTTCCACCACTTCGGGGGTGTCGGTTACCTGTGGCTTGAGCGAAAGCAGATAATCGCAGCGCTCAATATTCACCTGTGCGGCGATGATGTTCGAGAGGGTTTTTGCCATCTGGGCGGTAGGGTCAGCAATGTTGCGGGCATAGTTGATGAATACGGTGAACTCCGCAATGCCAATGGCGCCAAGCAATACCTCGTTGCCCCCTGTGCTCAGCACAAAGGCGACCGCGATAGAGGTTAAAAAAGAAACGCAGGGCACATAAATGGCGCTGAGGGTCAGTGCTCGCAATGAGGTTTCGCGCATGTTTTTTGTGATGGTTTCAAAATGAGTGCTGTTTGCGTCCTCAATGACCAAGGTTTTAGAGGTTTTCGCGCCAGAAATACCTTCGTTATAGGTGCGAGTGATTTCCGCATTCACGCGGCGTACCTCGCGATTGGTTTTTAGGATTTTGCGCTGAAAAATAAAGGTCAGTGCCAATACAAAGGGCACAATCGCGATGATGACAAGCGCCAATTTTAAATTGGTCAGGCACATGACGACAATCGAGCCGATGATTACCGCGCCGCTCCAGACAATATCCACCACACTCCAAGCAAAGACGATGCCGATTTTGCCGGTGTCGCTCATGACGCGGGCTAAAATAGTGCCAACGGGGGTGGTGTTATAGTAATCGAAGCTCAGCGTTTGTAAATGTCGATACATGGTGTTGCGCAAATCGCGCCCAAGGCGCATCTCGATTTTGAGGGCAAATACCGCCATAGCATAGGTCGCGACTCCTTGCAAAATCACGAGAGCGAAGCAGGCAAGGGCAAATAGCCCTAGCCCCTCGGTGGTGCGCGGTAAGATAAACCATTCCACCGCAAGTCCAGACATCCACGGGGTTGCCACGTCAATGCAAGCGCATATTAGCATCGCAAGCCCAAGCCAGAGCATCAGCGCGCGATGTGGTTTGATAAAAGGTAATAGCTTTTTCCAGGTGGATAGGGTAGAAACCTTGCTGCGTTGTTCGTCTGCGTTATAATCCATAGTTTTACTGGCGGGCTAGTACGTGCCATCTGTTCGATGGGCACATACAATCGCCTGCCCCTTTTGCAGGGCTCCTTTCCTTAGCATTCTTCGGCAGTTGCCGCTTTTTGGGTGTCATAAATTCGTTTGTAAATGCCATCTTCGGCAATCAGGCTTGCGTGGTTGCCGTGCTGCACCAATTTGCCTTTTTCTAGCACGATAATCTGGTCAGCGTTCATGATAGTGGTAATGCGATGGGCGATGATGATGGTGGTGCCGGTGACATTTTCGTTGATAGATGCGCGAATGTTCGCGTCTGTCTCCATATCAACCGCGGAGAGGGAATCATCAAAAATCTTGATGGGGGTGTCTTGCATCAGCATGCGTGCAATCGCCACGCGCTGTTTTTGTCCGCCGCTAATCGTTACCCCGCGCTCACCAATTTGGGTGTCGTACCCCTCGGCAAAGCCGCTGATGGTATCATCGATAAAGGCAAGGCGGGCAGCACTGCGCACATCTGGTAATTCCTTGCTCTGTGCGCCGTCTGAGATATTCTCAGCGAAACTTTTGGAGAATAAAAAGGGCTCTTGCAATACAATGCCAATCTGGCTGCGCAGTGCCTTGCGGGAGAAGGTGCGAATATCCACGCCGCCAATGGTAATCTTGCCCTGTTCGGGCGGCAGGTCATATAGACGGTCAAGCAGATAGGTCAGAGTCGATTTGCCGCTACCTGTTGCGCCTAAAATGCCAAGGGTTGTCCCTTTTGGCACGGTAAAAGAAAGGTCGTGCAGGGCATCTACCCCTTTTAAATAGGAAAAGGTAACATGCGAAAAGCAGATGTCGCCGTCAATGGCAGCGTCTGTTGGGGCTTCGCAGTCTTGCTCTGGTACGGCATCTAAAATATCAAATAGGCGAATGGAACTGATGGTGGTTTTGCTGAGTTCCGATAAAATATGCCCAAGGTTGCGGATAGGCCAAATCAGCATCGAGTTATAAGAGAAAAAGGTCACGAATTCGCCTGAGGTAATCTCACCACGTACCGCAAAGACAGCACCTGCAACCCCAACGATGACAAATTGCGAAAGGGAAATTAAATCGCCCATGCCCCAGTTTAGTCCAAGTACGTGCCCTAGTTGAATCCACAGGCTAGAATATTCATCGTTTTTCTGCAAGAAGCGGTCTAGCTCATACCGTTCGCGCCCAAAGGCACGCACCACACGCACACCAGTCAGGTTTTCTTGCGCAAGGCTTGTTAGTTCACCTTCGCACTGGTCGGCCAGTTGGAACTTTGCCGCTGTGAGCTTATAAAAGACAATGGAATACACAAGGGTGATGGGGATGAAGCCTAGCGCAATCATTGAAAGTGGCAGATGCATTGGAATCATCAGGCAAATTGCAATGACTACGAGCGCAACCGTGCGGATGATAGGCAGCAGTTGGTCGCTCAAAAAGGTGCGAATAAGCTCGGTATCCATGGTACAGCGCTGAATGATATCGCCAGTCTGGTTGCGGTTGTGCCAATCGTAGGGCAGGTGTTGGATGTGAGAGAACAGGGCATCGCGCACCTTTTTCATGGTGCCTTCGCAGGCGGTGGCAAGGCTATAACGCGATAAAAAATCGCAGAGATAGGCAATGGCGCTGAGCAGCAGCACCGCAGCGGTGCAGAGCAAAAAGTGCTCTTGCAGCCAAAGCCGTCCGCCGTTTGCGGCAATCCAGTTCGCCATGGCGGAGGGCAGGGCAAAGGGTAAATCCCCTAAAATAGAATCAATGGTGATTTTAATTACTTGTGGCACCAGATAAATCAGCCCAACGCTAACTGACATGAACAGGGCGGACGCAATAAACTGTGCGCGGTGCCCAGCGGTAAAGGGGAAAAACCGCAGGATGGTGGTTTTGTTTTGGGCTTGTTTGGTGGTTTGTGCTGTGTTTTGTTCGGTTGGCATAATGATACCGTCCTTTGATATGATGGCTACAAATACAGGGGCGAACCAGATGGCTCGCCCCTATTTATTTTAGCCTGCGCCTTGCGGCGGATTTGCGTTACATTTTTTCGGGTACGCTTACCTTAAACATGGTCAATACATTAAAGATGACGCGTTTGACACCAATGCACAGCCCAAGGCGTGCTTGTTGCAGGTTCGCTTCCTCGCCACTGATGTGGCAGTTGTTATAAAAACGGTGGAAGGCACTTGCAAGGTCAATGACAAAGCGGTTGATACGGGAGGGGTCATATTTTTCTGCCGCAAGGGTGATTTCAGCGGGGAACGCGGCAAGCATGCGGATTAAGTCCATCTCAGCGGGGTCAGTCAGCAGGCTTGGGTTCATCTGTTCTACCCCTGCAAAGGTGACGCCATCGGCTTCTAATTTTTTTAGGATAGAGCAGATGCGCGCATGGGCATATTGGACGTAATAAACAGGGTTGTCGTTATCGGTTTTGACCGCTTGGTCAAGGTCAAAATCAATGCCGCTGTTGGCATCGTGCATATTAAATAGGAAACGTGCGCTATCGATGGGCACTTCCTCTAGCAAATCAAGCAGGGTGATGGCATTGCCAGTGCGTTTGCTCATGCGGACTGGTTTGCCGTCCCGCATCAGGTTTACCATCTGCATCAGCACAACATCTAATTGGCTGCCGTCAAGCCCAATCGCATCCATTGCGCCCTTCATGCGGGCAACATGTCCGTGGTGGTCAGCACCCCATACGTCAATCGATTGATCAAAGCCACGGGTGGCGAGCTTATTATAATGATAGGCAATGTCTGCGGCAAAATAGGTGGGAATGCCGTTGGCACGCACCAATACTTCATCTTTTGCCTCGGCTTCGCTACCGTCCTCGGTCTTTTTCTTGTTGGCGACACCGTATTTGCTGCTATACTGTTCACTGCGATACATAATCGCGCCGTCCTCTGCCTTATAGCAAGCGCCATTTTCTAGCATTTTTTCTAGCGCAACCTCTACCGCGCCAGAGTTGTGCAGTTCACTTTCGTGATACCATACATCGTAATCAATGCGGTATTTGCCTAGCCCGCTCTTTAAACCGGCAATGTTTTTGGGCAAGCCGTATGCGACAAGGGCATCTTTTAACGCGGCAAATGCCTCACTTTCATAGAGTGCGTCCTCGGTCAAATCGCCACATGCGTCTAGCAAGGTGCTGTCTGCCTGCAACTGCGAAAATTCAGTGGCAAGGGCAAGGATATCGCCGCCCTGGTAGCATTCCGCAGGTAGGGGATAGGCTTCTTCGCCTTTGTGCAGTTGTAGGTAACGCACCGCAAGGCTCTTGCCGAATTTCTGGATTTGGTTGCCTGCGTCATTGATATAGAACTCACGGCAAACTTCATAGCCTGCCCAGTCTAGCACAGCGGCAAGGCAATCACCCAGTGCACCACCGCGTGCGTTGCCCATGTGCATGGGGCCTGTGGGGTTGGCAGAAACAAATTCCACGTTGTATTTTTTGCCCGCGCCGTGTTGGGTGCGCCCATAGGTTTCGTTTGTGCAAGCAGCGCAAACCACCCCTGCCCAAAAGCTAGGTGCAAGGAACAGGTTGATGAAGCCAGGGCCCGCCACTTCGATGTTAGAGAAGCACCCGCCCGTAAGGTCAGTGTTTGCCACAATGATGTCGGCAATCATCTTGGGCGATTTGCGGAAAGCACGTGCCCCTGCCATGGCAAGGTTAGAGGCAATGTCGCCGTTTTTCACCTCTGCGGGGATTTCTACAATAAAGGCGGGCAGTTCTGCTTCAGGCAATTCACCCTTGGCGATGGCAGCTTGCACCGCACCGCTCAGCAAGGCGCGTGCTTCTTCTAGGGCGGCTTTACGTGGGTTGTAGTCTTGGAAAGTGTCTTGTAAATTGGTGTTTGTCAGTTCCATGTTTTTTCTAATGTCCTTTTATTTAAATTTTGTTTTCATATAGAGAAAGCGGGTGTTTTTCGCTTGGCTTCCTTTGGGTGGGCTGATGCGTGTTTCGCCATGGTTGGTTTCGCATATCGGCTACTTTGCCGTACAATCTTTTGTTGCGTTATCTTTGGTGACGTAATTTTTGCGTTAGCTTAGTGGTGTCACCGTAATTTCTAAGCCGTTCTGGCTCATTAGCTCAGCGCTGCCTGCGTCTAGCATGTAATCAAAGCGGACGGTGCCGCCTTGTGCATCTAAATCAGAGGTGATTTCGTTCGCCGTCACCCCAAGGGTTAAGGAGCCAACCCCGGTTTCATAGTGGCACAGGTTGCGCTGCCCACGTTGAATGAGCAGTTGGCTTGCTGTTTTGCCAAAGCGCAACATGGCAACGCGGCTTTCGTCCTCGGCAACCTTTACCATGGTGGTGGTGCCGTCAAAGCCAGTTGTCTCGGTTTCTGCGTATGTGATAAAATAATTGCCGTTTTTAAAGACATAGCTGCCACGGGTGGTTAGCTCAATGTTTTCAGATTCTTCATCGCGGGTGATTTTGCTTTTGATGCGAATAAGATGGGTTTCGTTAACTTGTTTCACAGTAGTATCCTTTTTTGTCTTAATCATTTGTAAGGTGCGCTGTGCGCGTTGGGGGATATGTTCGGTCATCTGGGATCCTTTATGTATGGTTGTGTGGTTCGTGTGCAATCGGTGGCGTTCAGCAAAACTGATTATCTTTTTACATGGTGGCGCCACACAAGTTTCTGGTCGTTTCTTGTCAGTGATACTGTTGACATATCCTTGTAAGGGTATGGCGTATTACTGAGCTCTTTCCGATACATTTTGTGGATGTTATCTACCATGGAAGTGCCGATGGTAACCGCAACTACGCCACCGAGCAGAACGCTTACGATGATATAGAGCCGCGTTTCTCCACCTGCGGTGAAATCGAATGCAGCGATAACGGAAGCTGATATTTCAGGGTCGGACATGAGAAAGAGCGCGATTGGCGCCACTGATAGAACAAACCAAATAATCAAAACGATACATGCTATTTTCATCCATTTCATGTGTTGAATCCTCTTAACAGAATGGCGCAAAATGCAACGAATGCGCCAACGATGATGCCTGTTCTAATTGCTGCTATGTTGAGTGCCCGACGGTCAATCGGGATTTTACCGCAAACCTTGCCTGTTTGGGCGTTCATGGCAAAGTAATGTAACTTACCGTCATAAAATTTCGTGAGTGTCCAAACAGGCATGAGCACATATTCCCACGACTGTTTTGTGGGGGTGAAGGTGAATTTTTTTTCTTTGTGTTGGGCACGGGCTGGCAGGTCTTGTAGAATTTTCGCTTTGGCATAACGTTTGATGTCTTCATTGTTTTTAAAACTGACAGCAGATATTTCTAAGTTTTTTTCTTCTGCCTGAAAACCAGAAAGATACGATGTTGTAAATGGCTCCATACCATCTTTGTGGAACGGCTGAATCCCCTCTACAAGTGCTTTTTTTGACTCCGCTAATGCAGATATCGTGATGTCCTCCATGTGAATGGTGCCTTCCCTGAAAATGCGATAAAAACATTTATATAGGTTCATTCCGCCAAATAGAGAGGGCTGGATTTCCTTGCGTGTCATTTTGCCTTGGTACATTACTTCGCCATCTACGTCAACAAGCCAAAAGGGCAGATAGACGCCTTGTATCTGCGCACTATCTCTGAAATTTTTAGGGACGAAGGCTTTTTTGTAAAGCCACTGATCAAACCGCTCCGCAGCGGATGCACGGTCAATTTTAAATGGAACAATTTTTTTAGGCATGTCTTTGCTAAGTAACCGATGGCTCATAATAACCGCGCTATGGCAGTAGTAGCATTCGGTAGCAACACTAGTGGCACTAGCGGTAACAACCTGCGCGCCACAGTTGGCGCAGTGATACTCCATAAGGTCTAGCGTATCGTTCGCAACAGGATCCGCCCCGTTGGGATACTCTGCTTGAGATTGCACGCGGGCTTGCTCCCATGCTTCTTGGCTTTGCAAATCTTTGCTAAAAAATTCGGATTCACAAAATTCGCAAATAAAGCTTTCAGAGGTGGCATTGTAGCGCAAGTTAGCGCCACAGCTTGGGCATTGATAAGAAAATACGTCCATATTATTTTAATGGATATTACATCCATCCCTCTCTGTTGAAAGTGAGTAAAATTATGACATCACATGCGTCTTTGCGCAGGGTTTGTTATACGCACAACGCGTGAGCAATCAGTTGGTCAATCAGCTCTGCTTTGGTAAGACCTGTGCTTTCCATCAGGGTGGGGTACATGCTAATGCCAGTAAAGCCAGGGAAGGTATTAATTTCATTGATTAGCACTCGCCCGGTGTCTTTCTCGACAAAGAAATCGCAGCGCGAAAGCCCAGTGCATCCAAGCGCGGTATAGGCTTTCAGTGCATAGTCATGCACCTCAGCAAGTTTTTCCTCGCTCAAATGGGCGGGGATGACCGTTTTGCTGACACCGTTTTTGTATTTGTCATCATAGGTGTAAAATTCATCGCCGGCAAGCACCTCGCCGGGCACACTTGCGCGGGCGGGGTTTTGCCCAATGGCAGCGCATTCTACCTCTTGCCCGATAATTGCTTCTTCAAATACCACCTTGCTATCTTCCGCCAGGGCGATGTCTACGGCTGCCTCAAGCGCGGCGCGGTTATCTGCCTTGCTAACCCCTACGCTTGAGCCCGCGTTGGCGGGTTTTACAAAGATAGGGTAGCCCAACTTTGCCTCAAAGGCATCCAACAGGGAAGTGCGGTCTTGGGAGAGTGCGTACTTGGTGGCAAAATCCCATTTGCAATGGGGAATGCCATTTGCCTCAAACAAAGCATTAGCGACCGCCTTATCCATGCAAGCGGCACTCGCAAGGACACCGCAGCCAACATAGGGGATGCCGGCAAGCTCAAATAAGCCCTGCACCGTGCCATCTTCCCCCCACAGCCCATGCAATGCAGGGATCACAACATCGATGCGCTGCGTTTTGGTGGTGCCATCTGGGTAAAAGAGCACCATACCGTGGTGGGTGCGGCAGGGGCTAATGATGCAAGGGGTGTTATCAGACAACTGCACCCAACTGCCATCCGCCATCTGGTCGGGGGTGGCATTGGTGGCAAGCCACTCGCCCTCTTTGGTGATGCCAATTTTGCATACATTATAGAAAGAAGGGTTTAGGTGTAGGGCAAAGGTGCTCGCTGAAATGCAGCTGACCTCGTGCTCACTCGAAAACCCGCCAAATAACAAACAGACGTTCTGTAATCCTTTGTGTTCCATGAGACGTTCCTCTCTTTTTGTAGGGTGGGCAAATTCATATCTCTTATAAATATGATAATAGTACCATAAAACAGAAGGTTTTTCTAGCAGTCTGCTAGAAATTTGCGTCCTTTTTTGATATTTATACGTTTTCCTTATTATATTAGGCACAGCACTGCTAAAAAACAGAAAAAAAGTATGGGAAAATGCTTGACGAAAGCGGGTAAAGATGGTATGATAGTGCTACCTCTTTTGCGGGGTTATTTTTTTGTGCGCTTTTTTTGGTGCACACACCGCAACACCGAGGAAGGTTAACAAGCCGTTATTAATTGGAGGTACTGAACATGACAGTAAAAATTACTCTTGCTTGCACCGAGTGCAAACAACGCAATTACAACACCAAAAAGAACAAAAAGAATTGCCCAGATCGTTTAGAGATGAACAAGTACTGCCGTTTCTGCAAGAAACACACTGCTCATCGCGAAACCAAATAAGAAAGGCGGCACTCACATGGCAGACAAAACCCAGAAAAAAGAAGGATTTGTGGCCAAAGCGAAAGGCTATGCGCATCGTGTTGTGAAGTTTTTCCGCGATACGAAAAGCGAGCTGAAAAAAGTTGTGTGGCCTAGCAAAGCTGACACCAAGGCAAACACCATTGTGGTGCTTGTTGTTGTCGCAATCGCAGCTGTGGTAATGATTATTCTAGATACCGTCTTTGGCGGTCTGATGAGTCTTATCATCGGCGCATAAATCATCTTAAAGGGAATAGGAGGTCCATCAAATGGAAGAAGACAGTCGCGAAGCACTGTGGTACGTTGTGCATACCTACTCTGGTTATGAAAACAAAGTGGCACAAGATTTGCAAACAATGGTGGAAAACCGTCACCTTGAAGATATGATTTGTGAAATCAAGGTTCCTGTGGAAGAGGTTCACGAAATCAAAACCATCAAAAAACGTGCCAAAGGAAAAGTGACCGAAGAACAAAAAGAGGTCGTGGTAGAGCACAAACTCTATCCCGGTTATGTTTTTGTCAAGATGGTTATGACCGATGATACTTGGTATATTGTGCGTAATACGCGCGGTAGCACTGGTTTTGTTGGTTCTGCTTCAAAACCTATTCCACTCACCCCTGAAGAAGTCGATCGCATGGGTGTTGACGTTAAAACAAAACTTAGTGTTGCGTTTAACGTCGGTGATACCGTGCAGATTACTGCAGGGCCTCTCGAAGGCTTTATGGGTCAGGTAGAGGAAATCGACCTAGACAGCTACAAGGTAAAACTCAAGGTCAATATGTTTGGCCGTGAGACCCCTGCCGAAGTAGAAATCAGTCAGGTAGAGCTACTGTAAGGTAGCACATGTCCGTTCCGGTAAAATCCGCATTGCGGTTTTTATAGAGTGCGCAAGGATTTGCGTGCTCGTGGGAGGTACGCGTTTGCGTGCCGCAACTCACCACATATTTTTTTGGAGGTGCATTTCAATGGCACAAAAAGTTACTGGCTATATCAAGCTACAAATCGAAGCCGGCAAAGCGACTCCGGCTCCACCTGTTGGTCCTGCACTAGGTCAAAAAGGTGTAAACATTATGTCGTTCACCAAAGAGTTCAACGAGCGTACCAAGAGCCAGATGGGTTACTTGATTCCTGTTGTTATCACCGTTTACGCTGACCGCTCTTTCAGCTTCATCACCAAAACTCCACCTGCTGCAACCCTAATCAAAAAGGCTGCTGGCATTGAGAGTGGTTCTGGCGTTCCTAACAAAACCAAAGTTGCTACCCTAACCGAAGCACAGGTTGAGGAAATCGCAAAGACCAAAATGCCCGACCTTACTGCTGCTAACCTTGAAACTGCTTGCAGCATGATCAAAGGCACCTGCCGTAGCATGGGCGTAGTCGTAGAAGGCTAAGCTAACACGCTAATTAAACGTGGGAGGGCTCAGCCTGTTTGACCACATTAGGAGGATATAAAAGATGAAACACGGTAAGAAATATATCGAGAGTGAAAAGCTCATCGATTCCACCAAACAGTACGAAGTGACTGATGCACTTGAACTTTGCTGCAAAGTTGCTACTGCTAAGTTCGACGAAACTGTTGAACTGCACATCCGTTTAGGTGTTGATAGCCGCCATGCTGACCAGCAGGTTCGTGGTGCTGTTGTACTACCAAACGGTACTGGCAAAAAAGTTCGCGTTTGTGCAATCGCACAGGGCGCTGCTGCAAAAGCTGCTGAAGAAGCAGGCGCAGAAATCGTTGGCGCAGATGACCTAATCGCTCAGATCTTCGCTGGTTACACCGACTTCGACGTTGTTGTTACCACCCCAGACATGATGGGCAAAGCTGGTCGTCTAGGTAAGGTTCTTGGTCCTCGCGGCCTTATGCCTAACCCAAAAGCCGGTACTGTTACCCCAGACCTTGGCAAAGCAGTTACCGAAGCAAAAGCTGGTAAAATCGAATACCGCCTTGACAAACAGAACATCATCCATGTTCCTGTTGGCAAAGCATCCTTCGGTTCAGAAAAGCTACTTGCAAACGTTGATACCGTTATGAACGCTGTTGCAAAAGCAAAACCTGCTGCTGCAAAAGGCCAGTACTTCAAGAGCGCTTATGTTGCTAGCACCATGGGCCCTGGCATCCGTATCACTAGCGCAAAATACGGCGTTTAAGCTGTAATTTAAACATTGTTGCACGTTTTATCAATAAAACGCTTGACAAAACCGCAAACGTGCGGTAAAATATAAATGCTGTTTTTAAGACAGCAGGTGCTAATTTAGCGTAAGAAGGCTCATGCCCTCGCCTGCCGAGAAACGTGTAACCACCTTAATGTGTTTATGCCTCTTTCTTGTGCAATGCGAGAAAGAGGTTTTTTATTTTAAACGATTAGTATAACGTAATCCAAATGAAACGAGGTGAAACTTAAATGCCAAGTGCAAAGATTCTTACCCAAAAGCAGGCTTTCGTAGCTGAGCTTAAAGCAAAGTTTGAAGCTGCAACTGCAGGTTGTGTCGTCGCTTACGGCGGTATTTCCGTTGAAGCAGATACCAAACTTCGTAAAGAACTTCGTGAAGCAGGTGTTGAATATCTAGTTCTCAAAAACTCGATGCTCCGTCTTGCTGTTAAGGGTACATCCCTTGAAGGTCTTGCTGAAACTTTCGTAGGTGATACCGCTGTTGCTTTCTCTAACGAGGATCCAATCGTTGCAGCTCGTATCCTCTGCGGTTATGCAGAAGCTGACAAATCCAAGAAGTTCACCGTGAAAGGCGGCTTTATCGATGGCGCTGTTATGTCTGTTGAAGACACCCACGCAATCGGCAAACTACCCGATCACAAAGGCATGCTGTCCATGTTCGCAGGCGCGCTTACCAGCACTCTGTCTGGTCTCGCTGTTGCAATGCAGGCTTATGTCGACAAGCAGGAAGGCGAAGCTGCTTAATTGCCGCTTAACGCTCGCTGCTTAAATCCCAAACAACTCGAACAAAAACACAAACACAATTTACAAATTTATGGAGGATAATTATTATGGCTTCTGAGAAAATCACTGCCATCATCGATTCCGTTAAGGAATTGACGATTCTTGAACTGAAAGAACTAATCGACACCTACTGCGAAGAATTCGGCGTTTCCGCTGTTGCCGCTGCTGCTGCTCCTGCTACAGGCGCTGGCGCTGCTGCTGAAGAAGAAAAATCTGAATTCGACGTTGTTCTTGTTAACGCTGGCGAAACCAAAATGGCTGTTATCAAAGCTGTTAAGGAAATCACCGCTCTTGGCCTAAAAGAATCCAAAGAACTCGTTGATGGCGCACCTAAAACCATCAAAGAAAAAGCATCTAAAGCTGACGCTGAAGAAATTCAGAAAAAACTTGAAGCTGCAGGCGCTAAAGTTGAACTCAAATAATTTCAACTTACTTCCAATAGCATCATAAAAAATGCCACCGCGATTGATTTCGCGGTGGCATTTTTGCATATAAGGCTAGGGGGCGATATCATTGTATGTGGTTATTTAAAGTCGATAAATCAATTTTTCCTTAACAGATAAGGCGCTTTTTATCCAATAAAGGTTGTGAAACTATACGAGGTAAAATAAAAATATGATAGCGCGAAGAAGCAAAATTACAGCGTCACCTTCCACCACCGTGCATTCCCAAGCAAATCAGGGTGGTCATAATCAAATAGGATAAAGGTCAAGCGCTCTGGCAAGGCAGGGTCAGTCACATCATGGGTAAATCCTTGCAAATGCGCCAAGCGGCTGATTTTAATGGGTGCCTCCTGTGCATAGTGGGGCAGATAGCTTGCAATGTGTTCTGCGGTATGGAAAAAAGTGTGGGTTTCATCTTTATGGGCATAGCGGCGCTCATTTAAAATAAAATCAGGCAACTTTTTGGGCTTCTCTTTTAGGCATAAATCGAATAGTGCAACTTCTTTCATGGCAGCGGAATAGGGCGCGTTATACTTCGCTTCGTAAAATGCCTTTAAAATGCTATGTGCGCGTTCTTTGGGGATGGATAGCAGATGATACCCCTGCTCAAAATAATAGCAGCCAAGCGCTTCAAAGAAGGTGTATGGCGATGAAATATCTGCCAGTAGGTGCTGCAAGGTGTTACGAAAGCGCCCGCTGTTGTAATACCGTTCCACCATATCCTCTACCCCTTTTAGCAGCAAGATATCATCATAGCTGAGCCATTTGGTGCGCAGTACCTCAAAGGGGGCAAGGTGGTTGTATTCGATTTCGTGTTCGGCGGCTTCGCGCTCCATCTGAGAGCCTTTTAATATTTTCAAAAAGCCGAGTTGTAGCTGCTGTGGGCGGATGGCAAAAACAGTGTCAAAGCTGCGTGCAAAGGATGCTTTGTCCTCGAATGGCAGCCCTGCAATCAGGTCTAGGTGCTGATGGATGTTTTGATAGCTGTCAATTTCTTGGCAGATGCCAAGCAGCTTTTCGGTGTCGGTGGTGCGCTTGATTTGGGTAATGGTATCGGGATTGGTCGATTGCACCCCTACCTCTAGCTGAAACTGCTCAGGGCGCACCGTGCGCAAAAAATCAAGTGTTTCGCGGTCAAACAAATGTGCTGACACCTCAAAATGGAAGTTTGTCACACCGTTGTCGTGTTCTTTTAAAAATTGCCAAATGGCAAGCGCGTGCGTTTTGTTGCAGTTAAAGGTGCGGTCTACAAATTTCACCTGTGGCACCTTGGCATCTAAGAAGCGGGTGAGGTAAGCAAACACTTTTTCCAAAGGCATCAGTCGTACCTTGCCCGCAATAGAGGATAAGCAATAGCTGCAACGGAATGGGCAGCCGCGGCTGCTCTCAAAATATAAGATTTTCCCCGTAAGTTGCTCTAAATCAGGATAGGGGAAGGGCAGCAGTTCCATGGGGAAGGCAGGCGCGTCGGTGTTTTCAATGATTTGTTCTGCACTACGATATAAAATACCGGGCAAGGCTTGCAATGCACAGATTTGTGCGGTCGGCTCTGCGGCAAGGGCGCACAGCAGGGCGGGCAAGGTGGCTTCGCCCTCTCCTTTGATGAGGTAATCTACCGCGGGGTGCGCTTTTAAAAAAGCTGCGGCATGATAGCTGACCTCTGGCCCGCCTAAAATGATGGTTGTATTTGGTGCAATTTTGCGATAGGTGGCAATCAATTGTGTCACCATTTCGATGTTCCAGATATAGCAAGAAAAAAGAAGAATATCCGCTTTTTGGCGGTAAATTTCATCAAGGATCATGGGTGGGTGCTGATTGATGGTGAACTCCATCATCTCTAGCTGCTGCGGTACCTGCCCTTTGCTGCATTCGTATAGGTCACGTATGGCGAGGTTGGTGTGAATGTATTTTGAGTTAATGCCAATCAATAGGGCTTTTTTCATGGTAAATCGCTTTCTGGCAGGGCGCAGGGTGCGCGGTAAAAAGGTGTATTTCGCTGTTTAGAGATCATTTATATTTTATCACATTGCGCTAAAATATGCAAAAGACATCTGCCGGCAAGGGGGAACGATGGCGCTTATATCAAATAAAAACGCACCAATCCCAGACAAAGCAGCGCGGCAGTGCTTTTTACGGCGGTGCAACCTGTTTTGTTTGGGGTATTGGTGCGTTTAAAAATATTATTCTAAATCCACTTGTTTCCCACTGCGGAAAATGGCAAAAATCGGCAAGCAAAGCAAAAACCAAAGGATGGAGTATTTAGGGCAGATTTGCCCTTGGAAATTCCCCCATTCGCGGCTGTAATCCCATACTGCTAGCCCGAGCATGCGGTTGCAGAGCAGCCCAGTGCAAAGCTCTAGCACGGTAATACACCCTGCACCCAATCCCGCTTGCAGCAATAGCGGTAAGTTGCACTCACTTAATTGATAGAGCAGCACAAGGCAAAATCCGCCAAGCAGCAGCATGGTCCAGTGGGTATGCCCCCGCCACGCAATTTCAATCAAACCGTAGCAGACTGCACCCAGTAAAAATAGAAATAAATGTTTTAACATAACAATCCCCCCCAAGGCTAGTGTTCGTTGGGAGGGATTGTTTTATACAAGGAAATCGCAGGAGATGATAACCATAAAAATACTTTTAGTATAAGTACGGATGAAATATACTGAAATTACTTGCGATTTAAGTCTTTCAGCAACCCTTGACGGGTTTCCCACAGGGGATAGCTTAAATCGACATAGTAGCGGTGGGGGTTTTCAAAACGGGTGACTTCATCCCACAGCGTGCCCACCTGCGCGCGGCACGAGGTGCGGATTTCTTCAAGGGTGGGCTGTTCATACACAAGTTTGCCTTCTACAAAAATTGGTGTGGAAAGGCAAACTGCGGTGCAATCGTAATAGCTGCGTTCTTTCCATGTTTCTACTGGGTCAAACAGGGTGATACCATCGCGGGTATCTACCTTTTCATCCGCTAGGGTAATCAAGTCGGCCATTGCTTTGCCGTCCTTGTCATAAATGCGCCATAGCTTTTTCAGGCAGGGGATGGTCAGCTTTTCAATGCTTTCGCTTACCTTGATTTTGGGGGTGTAGCTGCCGTCTGCTTCCTTGACTGCGGCGAGTTTGTATACCCCACCAAACACAGGCTCGCTCTTGGCGGTAATCATGTTTTCGCCAATGCCAAAGGAATCAACCTTGGCACCCTGCAAAATCAAATCGCGCACAATGTATTCGTCTAGGCTGTTTGACGCGCAGATGGCACAATCGGGATAGCCGGCATCATCAAGCATTTTTCGCGCTTTTTTAGAGAGATAGGCGATGTCACCGCTGTCAATGCGCACACCTTTGGGGCGCTTGCCAAGTGGTTTTAGCACCTCATCAAAGACGCGGATGGCAGTGGGAATGCCTTTCTTCAGCACGTTATAAGTATCGACCAGTAGCACGCAGGCATCTGGGTAAAGGGTTGCGTATTTGGTAAAGGCATCGTATTCACTGGGGAACATCTGCACCCAGCTATGTGCCATGGTGCCACTAGCAGGAATGCCAAAGTCACGTGCTGCCATTACACAGCTTGTGCTACTGCAACCTGCCATATAAGAGGCACGTGCGCCTAGATAGGCAGCGTCATACCCCTGCGCACGGCGCGCGCCAAACTCCATGACAGGGCGCCCCTCAGCGGCGCGTACAATGCGGTTTGCCTTGGTGGCAATCAAGCATTGGTGATTGAATGTAACCAGAAGCAATGTTTCAATCAACTGGCACTCAATGCTAGGACCTTCTACCGTTACGATGGGTTCGTGTGGGAAAATAGGGGTGCCTTCGCGCACCGCCCAAATATTGCAATGGAAGGTGAAGTTTTGCAAATAGGTTAAAAATTCTTCGTTAAAGTTGCCTGTGCCGCGCAGGTAGGCGATGTCCTCTTCGGTGAAGGACAGATTTTGTACGGCACTAATAAATTGCTCTAACCCTGCCATAATGGCATAGCCACCGCCATCTGGCACGCGGCGGAAAAACATATCAAATACGCTGATTTTATCTTGATATCCTTCTTCAAAATAGCCCGCAGACATGGTAAGTTCGTAAAAATCGGTCATGGTGGTGAGGTTGCGTGTAAGTTTTAACATAACAAATCCTTCTTTTTTAATATCCTAGGTCAGGTTAATGACGGCGAATTTTCTTATTACTGTGCTGTTTGATAGCACGAACAGTAAACCAACACAGATAAATCAGCAGTGCAATGCCACTGAGTGTCAGTACTACTTTTACATAAAGGCTGCCAAAGAATTCTTTTAGTTTCATAAAGGTGTATAGCAGGTCATTGCGTGCAATGCTCTGCCCTGCAATTAGGTTTGCGGTGCCAATTTCTTCCCCGGTCAAAACTAAGGTGACAGTGCCGATTACATCACCCTGTTCAATTGGGGCAGTGACATAATCTGGAAGGTTATACACCTTTTGTGCCATACTGGAATCACCAGAGGCGGGCAGTATGGTGAGGATTTCATCATCAGGATATAGCTTTAGATATGCAAGGTCAGCAGAATATTTCACCGAGATTTCGCAGAGCGGCTCGTCAGGGTCAAGCGCAGATTGGATGGAATAGGTGCTTGTCACCCAGTCTACAAGCTGTGTGGTTTCATATTGCGCAGGGCGGCGGGTAGAATAGCCATAGGTATCTGCGCTATCAGGGCTGCTCATGACGGCATAGATATAGGTTTCGCCCCCCGATACACTCCAGCTCACGCAGCTTTGGGTGCCAGTGTTATCACCCGAATATCCAGTCACATCACAGATGGCACCCTGCACCGCGGCGCGATAAAATTTGCCACCATAGGTTTCGCTAATCATTTTGTTGTGGCTAGAGATATAATAAGAGTTCGAGTGGCTTGTATTGGCGGGCATTTCGTATTGGTAAGTGCCCATGATTTCAACGTAAGCATCAAAACTCATTAAATAACGATTGATTAAATAAATATCCTTTGCGGTGGTAATATTCCCATCATCAATGCCGCAAGCATCTGTCCATACGCTATTTGTGGTACCAATTTCTTGGCTAAGGCTGTTCATTTGGCTGACCCAACCAGTCAAGTCATTTTCAGAAAGCACATAGGCAGTACCTTGCGCGGCATCATTTGCATTATAAAGCAGCATGCAATAGAGCATCTGTCGCAAGGTGACGGTTTCACCCGCGCGGATATCCGCAGAGTCTGTGTTATAAACATAATCCGAGACAGCATAGGGCATGGTAATGGTGGTGCTGTCAAGCACATCTTGATATTGCGTCAAAATCAGTGCCGCCGTCATCAACTTGGTGAGCCCGCCCGCCGAAACTTCTAAATCGGCATTCTTTTCATATAGTATAATATTGGTGTCGGTATTTACGATATAAACGCTCTCAGCTTGCACATCATAGGTTGCGCTAGGGTCATACCCTGCGGCAAAGGCATAAGAGGATATCATATAAATGCAAAGCGTAAACGCAAGGCATAGACTAAATAGTTTTTTCACTAGACAATTACCTCAAAACGCGATAAAATAGAATGGATTAAAACAGTGCGACTGATTTTTCGTGTTGCACCAAAACGGTAATTTGATAAAAATGACGGAAGTGAGATTTTATAACATTTTTTCTGGCTGTCATAGATAGAAAAAACGTTTGAAACCCTATGCCTTTTTGCGCGTTACAGGATTACTGTTATCGAAAAAGGTATATTACAGTATACCAGTATTTTGTGAATTTTAAAAGTCTTTTTCCCTCTTTTCACAACTTCGTATACAGGGAAGTCTTTTGAAATTGAGAAACGGGGGCAGAAAAAGATGGTTTATATTACAGGGGATGTGCACGGGGATATTACCCGTTTTCGCAAAGGAAAATTGCGTTGGCTTGGCAAAAAAGACACCCTAATCATTCTGGGGGATTTCGGTTTTATCTGGAGTGATAGCCCGCAAGAGAAGGAAGCAATCGCGTGGCTTGCCAAACGGAAATATACCATTCTTTTTTTAGATGGTACCCATGAAAATTTTGATTTGCTTTATGAATATCCAGTGGGCGAATTTGCAGGAGGTAAAGCGCGGCACATTGCTGGCAACTTATACCATGCATGTCGCGGCAGCATCTTTACGATAGAAGGCAAAAAATATCTTTGCTTTGGTGGTGGCGAAAGTACCGACCAAGAAGACCGCGAAATGGGGGTAAACTGGTGGAAAGAAGAAATGCCATCCAAGCAAGATATGATTGCCTGTGTGCAAAATCTAGAGGCACATGATTATACCGTGGATTACGTTTTGACACATGATGCGCCAAGCAAACTGCTGAACTTTAACATTGTCAAGCAGAGCGAAGAAAGTGAATTGCACCGTTTCTTGGATAAGGTTTTGCTGAAAATCAACTATCGAAAATGGTACTTTGGGCGATATCATAAGGATACCGTTTTTACCCCGAAGGCAGAAGGTGTGTTCTTGCAGGTAATCCCTATGAAGGATTGACGCATCGCACGCGACTTATACGAATTAATTCAGGACATCTGCTGCATCAAACATTTTGCGCACCTGCACGGCAAGCGCAGCATGTTCTGGCTTTGCGAGGGTTTCGTCTGTTGCAAGCAGGGCGGTCGCCTCGCTTTGTGCGGCATGTAGGGTGCGGGTATCTTGCATTAAATCAGCGATTTGCAGGGCAGGTAAACCATGTTGGCGGTTGCCAAAGAAATCGCCAGGGCCGCGTGTTTCAAGGTCATATTGCGCAATGGCAAAGCCGTCTGTGGTGCCAGCAAGAAACTTTAAGCGTTGCTGTACCTTATCCGCGGCATGGTCACTGACCAAGAAACACCAACTTTCGCCAGTGCCGCGCCCGACCCGCCCGCGTAGCTGATGCAGCGCAGAAAGCCCATAGCGCTCTGCGTTTTCAATCACCATCACGGTGGCATTGGGCACATCCACCCCTACCTCAATTACGGTGGTGGAAACCAATACTTGAATAATCCCTGCCTTAAAATCCGCCATTACGGCGGATTTTTCTTTTGGCCTTAGTTTGCCATG
>JAWXUQ010000029.1:0-30095 GCA_044426225.1 Faecalibacterium sp. | reverse complement strand
TTCAAAAATTGTTTCTCGTGTGTTAAACAAGAAGATGGATATCTTTTTGGATTATGTAGACCCCGACATCCCCCCCATGGCCTTTATGGAAGGGATTGACCTTGTGACAGAAGGGGTACTCACCCTTAATCGTGTGGTACAACTGATTAACCGCTATGCGCAAAGCGAAAGCGTTTCTGAACTCTTCTTTGAGGAGTTAGACCGCAAAAACGCAGCTTCCTTGGTTGCTAAAATGCTGATTGAAACAGGCACTGAAGTACATTTATATGTCGGCAAAGCCATCAACAGCGCCTATCAAAATCCAGGGTTGCCCTTTGATTTGGGTGTGCGCCAAAATCTGGTGTTGCAACTAAAACAAGCCATTGAGACATTAGGCAAACCTGTGCAGGTATTTTATTATTAAATGCCTGTGGACGATGATTTGCTACCCGGCACAATCCATTTGCGCAAGCAAACGTTCGGAACAAACCTACTCTAAAAATACAATTCGAGCAGCATTGGACTTTCGCCGCCGCGTGATCGCCCATGCTAGGCGCATCGAAGAAACGGTGCTGTTACACCGCTCGCATTCTATAAAAACATGCACAAAAATCCAATGGATAATCGCCTATCAAACGCTTGGTTAAATCATTTAGCCTTGTTTTTGATAGGTTTTTTTGTACCTGCTTTTATTTTAGACTGCAAGTGCAACAGCACCGTTTTCGATGCAGATGTTATATGAAAAGATTAACGCTCCACACTGTTGACAATTTTGTAATACATCTGCGAAGTGATCAGATATACCGCCACATATAGCGTAGTAAACACGAGGAAGCAGCAAAGTGTTGCAAAGGCAAAGAGCTATGTAAAAACCCCCTAAGGTTAGATTTTAGGTCTAACTTTAGGGGGTCAGGTCAATTTTTACAACTTTTTTAGAATGGGAGAGGTGACAGCACTTTGCTACGCTAAATTACCAAGAAGCAAGGGTTGCGCCTAATGCGCGGCATGCTTCTTCTGCATCATCATCTGGTGTTTCGTTGGCAATCAAGCCTTCTTCTTGCGCAAGAGTTGCGCCTGCGCCAGTCGTGCGTTCGCACCAATCGCGCATCCACTGACCATCGCCCCAACCGTAAGAACCGAAGAGTGCCACTTTTTTGCCGTTCAAGCCGCTTTCTAGTGCAGAAAAGTTTGGCTCTACATCGCCATCTTCTAGCTGTTCAGCACCCATCGATGGGCAGCCAAATGCAAATGCGTCATAAGCAGACAGGATATCTGCACCCGCCTCTGCAAAAGGAATTAGGGTTGCAGCACCACCCGCTGCATTGCAGCCTTCAGCAATAAGGTTTGCCATGGTTTCGGTATTGCCAGTGCCACTCCAGAAAACAACTGCAAGTTTGTTCATAATAAATCGCTCCTTTTTTTGTGAATATATCTGTGTTTTTCGAAATCGAATAAAGGTTAGTAATCACTAACCATCAGGTTTTTAAAAACGCTCTTTCTTGAGCGTTTTGTTCAGTTAGTTTAATCTAACCATGTTCGTAGTTTAGCACATCCCTTTCCCCTTGTCAATCCCTTTTCACAAAAAATGAGCGAACAAGCACCTATCCGCAAATCACCCCAACACACCAATGCCTATCCACTGCCATTTAAAATTACAACCGGCTTCGCTGTTTTTTTAGGCACTATATTTTATTTGCTTTGATTTGTGGTATACTAACAAAAACACACAAGGAGGAAACATCAATGCGTGAAATTTATTTGGCCGGTGGTTGCTTTTGGGGCACCGAGGCATATTTTCAAGAAATCAAAGGGGTGGTTACGACTAGCGTTGGCTATGCCAATGGCAGCAGCGAACAAGCAAGCTATCAAACCATTGCACAAACAAACCATGCAGAAACCGTGCGTGTCGAATATGACCCTACCCTAGTTGGGCTTTCGTTTTTGCTAGAAATGTACTATAACATCATTGACCCTTGCAGTATCAACCGCCAAGGACACGATGTCGGCACACAGTACCGCACTGGCATTTATTACACAACCGCGGATGATTTGCCCATCATTACCGCGTCAATCACCGCGCTTGCACAGCGCCTCGATGATAAAGTAGCCATTGAAGTGGCGGCTTTGACCCATTATATCCCGGCAGA
Source organism: Faecalibacterium sp. (assembly GCA_044426225.1). Lineage (GTDB taxonomy): Bacteria > Bacillota > Clostridia > Oscillospirales > Ruminococcaceae > Faecalibacterium. Next base: position 27,969 of record JAWXUQ010000029.1, on the reverse strand, counting down.
AGAATACCATCAAAATTACCTGCACAAAAACCCAACTGGGTATTGCCATATCGGACGCAGCACCATTGCCGCAGCCAAGGAAATCACCCCTACCCCTGATTTGCGCGATACCCTAACCCCACTGCAATACCAAGTGACACAGCATGCCGCCACAGAGCCACCCTATCAAAATGAATACTGGGATTTTTACCAAGACGGCATTTATCTGGATATTACCACTGGTGAGCCACTCTTTTCTTCCACCGATAAATTCCCCTGCCATGCCGGGTGGGCTGCCTTTGCCAAGCCAATCGCGGAGCATATCATCACCGAGCACCTTGACAACAGCCTTGGCAGAGAGCGTACTGAGGTAAAGAGCAAGCAAGGCAACGCACACCTTGGGCATGTATTTGAGGATGGTCCTGCGGAACGCGGCGGGTTGCGCTATTGCATCAACAGCGCTGCGCTTAAATTTGTGCCCAAAGAAAAGCTAGAAGAAGAAGGGTTCGGGGAATATTTGACGATTTTCAACCAATAAACCTTACACGCTTTTCCGCAAATATTTTGTAAACAATATTATTTTCCCTAGCATTCTTTTTACGAACGGTGTATCATAGCTATATCACATAAATGATGGAAAGCGTAGGAAATTACAAATGTTTGAACTATGGATTGATTGTATTTTATACCTTGTTATTTACAGTTTTATTGGTTGGTGCTGCGAGTGTGTGTATTGCTTTTTGCTCAACGGAAAACTCGTAAACCGTGGGTTTTTATATGGTCCGTTTTGCCCGATTTACGGCTTTGGCGCGCTGAGTATTATTTTTGCACTGAAAGGTTTCCCCCAGACAGCAACCGCCATTTTCTTTGGCGGCATGGTGGTGACCTCTGCCCTAGAATACGTGACCAGTTGGGCAATGGAACAACTATTTGATGCCAAATGGTGGGATTACTCGAAGCAAAAATGGAATTTACACGGTAGGATTTGCCTCTTAAACTCCACTCTGTTCGGCATTTTATGCGTGGTGCTGATGTTTGATTTGCACCCACTTGTCAGCAGTTGGCTATCCCCTTTTAACGTAGATTTTAAAGCGGGGTTTGCCGCAGCACTGCTGCTTTATTTTGCAGCTGATTTTGGTGTCACACTTTACCATGTTCTTGGCATCAACCTGCGCCTTGACCGTCTTGAGAAAATCCGATTTGAAATTGAAGAAAAATATACACAACTGGACAAAAAGTTGGATTTTGCAGCCTTTAGTGAGCGCCTGCGTGAGCTTGACCTAAAAGACGAACTGACAGAACGCTTCCAAAGCATGCTCAAGAAAAACGATTTCTATGAGCGCCGTTTGTTTGATGCCTTCCCGAATTTGCGCAACAGGCGCCATCCTGAGTACTTAGCGGTTATACAGCGCCGCATCCAAGAAGCGCGCGAAGAGTTCCGCCAAGAAATGCGCGCGCGGAAATTAGAAAAACAGGAAAAAGCCGCTGAACCCACAACAGAAAATCAAAATACTCCCTCCACCCAAACGAACAAGCAAAAACAACTTTAAATCAGCACAAAAACGTTCAAAATAGCGAAAAACAGCCGCAGTTTCTTCACAAGAAAGAAACTACGGCTGTTTTATCGCAAAATTAACCTGATATTAAACGCTTATTTCTCAAAATGAGTGTGTTTCGTTTTCCACTGTTTGATTTTAATATTGACCCAGAAGCCATAAATCCCACAGGTGATAATGGTAAGCAGCATCCACTTAATCCAGTTACCCCACAAACCAGTTGCGGTGCCAGTAAAATAAAGGCGGCGACCATCGATAATGGTATGTTTGATTTCCCAGTTATAGGACATGCAAATAGCAAGTGGATAACAAATACCCAAGGTTAAAAAGGTAAGCAGCCAACCACCTATGTTGCAACAAATGAGTTGGAATAAGCCACCATCAAATTTAGAATTGGCCTGTACGTATTGCGTTGTGTTTTCCATGTTGTTCTCCTTTTTTTGACACAAATTTCTTTTATTATAGCATAACAGTATTGCGCAAAACTGTCAACTTTTTGTCCGTGTTTCTCCTTTGCAATAGTGTCATTTTTTCAAAAAATGTGTTACAATGATAAAAACAGGGAGAAACACGCAACGAAGGAGTTTTAGTATGAAAAAAATCGCAAGTTTTAGCGTAGACCACACCAACCTATTGCCCGGGCTATATGTATCCCGCCAAGACCAAAAAAACGACACTGTCGTGACGACCTTTGACCTTCGCTTTACCCAGCCCAACCAGGAACCTGCCATGGATTCCTCTGCCATGCATACCATTGAGCACATTGGCGCGACCTACCTGCGCAATTCCGCCCATTCAGAAAACATTGTTTATTTTGGACCCATGGGCTGCAAGACAGGATTTTACCTTGTGATGTTTGGCGATTTATCTTCGGCAGATGTGCTGCGCATTGTGCAGGATATGTGTCAGTTTATCCTTTCCTTCACAGGGGAAATCCCTGGGGCAAAACCGGCAGAATGCGGCAATTATTCCTTGCAAAATTTAGATATGGCAAAATACTATGCTAAGAAATACCTGCACGATTTAGAGGCGCATCAGGCATTTTTCTATCAATAACTCCCCTATGCTATGCAAACCCGTTATGGTTGGTTCCTCGCCACCATTTGCAGCGCACAGGAAAGATTGCCCCCTAACACAACAAAAAAGGAACCCCATGAAAAACATCAAACTAACCATCCAATATGACGGCACCCGCTACAACGGTTGGCAAAACCAGAAAAACACCGCTAACACCATCCAAACCAAACTAGAAACCGTGCTATCACGCATGGCAAATGCGCCGATCGCACTTGCCGCATCTGGGCGCACCGATGCAGGCGTGCATGCAAGCGGGCAAATTGCGAATTTCAAGACAAATACTACCCATACCTGCGCCGAAGTGATTGCATACGCGAATGAATACTTGCCCGCAGATATTGCGGTAATTGATGCCGAAGAAGTGGACGAACGCTTTCACAGCCGTCTGCACGCGCTAGGGAAAACCTATGTCTATCGCATCTGGAACAGTAGTGTCCCCAATGTATTTGAGCGGCAGTATCTGCACACCGTCACTACGCCGCTTAACCTTGCGCTAATGCGGCAAGCTGCCGCGCTGCTCACAGGCACACATGATTTTCAATCTTTTTGCGCCACCAAAGCAGGAAAAAAATCCACCGTGCGCACCCTTTCCTCTATCGAGATTGAAGTCATTGGCAGCGAGGTGCGACTTACCTTTACGGGGGATGGTTTTTTATATCACATGGTGCGCATTTTAGTGGGCACCTTAATTGAGATCGGGCTAGGCAAGCGCCAAGCAAGTGAGCTACCCAACATTTTAGTCGCAAAAGAACGCAGCAAAGCAGGGCACCTTGCCCCCGCGCAAGGGTTGTGCCTAACACAGGTGTTTTACCCTGCGTAAAACCACCCATTCGCACCATACAAATAAGAGCAGGGCAGCCACTATGGTTGCCCTGCTCTTGTTTGTATGATTACAATACCGATGGAACAGCGCGCCAATTTTGCAGCGATTGCAGTGCTAGCACTTCACCGCCCGCAGCCGGCAATGTCGCCTCTGCCTCAAACACCGCCTGTGTAACTGGCGCCAAAGCAGATTGCCCAGAAGGTTTTAATAGATATTGCTTGCCCTGCACATAGTTTTTGGTATAGGCACGCAATTGGGTAATACAAAGCACATCATCTTCTAGTGATATACGATGCATACTCCATGTATCCGTCAAGGCGACCACTTCATCCGCCCATGTGTAGGTGCAAACGAACTGCGCAGTGCCATCTGTATTTTGGTATAGCGCAATTGCATTTTCTAGCTGCGCAAGCGCAGGCAGTGCATTGAATGCCCCCAAAAAGAGATAAGTTCCTTGGGCGGTTTCTTCTACCACCAAGGCTTCGCTTGTCGCACCGTTTTCATAAAACAACCAAAGCTCACGGCTTCCATCTGCATCTAAATCTGTATAGACAAACGCGCCCGCTGTGCTCTCTGGGTAGGTGCTACGATAGCCCCATTGCTCTTCAAGCAGACTGCTAAGCGCACCTTGCTCTACCTCATATAAACTTTGACTTTCACTTGTCGGTGTAGTGAGCGCGGGTAGCGTTTCTAAGGTAACACGCGCGCGCAGACCGTATTCTTCTTGCCAGAGGGAGAGTGCGCCATAGTAGGTCGTTTGCAGCGATAAATCAGCAACGTATTGCGCATAATCCACCACCCCATACCGGAACAAGAAATAATCCATATCGTGCACAATATAATAGACTTCGCGCAAAAACTCAACCCGATGCGTTTCCTGCGCGAGCGTGATGTAGGCAATGAGCTGCGCTACATCCTCTTGCATTTGTGGATTGGTAAACATCTCTTGATAAATTTCAAAAGAGGCGAGCCAAGCATTCCAATCGTATTCCGCTTCCATCGTTGTATACCAACCATAGCGCGTATAAAAACTAGCTGTATCAAGCCCTTGCTGCTCTTGTAATGTCCAATCGTTGTTATTATAAAGCCAGCCAAATTCCATCTCGCCATCAGTTTCTAAATAGTTCCAATACAGGCTTGTCGGATAAGAGAATTTCTCGAAATGATTGCCATAAACCCACTCACCTTCTAGCCATTGGTTCATCGCCTGAATGCGCAAGATAAACCCCTGCGCTTCTTCCTCCGTCAACCCGGCAAAGGCAAGCTCACGCTTTGCTAAAATCTCTGCTTCGCTCTCTGGTGCATCAAAGGTTTGCGCCGCGAGGGTTTCCATCGCAAGATTGCTTTCTTGCGCGGTGATATCAGTCCCCTCTTGGGTTTGCATGGCATTTTCTGACACAGGATTTGCAAGCAACAATATCCCCACCACCACAAGCACGAACCCCGCTGCCCCTGTAACGCACCAAAGCGGCTTGCGATAGGCAAGTGCATTTTTGATACGAGCACTTGCCTCGCTTTCGCCAAAGGCAAGCACGGTATGTAGCGGCTTGCGCTGCCTCGCGGAAAGGTTGAGCAGGCTTTGCGCGTATTCTTGTTTGACGGCATTGCCCATCTGGCGCAGCACCCGCTCATCGCACGAAAGCTCCATATCTTTTTGATTGGCATAAAACGCAAGCCAGACAAGAGGGTTAAACCAGTGCAAGCAAAGCGCAAAAAAAGCAAGTGCTTGCCACAAATGATCACCTCGCGCGATATGCGTTTGCTCATGTAATAAAATATGTGCTTGTTCTTTGGGCGATAGGCGCGCGGGCAGATACACCCGCGGCGCAATCAAGCCGAACACGAACGCGGTGGGGATATGTGCAGTATAACAAATATTGGACTGCTCTGCCCAAAGCTGGCAAAGCACCGCCTGTTTCAATTGGCTTTTCAGTCGAAGGAGCGAACTGCAATTTGCCACAAGTAATGTGAGCGCACCCACAAACCAGAACAAACTAACCGACCGCAAAAGTATCGCGCCCCACTGTATCTCTTGCGCTTCTTCTACCGCAAGACCTTGCTGCTGTGCGGGCTCTGTTACCAGCGCATTCCCCGCAGTGCTCTCTGCCTGCACCGCTTGGCTTGTGGCGGTGGTATCGCCCTGCACAGCGTCAGCACCTTCTGACGGCACAGTGTCTTGTTGTTCAGCATCGCTACTTTCGGCAAGTTCCGCATCTTCTGCTGCACCGAACAGTGCCGCGCTCGGCGAGAGGTACTGCATAGCGCTTAGGCTTGCTTGCGCCGTTGGCAACACCCCCGTCACCCCCACTGCCGCAAAGGGCAACGCAAACGAAACAGGGCAAAGCAAACGGAATAGCACCACCACCCAAAGGGCATAGGAAAAACCTTTCGGCGCCCGCTTTAGGCAAAGTCGCGCTAGAAAGACAAAGCCAATCACCACGCTTGCGGTAATGCTCATATTTAGCATGGTGATAAAACCCGCCACCATGAAGTCCCAAATCATCTGCATGGGCTCACTCCTTCCATCGTATAAAATGCCGCACATGCCATCAACTGATATAGACGCATCACCCGCTATGTATCATGCAACTACAATGCTATGCAAACAGCTTGTCTATCGCGGCGGCAAGGGCACCTTCCTGCGCATACTCCGAAACGGTTATGATATTCACCGCACTGCTGCCACTTGCACCAGATAAATATTCTTGCTGCTTTTCCTCATATTCCTCTTTGGTGAATGCTTGTGCATTGACGGTATCATCCGTCTGATACTGATTCTCTGCACCCTCAAACCCGACAGAACAATACAACGTGTTGCGCACAAGCTGATTGTTTTGCATGGTAAAAAAAGTTTCTGTAATGTTGTTACCTGCTCTTACCGCAAACCCCTCTTCATGTTTAAAATAGAGCACGTCACTCAAACTTTCCTGTGCCGAATAAAGCGCAGTGTGGTATCCAATCTGCATGGCAGAGGGCAAGCTATACCCCAAATCTCCCACAATGTCCGCCCTGCCATCCGCGCGCAGCTCAAACACGTATCCGACACTATATTTATACATCTCTACCATCATCCATAGCTCAGGGCATCCATCACAGTCTAAATCCGTCTGGTCAGCATAGCATCCTTGCTGAGCATCCCACTCATTTCACCATATTCTTCTGCAATTGCATTGATGAAATAATCCGCTAAATCTGCCTGTGCAAGCGTGGGGTAGACAGCCACCGCCGGGTAAACAGCAGGCAGGTAATATCCACTGTTTTCGGTTGGGGTTTCATTTACCAAAGCGCCATCCTCTAACGCGAGTGCTAGATAATAGCACCCCGCGGCTTCATCTGTGCCATAGGAATAGTTTACTTTGTATTTGCCATTTGCAAATTGATAAATCCCATCCATGCGCATTGTCGCGGTATCTGCTTCTCCCTCTGCTTGCAAGAGTGTATTAAGCGCGTCTGCATCCATGCCAAGTGCAGCCAAATCCGCTTGGTTTATTTTAATTGCACCGTATTCGCGGAAGATGCAGTTTTCCTCATCCCAATAGAGATAATAAGGCTTGGCAGTGCGCCCTGTGTAAAGCAGCCCATCCCCTGTTGCATTCAAGATATAACTTGAGTCATAGGCAGCGACCACAACGGTAAAATCGCCCTCATCTTCGCCAAGGCTTTCATCCCCTTGAGTGATGGATTGCCCAATCCCCTCAAAGGCAACCACCGCGCCATCCTGCACGGTATAAACATCGGTCCAAGCCCAAGTCATAGAAGTTTGCATCACGGCAAATAGCGCGCGCTCCCCCACGGTCATCCACTTGGGTGCATCATCAGAATTTGACGAAAGGCTAGATACTGTCACCTCTTTGATTTTCTCATAGGTACGGTCATGGTAACACCACAAATCCGCAACCGTCATTCCATCCACCTGTTCCTGTGTTTCTGAGACAATAAAGGCAAAGATTTCTCCCTCCCCATCGCCGTTTACATCTGCCATATATTGCGTATCGGGGTATTCCCAGCTCTGGATGATATCCTGCCAAATTTGGTTTTTCACATCCTCTATGGTGTTGTGCTGATACACGGTTTGCTCATAGCTTTTTGGACTGTTTTCCCCTAGCCAGCTATCCATCACCCATCTGCCATTTTCTTGAACGGCATTCACCTCATACCAAGTTTGCGTGAAATCGCCCTCAAATGAGTTGACGGAAGGCACCAACACCGTTGCCTCGCCCGCACTGGCATAGACAAGCACCATCTCACTTGGGATAAGCTGCACCTCCAACATTTCTTGGCTATATCGACCATATAGCACCCCATCTTGCTCGATGAGATAGGGCGCTTGGGTATCTGTACCTTGTTGCGCAAGGGTCAAGAGTGCTGCGACAAAATCTGCGCTCAGATATTCCATCGCAGCAGTTTCTAGCACAGTAACAGACGAGTACTCTTCCACCGGATAATAATCATACGTCGTGTCCTGATGGACAATTTGCAGCAAATCTTCATTGTCAGTAATGTCAATTTCCGCACCAAATCCTTCGACAAATGCCGCATAAAAATCAACCGATTGCTGTATTGCTTCTAGGTCTGCAAATAGAACATCCCGCTCCGCCGGGGTAATAGCAATGGTACCATACTCTACTTGAAATAAAGGCGGTAACGCATCACTCGCCTCTGGGATCGGAGTCGCAGTAGGGGTGGCTGTCGGCTGCGCGGTGAGCGAGCTTGCCGTATTGAGCGCATTACTTGCAGTGTCCACAGGCGCTGCAAACGGCTTTGTCACGCAAAATGCCACCAAGAGAATTGTAGCGCACAGCGCAATTCCGCCGCTCCAAAAAACAAAATGCGTTCGGATATTGTATTTGTTATTTTTCATCAAGCACTCCTTTTTACCATCTATCTCATCATTTTTTATCCTAGTCAGAAAAAACATCAACACCTTAGTAACCACAAGATTTACAGAAAAAACACACCTATCCTTACTTGCACATCATCCAACCATCTTCTGCCCAATAGACGATTTGCGCTGTATCGCGCCAATCACCCGTACTGCCTGATGTATAGAGTTGCAAGCCCTGCAAATCACTTTCTTCGCATGGCACTATTTGTGTGCCATCTGTAACAGTTCCGCTCATTCCAAGTTCCGCAAGCTCAGTTTCTAGCCCAGAGGGCAAACGCATCGTACTTTCCTGTGTATTCATACGCTCCACTATCACGGCAGGTTCTCCATTTGTCTTGCCACACACGTCTAACACATACACATCTGCCGCACCATAATTGCTATACGGCACCGGCACCTCTAAAACGATCGCATCTTTCTCTGCACGAAACAACGCACCTGTCAGCAAGGTCGCGCCCCATGTGTAAGCGTATTCCACAGAAGGCACCGTATACGCAGTTTCTTCCCCTGTGCCAAGTTGCACTGACACTGTAATGATATCCGCCCGCCCGTTTTCATCCCATCGATACACGCTAACACGCGCGCTATCATCTGCAATTCCAACACCATCCAGATTAAGTTCCGTATACAAGGTTTCTTCTATCAGAATACCTTCCATTGAATCAGATTGTGTTTGGATCGCACTGCCTTGCACTTCACTACTCACAGGTGAGCTGTTCGCAGCATTCGCATCCCCCTCCACTTGTAAATCACTGTTGTCAGGTGTCATCGGATTTGCAACCAATACAATCGCAGCCACCACAAGAGCGAAACCTACGATAAAGCGAATCCAACGTACAGGTTTATGATAAGAAAGCACATTTTTGATACGGCTTGTGGCATCGTTTTCACCAAACGCTAGCACGCTGTGTATCATCGTTTTTTTCCCTTGTGAAAGGTTCAATAGACTTTGTGCATATTCTTTTTTGATGCTACCATTCGTTTGATACAAAACGCGTTCATCACAGGAAAGCTCCATATCTTTTTGATTTGCCTTGAATGCAAACCATACAAGTGGATTAAACCAATGTATACAGAGTGCGAAGAAAGCCGCTGCTTGCCAAAGATGGTCATACCTTGCAATATGAACTTGTTCGTGGCGCAAAATATAGCTTTGTTCTTGCATCGATAGCTGCGTCGGCAAAAAAACACAAGGTTTCACTCCGCCAAGAACAAAAGCAGTTGAGATAGCATCTGACAAATAAACAGGGGTCTCTGTCCATGCCCCATAAGTTTCACCCCCATAACGTAAGGCAGGACGCAATTTTCTTTTCAAGCATAACAGTGAAAGACAGTTTGTACCCAACAATCCCCCTGCACCTAGCAGCCAAATAACAGTCGCTACGATAAGGATTTGCAGTGAAACACTCCGCGTGTTATCCTCGATATCCTCAGTGCCTTGCGCGGTAGAACGGATGCTTCCATCCGTCATTACAAGCACCGTATTACTCGCGTCACGCGCTACAACAGCTTCTCCCTCACGAACAATCGCCTCGCCAAAATCATCTCCTTGGTTGCTTTGCACCGTCCATTCTGCTGAAATGTATTGCATCATACTTCTCTGCGTTTCTTGCGTAGGAGACACACCGGTGAGCGATATGAGCGCAAAGGGTAGCTCAAACGAAATGGGACAAAGCAAACGGAATAGCACCACCACCCAAAGGGCATAGGAAAAACCTTTCGGTGCCCGCTTTAGGCAAAGTCGCGCTAGAAAGACAAAGCCAATCACCACGCTTGCGGTAATGCTCATATTTAGTATGGTGATAAAACCCGCCACCATGAAGTCGCAAATCGTCTGCATGGGCTTACTCCTTCCATCGTATAAAATGCCGCACATACCATCAACTGATATAGACGCATCACCCGCTATGTATCATGCAACTGCAAATTCATTTAGACATTTAATGCTAAGCGTCCTCTGCCTGCACCATACCATCTACTAACACAATTTTTCTGCCACACTGTGCAGCGATTTCCATATCGTGGGTCACGATAATCACGGTGGTGCCTGCCGCATTTATTTTGGCAAACAGCGCCATAATCGCCGCCCCGGTTTCTTGGTCAAGCGCCCCTGTGGGCTCATCTGCAAGCAATACATCTGGCTGCAACACCAGAGCGCGGGCAATTGCCACACGCTGTTGCTGCCCCCCAGAAAGGGTAGAGGGATGGGCATCTTGCTTTTCTGTTAAATCCACTGCTGCAAGCTGACGCTGCACCGCTTGCTGCACACTCTTGCGCGACATCCGCTTAAATTTAAGCGGCAAAGCAATATTTTCAAAGACGGTGAGTTCTTCGATCAAGCCATAGTTTTGCAATACAATACCAATATGTTCTCGGCGGAATTTACGCAATACACTTGCACTAGTGCAATCCAGTGGCTGCATTTGATAGAGATAACAGCCGCTATCAATGCCAGAAAGCCCCGCAATCACCCGCAACAAAGTTGATTTGCCCGAACCGCTTTTCCCGACAATTGCGACCATCTCACCCGTTACAATGCTAAGGTTTATCCCTCGTAAAGCATGTACCGTAGCATCCCCCTTGCCGTATGTCTTTCGAATGTTCTCTAGCTTAATCATCCTGCACCTCCATAATGTGCTGCATAAAATCAGTGCCGGCAAGTAGCCTACGCTGCAAACAAATAATTTGCATCACCACGCAGGCAAACAGCACCGCCGAAATACCAATGCTCACAAATGGCATTTTATTCCCCCCCACGTATTGGTGGAACCATCCCGCCACACCAATTGCCGCAATCAGATGCCAAAACCCTTGCATCGCCACAAACTGTGCCATGATAGATACCGGGGTGCGTCCACACAAAATTTGAATGGCATAATATTTCCGTGCACGCATCAGCTTTGCCTTGAGGAATGCCGCAATGGTATAACTGCAAAAAACAACCGCCGTGGCAAATAACAACAGAATAATCAGCAGCTCTTCAGTGGTGTTGCTTTTGAAATAAATCATACTATAACTGATATTTCCCATCTGCGCTGAAGGAATATCCGAAGCGACAAACAAGTCCTGCACCTTTTTCTGTAAAGCTAGCCATGCAAGTGGATTGCTTTCCTCTATGCTTGGCACGATACCCCATCCGTGGGAATAGGTATATGAATAGGCGCTGCTTATTTTATACAGATAACTGCCCTCATACAGCGTAAAGGGGAACAAAATCGCATAGTCTAAACATTCCGTAGTGGTCAGGTAAGCGCTTTCACTCACCTGTACAGTGACGTTGCTGCCCTCTTCTAAAAAGCCAATAATGGTCGCACGGTAGGCAGAGCTACTGATTTGATTGGCAAGGTCAATTTTATCGCCAACCTCATAATATGCCGCATAGGCACTGCCCATAATAACATTGGTGGTTTCATCTGAGGTTGATTTTGTTGCAAAATCGCTTTCGTCAAACAAACGCCCACTTGAAACAGCAAGCGAAAAATGCTCCATTGCGCCCGCATCGAGTAAGAACCCCCGCATTGCATAGGCATTTGTTTTAAGAGGGTTACTATACCGTGCGACACCATCTGGCTGCATACTATCGAAATCTGGCATTCCCTCATCATCTGTTAGTGCTTGCAACACCTCAGTGCTCAGCGCTTTATCATAGGTGGGCTTGCCCAAAAACGCTTGTATGCTTGCCCCATGAAAATAATTATCCACAGTAAATTCCGAAACTGGAAACACCGTTTCTTGGCAAAGATAAAAGGAAAACTCACTTTGGCTGTGTAAGGCCTCCCAAAGCACCGCAAAGTTTTCCACATAGGCTTGGTCAGAGAGTGCATTCATCGTTTGATCAAGTGCCAAATAGGCCTCTGTCAGATTACTATTTGCGGAATATAGATAAAAACCACCATCCTCGTCTGGCTGCGCACCACTGATATACGGCACAAAAAAGCCAGCAAGCAGGGTGCTTGCCCAAACAAGCAGGGCAATTTGTAGTGCAATCAACAGATTTTGCAACAAATTCTTTTTGCAATCAAAAACAATATCCATCCAAAGAACACTTCTGTTTCGTTTCATTTACGACCGCCTTTCTAAGCGATGCAACGCAACAAAAATCAATATTGCGATTTGCAAAGCAACGCACAGCGCGACCACACCAAATGCCACCAATACCCAAAACAGTGGCAGGCGCAATAAAATATCGAAATGCTCTAAAAGACAATAAATGCCGCTTGCAAGGCAAACCCCGCAAAATCCGCAACTGGCATAAGGCTGATAGACAAGCCAATAAATCTGAACGGGGTGAAACCCTAAGGTGCGCCCGATGCGAATGAGCGATACACAGCCCGCAACCCACCGCGCCGTAAAAAAGAGCGCCGCAAGGGAAATACTTGCGAGTAACACAAGGCTAATACGGGTAATGTTGCTCATCTGGGCTAGGGCTGCGGTGATGACGCTATCCGCAGAAAGATAGATTGTCTGAAACGGCATACCTGTATTTGGAATAGCAAGCAGCTCACTCAGATAAGGCGCTAGATAAACCATCGCTTCGAGTGAAGTGGAATCCAAAACATAAAGTCCTGTCTGCCCTATCCCTTCGTTGAGCGCCCCAAGGGGCAAATAGATGATGCTATCAAGCCGCGATGCTTCACCAATGCCGAGCACACCAATGACTTGATAGGCCGTGCGGTTGATATCAATATACTCGACACCCGCAACAATATAAACATCCGCAACAAAGTCTGTGCCAATCACCGCCAAACACGCTTGCGAAAGCATTTCTTCTGCGGTAAAAAAGCGACCTTTTATCACAGGGGGTGTCTCCATCTCTGCTGAAAAATACAAATGCCGCAAATCCATACTTTCGCTTAAATAGGTGCGCCCAAAGGCAAAAGGTAATTCGCTTTGCACCTCACAAAAGGCAAGGAGCGCGGCTTCGTCATATTCAAATGGGGCATAAGCGGAAATTTTGTTTTCGGTATAAAACCCGCGACGGATTTTAGGCATTGCCGCGCTATCATATAATGCGGAAAGCATGACAAGTACCGCAAAAAACACCATCAAAAAATAGAACACAATCGAAAGCCGTTGCCGCTGTATTCGTCTGTTTTTCATCTTTCCCCTCTCCACACTGCCCCTCAGTCCTCTTTGTAATTATCAATCAGGCTTTGGAGTGCGTCTAATTCGCCTTTTTTTAAATCATTATGATTGGCAAATGCCACCAAAAACTTTGGCAATGAACCGCCAAAGCTCTCGGATAGGTATTCTTCCCCTTGTTTTGCAAGAAAACATTCCTCACTCATCAAAGCCGTCACCGTCCCATTTTCGTTGGAAAATATCCCACGCTCACATAGCTTGCGCAATACAGTATAGGTTGTAGGGCGCTTCCAATCTAGTTCTGTTGCACATAATTTTGCAAGTTCACCTGACGCAATGGGCGCATGCGCCCAAATTAGCTTTGCAAATTTTCGTTCCATTTCTGCTAGTTTGTATTTTTCCATCGTTTCATTTCTCCTCCCATCAAACTTTATTTTTCTTCTGGTGCCTTGTGCGGGTACCGCAGCCCCGCGCTGTTCTCTTTGCACAGACGCACTTGTTTATCGTCGATAAACTCTTTTTTGTAGTTTATCGCAAGTAAACAGCATTGTCAACCTCTTTTTCAAAAAATTGCATTTTTAAGGATATCGCCCTGTTTTCTAATTTTATTTTTAATAGCAGCACAAACAATGGTAAATACTACTAAATATAAGTGCGAACACCCGTACAGAATGTACACTCACAGAAGGTTTACAAAACCTTCATAAAGCGTTTTGCCTTTTTTCACCTATTTTCACTCGATCAATGGTAAAATCTGAGAGAACACAAATCACTCAAAACAAACTAGGCTTTGCGCCATTCTTACAAGCAAAAGGAACCGTTACCATGAAAATGCTATTGATCTATAACCCACATTCGGGGAAAGAGCAATTTAAAACAAAACTAAACGAAATTATTGACCTGTACACCAAAGAAGGTTATACTCTTACGGTGCATCCCACCCAGAGTGCCAAAGATGCCACCGCATTTGTGCTTGCAGAAGGCGGCGCCTATGACAAAATTGTTTGCAGTGGGGGTGACGGCACATTGAGCGAAATCCTCAATGGATTAATGCCTCTTTCTGTGCGCCCTACGGTGGGGTATATTCCAAGTGGCACCACCAATGATTTTGCTGCAAGCCTCTGCCTTTCGAAAGACATTATGACAGCAGCGCAGGATGTAATTGCCGCAACACCATTCGCCTGTGACGTGGGTACGTTTAATCAGCGCGCCTTCGCCTATATTGCCGCTTTTGGGCTGTTCACCGATGTTTCGTACCAAACCCCACAGGAATACAAAAACCTGCTTGGGAAGATGGCATATCTGCTAGAGGGTGCCAAGCGCCTTGGGAGTATTCCCGCTTATCGATTGACCATCACCACCGAAACAGAGACCTTCACCGATGATTATATCTATGGTATGGTGACGAATTCCACCTCAGTCGGCGGCTTTAAACCCGCCAAAGACCAAAACATATTGCTAGATGATGGCTTATTTGAAGGATTATTTGCCAAGCGTCCCAAAAACCCCGCCGAAACCCATGCGCTGCTGCAATGCGTACTGAGTGCAACCCCTGACCCGGCCTATTTACAGACCTTCCGTGCACGGAAAATTGTGATAGAAAGCGCCGAACCACTAGATTGGACGTTAGATGGCGAATATGGTGGCACCACTACAAGGGCAACCATCGAAAATCACAAGCAAGCCATCCGTATCATGGCAAATCTAGCACAAACCCAAGTATAATGAACAAGACGCTCATGCTAACAGGAATGCAATGCAACCTGTCAGCACAAGCGTCTTTTTTTCTGCCACAAGAAAACGATTATGCAAAATACCTCCTGTGCTTGTTTTCTATCCACCTACGCTATCTGCACCGTGCTCTTTTTTATCACGAGCACACGAAGTAGGGTTCATATTTTCCTCAAAATTGCCAAATACTCCATAAAGTGTTATACTTAATTCAATTAATTTATTCCATTTTACTGACACACCTTACCTGTACAAGGTAAATGCGCGCAAATGCAGCGTCACACGATGATAACTAAGAGGGTAACACAATGAAAACAAGTACCGTAGATGACCCCTTGCAACAAATCCCAGAACTGCCTGAACAAAAGGATTTATATCACACCGCCTTCCACATGGCTTGGCCTACCATGCTTGAATCATTTCTAATTAGCATGACGGGCTTTGTGGACACTATTATGGTCAGCGCTCTCGGTGCCTCTGCGATTGCAGCCATTGGCTTGACAGATCAGCCTAAGTTTATTGGACTATGCGCTTTTTTTGCCATTGCCACTGCCATTTCTTCAATTTGTGCGCGCCGCAAAGGTGAAAATGACCGTGACAGTGCCAATGTACTACTGCGCAAAATGCTTTTCTTTGGCATTGTGCTTTGCATTATTGTTTCCACAATTTTGTTCTTTGGGGCTGATTTTATCCTAACCCTTGCTGGTTCTCAAGAGGACACGCATGATTTAGCCGTAGGGTATTTTCGCATCATTGCCGCCGGGATGATTTTCACCGCGGTCACCCAAATCCTCAACGCCGCACAGCGCGGTGTCGGCAACACCCGCATTTCAATGATTACCAATACCACTGCCAATGTGGTGAATGTAGTCTTTAACTATCTGCTCATCGGCGGTCGCTTTGGCTTCCCCGCCCTAGGCGTAAATGGTGCTGCCATTGCGACCGTGCTAGGCACAGCAGCAGGCTGTGCGATTAGCATTGCCTCCGCACTAAACCCAAATAGCTTTATCTATCTGCGCTATCGCGCCAAAGAGAAAAAAATCCAAAGCAAAGATTTGCGCGCTACCCTCGATATTGGTGGCAGCGCTTTTATGGAACAGGTGTTTTTGCGCATCGGCTTCTTTTTATTCGCCCTCACCGTTGCGAAACTTGGCACCATCGCACTTTCTGCGCACACCATCGCGATGAAGATTTTAAACCTTTCCTTTTCATTGGCAGATGGTCTTTCGATCGCCTCTATTGCCTTGGTTGGGCGCAGCCTCGGGCAGAAAAAACCAGAACTTGCCCGTGCGTATGGCACCATTTGCCGCCGCATTGGTGTGATGTGCTCCGTGCTGATTTCAATTGTGTTCCTCTTCTTTGGCAAATCACTTTTCGCCTTGTTTACAGATGAAGCGGTTATCTTAGATTATTCTACCATGCTCATCGCACTGCTTTGTGTCATTACTTACGTGCAGATTGCGCAGGTTGTCACGACGGGCTGTTTGCGCGGCGCGGGTGACACCAAATTCACCGCATTTACATCCCTGATTAGTGTCGCGATTGTCCGCCCACTTGCCAGTTGGGTCCTGTGCTATCCGTGCGGGTTAGGGCTAACTGGTATTTGGCTTGGGCTACTTGCCGATCAAGCCATCCGCTTTCTCTTTAGCTTTATCCGCTTCCGCCAAGGCAAATGGCTCAACATTAAAGTTTAAAACCGCAAAAAAGGCTTTGACGAATTTTTCTCGTCAAAGCCTTTTTTATTTTAGGAAAACATACTATAAAGAGAGGACAACGGGTCTGTTACAGATTGCAAGTCTGAAATTGCATCATTTAATGCATCGACATCTAAGCCGTCCATTGCTTGCGTCGCAGTCTCAAGTTCTACCCTGCTTTCATCCACAAGCAAATTCATATTTTCTACCATGCCAGTCAGCTCTTCTATCAATGCTTCTACATCAGCATCTTCAAGCTGTGCTGCAAATTGTTGCATTTCTTGCATGACTTCCAGATAAGCTAGCTCTGCCTTATGAAATGCAATCGCACACATCACCGCCGATGACAGCGCAATCAGAACCGCCACCAAAAAACCTGCGGCGCAGATGCGCAAATAAACCGTTTGCTTTTTTTCTTCCCGCTCTAGTGATTGCATCGTTTTCAAGAGTTCAGCCGAAACCTCTTCTGACGTCAAGTGCTTTTGCGCACCAATGATTGCCTTTTCTTTTGAAACTGGCGCGCCTTCCTCCGCTTGCGTTACGGTTTCTGGCTGTTCTATCTTCGCTTTTTCCTCTGGTATCGCCATTGGCGCTACCACCTCTTTGCCCATTTGCTTTTCGCTTTGTGGCGCAGGCACTGCAATTGATTTTATCTTGTCCACTTGATTTTCTTGCATGATATCCCCCTTTTATTATTAAAGCATAAAGTACAACAAAAGCGCGCCCGAGAACATAATTAAAAAGCTACTAATCATCCAAAACAGCGCTTTTGAATACCCTTTTGGTGTAATCATGCCCTTCGCGTCTAAGGTTTTCATGATGGGGTGCAGTTTCCAGAAATAGCTCGCAATCGAAACAATCATGGCAAACACACCAAACATCTTGGTTAATTCAGAACCAGTGAATAAAATGACGAGCAACAACACAATAAAAATTAATTTAGTACCTGCTACCCAACAAGTCATGTACTGCGCAAATAGATGGGTGTTTTCATCTTTTTTGGTGTCCTCCCATGCGTTAAAAACCGCCACACCATTGCCAAGGCGAGAATCTGGTGCAAAATACAAAATACAAATATTGGCGGTTTCCATCACAACAAAAATAATAATAGCGATATCTAATACATTCATTTATACATCCTCTTTCTGGTTTGCTGGTTTTGTGTTTTCGATTATTTTGGTGTAAGGTGCAATGATATAGCTGCTGAGCTTGCCCTTCATCTTTTTCTGCACAGAGGGAACGGAAAGCATTGCCCCCACAAGTTGCATTTGCAAAATTTTGAATGGTTGATTATGCGGGAAATCATATACTCCATGCGATTTATAGAATTTGTGGTCTGCTTTCATCATGCCGCGCATCTGATACACCAAATCGCGGAAAATCTTACTGCCACCAACCCCATAAAAATTCGTTGGTTTTGCCATTGTATGCGTTAGCGCGTATTGTAACGATACCATTAGCTTTTGAATATCTGCCGCAATATCCCCTTCGTCGGTTGCAACCCCCGCAAGATAAACCCCGCCGACCTCACTACGCGCTTCAACAAGCATTTGCATCAATGGTTCGTTTTGATAATCGCCACTGATCAGATATGCCACTGGCATACCCTGCGTAACAGTGCGGTGCCCATTACAAAACTGGCGGTCATCATAGCATTTTAGACTTGCCTCGGTATAATGATCTTGGATCGTAAAGGCATTGATGATGGCATCCGCTGTTTGGATTTCTTTACGTAGGTATTCATCAAAGCCATCTTTATAAACGCACTGTTCTGTGGTGGCACATTGCAGGCAGCCAAGGCAGCCACCCGAAAATGCAAATTCGCGCATATTGACCACCTTAATTGGGTAGGGGCACGCTGCTTTTACATCTGCTATCATATTTTGCAAATTGATATCCTGCGCTGAGACATTTGTAACCATCACCACCGATTTATCTGCGCTTTTGGGGGTGTTTTCTAACACTGGCTGATAGGGTTCTGTTTTTGGTGCAGCCGCTGCGCGGGTACGGACTTTGTAGATATCATGCTTTGCGTCAAACATCAATTTTTCAAAATAGCAATCTGCCTCTGCAAGCCCTTTTTCTTGGCGTAAATCTTCCATGTCAGCCGAAAGCCCACCAAGATATTTCATTCCTAAATCATAGGCATTTTCCTCTACCCATTTATGGGCAGTGACATCATAAAAGTGCTTAGAGGTAGAGATTTGGGTGGCATATTTCCCACGCAAGTCCGTGCCGCTTGCTTTGAGCAATTCCATAAAGCGGTGCAACTGGTAAGGTGCCAAAAAGGTATACACTGGATAAGAAAACAGCACCATATCCGCGGCTTCTAGTGCGACTTTTGCCGAGGCAAACTCTTTTTCGTATGCCCGAATACGTGCACCTACGTGCAGTACCTCAAAGCTGTGCTCTGGATATCGTTTTTCTAGATAATAACTCGTTTGGATTGTAACGCTGTTTTTGCCCTTAGGGCTGCCATTTAATACAACAATTTTCATTTCTTCTCTCTTATCTCTCTGTTTTGTTTACAAAAAAAGACCACTATGCTTTTTGATAAAAAACGCATAGCAGCCTTGTTTTTTGTCTTTATTATCATAACATATTCAAAGCAAAAATCCAACATTTCGCCCTTACATCTGATAAAATTAACACTTTATTTAAAAAAACTTATCGTAATAGCCCATTGCAAAGACATAAAGCACCAAAACTGGCACAATCCAGGTCACATAAAAACGCAATTGGCGGGGGAATTTAATGCCCCTGCCTTGGTTTGCCTCGGCAAGGAAGTTATCCCAACCCCAACCATATTTCGACACGCAGAACGCAAGATAGAAGAGTGAGCCCAGTGGCAAAATATTGTTAGAAACCAAGAAATCTTCAAAGTCTAAAATCCCCATGCCCAAAATGCTAACGTCTGATAGGACACTAAAGCCAAGCAAGCAAGGCAGAGAAAGCAGGATGATGGCAACCAAATTGCAAAGCACTGCCTTTTTGTGGCTCCAACTAAATGCCTCAGAGGTAGATGCGATGATATTTTGGAATACCGCAATAACAGTAGACATTGCCGCAAAAGACATGAAAACAAAGAACAGACTGCCCCACAGCCGACCTCCTGGCATTGCGTTAAACACATTCGGCAAAGTCACGAATAGTAATGCTGCGCCTTGGTCTGGGTTTACCCCAAAGGCAAAGCAAGATGGGAAAATGATAAGCCCCGCAATAATCGCCACAAAGGTATCAAGCACCGTGACGTTGATTGCTTCACCTAGTAGGGTGCGGTCTTTGCCAATATAACTGCCGAAAATCGCCATGGAACCCATGCCAATCGACAGGGTAAAGAATGCCTGCCCAAGTGCCGCAAAGACAACCTCACTTAACCCAATTTCCATAATGGTATTTAGGTTTGGCACCAGATAAAAGACAAGCCCCTCGCTAGCGCCTTCTAACGTCACCGCGCGGATAGCAAGTAACACAAGCAAGAATAGCAGCGCAAGCATCATCACCTTGCTGACCTTTTCCACACCATTTTGTAAACCTTGGTAACAGACAAGCATACCGAGCAGCACCACACCAATCATGCAGCTTGCAAGCAAGGCAGGGTTTGCCAACACATCGTTGAACACCTCGCCAATGGCTGCCACATCTAAACCAACAAAGGCACCTGTGGCAGATTTCCAGAAATAAATAAACATCCACCCTGCAACGGTGGTGTAAAACATCATCAGCAGGTAATTGCCCGCAATGCCAACCCAACTGTACCAATGCCATTTGCTGCCCGCAGGCTCAAGCACATGGAAGGAACGCGCAATACTTTTTTGGCTAGCGCGCCCGACCGAAAACTCCATCACCATGATGGGCAAGCCAAAGATTGCTAGGAAAAATAAGTAAATTAGCACAAATGCCGCACCGCCATACTGCCCTACAATATAGGGAAAGCGCCATACATTACCTAGCCCAATCGCACAACCCGCCGAAATTAAGACAAAGCCTAATCGTGAGCCAAATTTTTCTCTTTCTTGCATGAAACATCCTCCGATTATTTGATAAAGCAAGTACGCGCACAAAAAACACACGCACTTGCCATTTTTTCAACTGCCTACCGACCGCACTTCATTTTTTTTGCAAATCATCTAAATGTTATGCTCATTTTTTATTTTTTTAATTCGATACGCACAAAAGATATAGTACTACTTTCGCCGTAATTTGTCAATCTAAAGGAGCACTGTTGTAAAGTGAAATTTATTTTTTTACGTTATGCTGTTTTTTCATCCATCTAAACTTTTGTGACTAGATGCGCCAAAAACAAAGCCGCAAAAACAGCAACAACACCACACCCGGTGCGCCCAAGCAAGCTGCTAAGGCAAGACTTACCAGATTTATCTTAACGGTAAAGCCTAGCCACGGTGCGAGCACGCGCACAAGCCCCAGTGCGCTGACCCCTGCGGTGGCAGTGGTCAGCCAATCCCCCAAAAAGCGCGTAACATGCCACTGTTTGTTATGTACTGCACCGGTGTCTTGGGCAGGTATGCCTTCGCCCTGCCTATTTTCACCTGCAATCGACCGCTGCAATGCCGCTGCATGCTCGTGCATGCTTTCTGCCTGCCGCGCCATCAATATGCCCCCCGCACACGCAGCCCCATTGCACGTGCTTTTTCAAGCAAATAACGATAGCGACACTGCAATGCTTGCCGCTCATAAATACGTGCTTCTACCAGTGCTTCTTCTACTTCTAGGTTAAACATCTGCTCATTCTTTGCCATACTTGCAAGACAATCCCGCAAATCTTGCTCTAATTCTTTTGCACATTTTTCATTTTCAAGCGCAATCGCTTTACGCATTGCCGCCTTTTTACTGATTAATTCTGCTACCATTGGAAACCCCTTTCCTGTTTGATTACTTTGGTGCGTCCTTAATAGTGTAGGTATATTTTGCCAAAAAAATACCGCCTACTATAAAAAGTAGCCGGCATTTCTTATTCTTTTATGAATTTTTACGCTTTATACCGCAGGTGCAACCTCAAAATCGACTTTGCCGAGGTTAACGTCTGCGCGCACAATGATAATTTGCATTGCATCGCCCATGCTCCACATCTTGCCAGATGCAGGGTCCGAAAGCCCAACCCCTTCAATCAGCAAGGTGCCTGTGGTGGTAAGCGTGGAGGCAGGCACAAAGCCCTCTACACCGCTCTCTAGCTCTATGAATAAGCCTCGTTGTGTCACACCAGAAATACTACCTGTGAAGGTTTCGCCCAGATGGCGGCGGGCATATTCTGCCTTATAGCAGCTTTCTGCCTTGCGCTCAATCTGCATGGCAACCACTTCACGCTCTGACGATTGCTTGCTTGCCATGGCAACATAAGCGGTGAACTCTTCTGCAATGGTTTCCGCAGGCACATTTTCAATCATCTGCCCTAAAATGCGATGAATTGCAAGGTCAGGATAGCGTCGGATCGGACTGGTAAAATGCGCATAATCCGCAAGCACCAAGCCGTAATGACCTTTTGGCTCTGGCTCATACTTTGCCTTAGACATGCAGCGCAATAAGCCTGTGTGCACAATTTTCTCGTTAGCATGTCCACGGGTGGCATCCAAAATAGCGCTTAACTCTTTGGTTTTGGGGACAGCACCCTCAAAGTGATAATTGATACCGCACCCTTTGAGCAACTGATGCAGGCGGTCTAGCTTTTCTGCATTGGGCTCTTCGTGCACACGGTACACAAATGGCGCTTTCTTAACGCGCGCATAGCGGGCAGCCGCTTGGTTGGCAAGCAACATAAATTCTTCTACGATTGCTTCGCTGACACCACGAGTGCGTTTTTTCACGTCAATACAATGCCCATTGTCATCTAGCACTAGTTTGCACTCGCCGCTCTCGATATCCATGCAGCCGCGCTGCTTACGGTTTACCTTGCGCAGCTCATATAGCTTTTGCATGGCGGGAAATTGTGCGATAACTTCATGGTATTTTGCAACGGTATCAGGAGATGCAGTGTTTGCCAAAATCTCATTGATTTCATCATACACACCCTTTACACGGCTGTAAATCACACTCTTTACAAAGCGGAAATCAATCAATTCACCCTTGGCATCTAGGTGCATCAG
The DNA here is from genome assembly GCA_044426225.1 of Faecalibacterium sp. Lineage (GTDB taxonomy): Bacteria > Bacillota > Clostridia > Oscillospirales > Ruminococcaceae > Faecalibacterium. Next base: position 5,041 of record JAWXUQ010000029.1, on the reverse strand, counting down.
GCAAGAAAATGCAAGGCGGGTTTCTCGCTCATTCAAGCTACACACGCCATTGGATAATTGGCGGGGTAGCATTGGGATTACTTGGTCTGCATAATATACACTAGTGCTGCGTTTGATGGCTTCTTCATCTAATATGCTGCCGGGTTTGACATAATGGCTCACATCGGCAATATGCACCCCTAGCTCAAAGCCCTGTGGGGTTTCTACCACGCTAACCGCGTCATCAATATCCTTGGTATGTGCGCTATCAATGGTAAAGATAGGCAATGCGCGCAAATCCATGCGCCCTGCGATATCGCTTTCTTTTACGGTTGCGCCTTCATATTTTTTGCCGGCTGCTTTTACCTCTGGTGGGAAGCTGCGCTCTACCCCTTGGGCAAAGAGCAGGGCTTTCGCACACTGTTTTGCCTCATCAGCGCTGCCGAATTTCATGACAACGCTTACCTTATGGTCGTCTTGGCGACGCGCACGGCTGACAATTTCAATCGCAACCTTATCGCCATCCTTTGCGCCGCCTTCACAGCCACGCGCAATTTCCATATAAAGGGTGGTGCAATCATCGGGCACGAACTTAATCTTGCCCTCAATGCGACGCACCGTACCGACAAAGTTATTGTTCTTTTCGGTGATAGCGATTACCTGACCTTCGTCACTGCCTTCCATGCGAGGGCGCTCATTCTTTTCAACAAGCACTTTATCACCGGGCATTGCGCCCATCAAAAAGCGACCTGGCACAAACAAATCCCCGCTCAAATCATCGCGCATGACAAAGCCAAAGGTCTTGCCTAGCTTTACCACCTTACAAGGAATCATTTTTTCCATTCGCTTGCTGCGCACCGTAAAGAAAATGCCTTCTTTTTGGCAAATCACACCACTACGCACCAATGCATCGACCGCTTCCATCACTTGGCGGTTTTCTGCTTTGCTGCCGCCAAAACGGAATTTTAGGTTGGCAACACCACAGGGTTTAAACTCAATTTCGTGTTCAATTTTTTCACGCATGTTCATATAATATACTCCTTATTCTCCATCTTCGCCTACCCTCCAGCGGGGCATGCGATTTTCTGCACGGGGGCAAATTTTGCCGCGGATCGGCTGAGAGGCTTAGATGCTTGCCCCCATCTTTTTACATAAAAACAGCCCCGCGTAACATTGCGGGGCTGCAATATCATATCAATTAACCCAAACGAGAGGATAGCACGCATGCCACAATCGCAGCGATGAAAAATACAACACCGATGATTTTGGTCAGCTTTGCAAGAATGCGATCCGCTGGGCTTGTGTAGTTATCTCCACCCATTGCGCTAGAACCGGTAATTGCACCCGAAAGACCTTTTCCTTTGCTCTGCTGTGCGAGTGTTAAGAATATAATTGCCACTGCGGCAAGCAGCAAAATGATGCCACCAACGATTTCATAAATAGTCATAAAACAAAAAGCTCCTTTAATAGCAATAAAGTATTTGATACAACGTATATCTTACCACAGTTTCCCCAAAAACGCAAGCAACTTTTTGTAAGCTAACACACTTTTCTTTTTCTGGGCAAAAAATATGCAAAAAAAGATTGACAAGCCCCCTTTTTAGGCATACTATTTTATTAACGAAACGTGATAGCAGCAGGAAAATTCTATCATTGCACAAAATGGATTTTTAGATCGTTATGCTGACGATTTTCACAAAAACTCCGCTGCAATAACCGCATTTTCCAAACAAAGCAAGGGGGATTTATCATGAAAAAGAGAATTGGTATCTTGACATCTGGCGGCGATTGCCCAGGGCTAAATGCAACCATTCGCGGTGTGGCCAAAGCACTGTATAAGCGCCTTGATGATGACGTTGAAATCATCGGTATTCGCAACGGCTATTCTGGCTTAATCGAAGGCGACTACAAAAAGATGTCGCGGGATGATTTCCATGGTATCCTAACGCTTGGCGGCACCATTCTGGGCACCAAACGCACCCCCTTTAAGATGATGCGTGTGGTCGGCGATGACCAAGTAGATAAAGTAGCTGCCATGAAGAAAAGCTACGAAGAAGCAAAGCTCGACTGCTTGCTCTGCCTTGGTGGTAACGGCACCCACAAAACTGCAAATCTACTCTCGGAAGAAGGGCTTAATATTATCGGCTTGCCCAAAACCATCGACAACGATATTTTCGGCACAGACGTTACCTTTGGCTTCCATACCGCAGTAGATATCGCCACCGATGTCATCGACCGCATTCATACCACTGCGGGCAGCCACAGCCGCGTTATGTGTATCGAGATTATGGGCAACAAAGCCGGTTGGCTGACCCTTTATTCTGGCATTGCAGGCGGTGCGGATATCATCCTATTGCCCGAAAAACCTTATGATATCGACCGCATCTGTACCGCCGTTGAAAAGCGCCGCAAATACGGTTCTAACTTCTCTATTATTGCGGTGGCAGAAGGTGCCTTTGACATCGATGAAGCTAAGATGAAACGCAAAGAATGGGCAGCGCTGCGCGCAGAAGCCGGCACTGGCACCACAGCTACCAATCGCATTGCTACGCAGATTGAACGATACACTGGCGCAGAAACTCGCGTTTGTATCCCTGGGCACATGCAGCGCGGCGGCTCGCCTAGCGCATACGACCGTCTGCTTGCCACCCAATTCGGCAGCTATGCCGCAAAACTGATTGCCGAAGAACACTTTGGTGTGACAGTCGCAATGGTAGACGGCAAAATCACCGAAAACCCACTTTCTGAGGTTGCAGGCAAAACCCGCACCATTCCCAAAGACTGCGAGCTATTTAATGTGGCACGTCGCATGGGCATTAATTTAGGGTAAACACAATCCGCTTTTATTAAAAAACACGCTGGCATTGCAAGTGCGCCACTAGGCACACTTGCAATGCCTTTTTTTACAACAAAACAGCACCTTTTTTCCCTTTCTGGCACCCTGCACATTTGCTATACTATAAGCAAAAGAAATGCGCGTGGTAATCTTGCGCGCCATGGGACACACAATCAAAAAAGGAGCTTTGCTATGACATCAAAAGAACGTGTACGCGCCGTTATGATGCACCAGAAACCAGACCGTATCCCCGCTGCCTTTCAGGCAACAGATGGTGTTATGAAAAAATTGATTGCACATTACGGTGTGACGAGTGAGGATGATTTATACAAAAAATTCGACATAGATATCATTCCCGCTGCACCTACTTACTGCGGGGCGCCACTCAAAGAATATACCAATAGCGCAGGGGCACATGTCATCACCAACTACTGGCATTTTGAAGCGACCCTACACGAAACTGAGGTGGACACCTACCGCACCACTACACTCTACCCTCTGGAAGGTGTAGAAAGCATGGATGACCTAAACCAATATAGCTATCCTAGCGCTGATGATTTTGATTATTCTTCCATTACCAAAACATGCGAAGAAAACCCAGATAAGGCCATCATCATTGGGCACGAGGGCCCATTTCAAATTGTGACCAACCTCATGAACATGGAAGAATTCTTTATCTTGATGATGGAAGAACCTGAAGTTGCACACGAAATCTTAGACCGCATGGTTGCCTTTGAGCTAGAATATTATGAACGCTGCCTCATTGCAGGCGGTGGCAAAATCGACATTTTGCGCCCACACGATGATTACGGCACCCAGATTTCGCTCTTATTCAGCACTAGCATGTGGGAAGAATTCTTTGCAGAAAACACCAAAAAACTAGTCGAGCTCACCCATCGTTATGGCGCATTTTATATGCAACATTCCTGTGGCGCAGTCGGGCCTATTATTCCTGGTCTTGTAGCCTGTGGTATAGATGCACTAGAGCCAATCCAGAAGGTAAAAACCCTTGAAATTGAAAACCTGCTGCCTTACGCAGAAAAGCTCTGCTTCCATGGCGGGATTGACACCCAAGACCTATTGCCCAACGGCACCCCTGAGCAGGTAACCGCTGAGGTAAAACGCTTTATCGAAGCACTTGGCAAGAGTGGTAGCTATATCCTAATGGGCAGCCAATCCTTTGAGCCAGATGCAAAAATCGAAAACATCGAAGCAATTTATAGCGTAGACCGCACCGTATCATAAAACGCATTTGCGCAAACGCACTTTTGCAATCGGCATAGCGAACCCCTTTGCCGATTGGTGCAATATTACTGTGCGCAAACAATCCCCGAACAAAGCAGCAGCTCTATCACAATCGACCGATTGCGATAGAGCTGCTGCTCTTTTTAAACCTGCCTATCTTCTGAAATCAGAAGGCAAGATATTCAAATGCGTTTTAAAGGCTTTGTTTAGATGTGCGGCATCATAAAAATTGATTTCAGCGGCAATTTCCGCACAGGATTTTTGTGTTGTTTTAAGCTGCATAATCGCATATTCTAACTTTTTGGCTAGGATATATTGCCCTATACTGTCCTGCGTTTGGGCACGAAACTGCTTGGTCAGGCTACTTTTACTGACGTGCAAAGCCTCTGCGATTGTGTCAATTGGCAGCGCCTGTCGAAAATGCAGGTTAATGTATTGCTGTGCCGCTTGCACAAGCGGTGATAGCTGCGGTGCTTGCAAACGCTGCACGCTTTCGGATATCTTCATGATAAAGGTATAGCACAGGCTAGAAAGCGTGTAATAATTCACCGGCTGCACATGCTTGAGATAATCTAAAATAGCAAGTAGCGCAGGCTGAAACTGTGCGCTTTCCGCTTGATGCACCACAAAACGACCGTCTAACAAATGATATAAATCCAAATAGGCGGCATAATCAATCTCTATCCAAAGATAGCCGACTTCCTCTGTGTTATAGTAAGTATGCTTTTGCCCTGGGAAGATAAAAAAAGCATCCCCCGCTTTGAGCAATTGCTGCTGCCTTCCAAGCTCCACCAAGCTGCAGCCAGAAAACAAAATGTGCACCGTAAAATAAGGGTAATCCTCTGCCCTTTGGATAAAGCGATCTTCTTTGCATTGGTTATACCCTGCACGCATGGGGCGAATGAGGGAAAGCCCTGTGGCACGAGGAGTGTCATTCTGATAGGTAAAACCCAGCAAGGAATGCATGCCTTGCCTTGCACT
>JAWXUQ010000113.1:0-5255 GCA_044426225.1 Faecalibacterium sp. | reverse complement strand
GTGACGGTGTAGCTTGCACCGGTGGTAGTGGTGGATGCCGTAGTGGTTGCCGTTGGGCTTGCGCTTGCTGCTGCCGTTGCGGTTGCAGTCGCCGTTGCAGTCGCCGTTGGGCTTGCGGTTGCCGCACTGGCATCATAGGGGAAGTAACCGCTTTGTGTGTACACCTGATAATAGGTCGCACTTGTAGAAGGCGCAGCCGTTTGGGTCGCCTTTTGGGTGGTTTCATCATAGGTATACCATTTTACGGTGTTGCCATCCACTGCCATATATAGCGTTGTCTCGGTAGTGCCATCTACCACGAGATATTTCTGCATGGTGATGGGGCTTGCCGTTGGGGCTGCCGTGGCACTTGCCGTTGGCGATGCGCTAGCTTCTGGTGATGCGCTTGCCTCTGGCGACGCACTGGCTTCTGCTGCCAAGCTAATCCCATTCGTCACAGGGCTCGCACTTGGGCTTTCGCTTGGGCTTGCCGCTGGGCTTTCACTTGGGCTTGCCTCTGGCGATGCACTTGGGCTCGCCGTCGCTTCGGGGGTATTTACCACATTTTCTGCCGATACGGTAATCAATACCTTATTGGCTGCATCAAGGGTAACCTCTGTTTTGGTGGTATCAATCTTTTTCAAGATGGTATCCGCCACAGCGGTAACCGCAGAGCCCGATGTGCTGCTTTCGGATGGAATTGGGTATGCGTAATAACCCTGTATGTTACTATAAGGCGCAACGGTGCCACCAGTGGTCACGGTGTTGGTCACCTGTACATACAGCTCTGTGTAGCTTTCGAGGTTAGATTCTTGTTGCAGGGTTTCCTGCGCCTGGATTTTATCCACGAGGGTTTTGTACTCTAGGGCAGTCATACCAGTAAGGTCTGCCGCGTTGAGCGCCGCAGCACTGCTGTCTTCGCTACCATCTGCAAGGGTATCTGCATAACTAATGCCAATGGCATTGAGGATTAACGAACCACCCGCAGTCACTTTACCAGTGGTATCAACCAGTGCTTGGCTGTTGTTATCAATCACGGTAACCGCAAAGCTGCCGGTTACTTGGTTCGCCGCTTGATCATCTTGCTCGGTTGCCGAGGTGCTAGAAGTCACACCAGTGCTAGTGTTTAGATTGTTGGTGACATTGGTAAGTTTATCTGCACTAATTGCAGGGCTAGTGCTGGTTGGTGTGCCACTTGTGGTGGTTGCCACGGTTCCGCCCGAAACGGTTGGAATGGTCAAACCAGTCAACGTGCTGATGACATCTGCCGCAGTTAGCCCACTCGTGCTAGAACTAGCGCCGCCCGAAGAACTTCCGCTGCCGTCTGTCGATGCCGCTTTGTTTGCCACGATAGGGCTAAGGATGGTGGTTTGCAGGGTTAATACATCCTCTAGGGTTTCAGCAACGTCCTCATCCAATGCTTTGAACACAAACAGATTGGTGATAAACAAGGTGTTACTTGTAGTACCAGAGGTTTTTTTGTATTCCGTACCGGCAATGACGGTTTCATAATAGGTATCTTCGTTTTTGAAATAGTGGTTATTCGCCGCATATACCTCATCATCCACGGTAGTTTCTTCACTGAGGATATAATAGGTATAGGTATCCGAGGCGCCCATGCTCGTCATAAAATAAGTAGAGAGCAGACCCGCGACTGTGGTGGGGATTTGGGTGTAGACAATGTTGCCACTGGCATCATAGGTCTTATAATACCAACCCGTCTTGCTGTCTGTTTTATCTGGCGCAAGGCTTGTGGAGGTTTTGGTCACCGCAGCAGTGGTCGCAGTCGCAGCGGTCACCACCGTGGTAACGGTGGTTTCTTTCATGGCAATATAATAGTATAGGAAGCCGCCATTGATGATTAAGTCCAAAAATGCCATTGCTTCTAAATCATCCGATTCTTGCCAACTTGTTAGTGCTTCTTGTGCGGTTTCACTCGCATCAATAATATCTTCAAGGCTTGCATAGCCATGGAAATAGTATTGGTCGAATTTCACTTCGATAGGGGTGTACCCTTCGGGGACTTCTTCTTCGTCGTCATTGACTTCGCTATCGTCCGTATCCGCAGTGCCACTTGTTGCATAGGTTTCAAGACGCGAGATGGAAATGGTTTCTACCGTGATATCGCCGCCTGCTGTCACGTTGGCATTACCCGCAATGCTTGCAAGGGTATCCATGGTGACTACGTTGACTGCAACATACGCTTCCACGCCCCAACCAGTATCTACGGTTGCAGAGCCATCCACACCAGTGCTGCTTGTCACACCAGAGTAATTATCGCTCTGGCTAGTTGTGGGATTGTATACGGCATAAATATCAATTAAATCAGTATGAATACAGGTATAATAAACACTATTTTCTGCATAGGTGCCATCGGTATTTTGGGTAAGGCTAGTTGCCCATGCATACTCCGAGGTGCTTGTGGTAAGACCAGTGGTTGCATCGGTAGTAGTGCTGCTGCCATCATCATAGGTTAAGAAGCCGTTTGAATCCGAAACAGTTGCCTTAAAAGCAAGGGTCTCCTTATCCTCACCCGACGAGGTATCAGTTAAGGTAACCTTGGTGAAGCTGTGGGTATAGCCAGTTGCCTGTAAGCCGAGCACGCTCCAAAGAGGAACTTCGTAATATTTATAATATTCCCCTGCCGGCGTGATGGTTTCACCTTCATCGTCTAGCACTGCTTCGATTTCTTCAATGGTACGCACATAGTAGGTGCCATCTAGTTCCCAAAGATCACGCGTGCCAACGGGATAGCAATAATAACCGTTTTCGTCATACAGTGCTTCAATATCGCCCACTGCCCATAGGCTGAGCAAATCATCAAGCTGTATGTTGAGGTAGTAAATTTTCAAGGTACTATCGGTGCTTGCGTCAGTGGTAGCGCCTTCAGAACTTGTGCCGGTGCCGGTGCTGCCAACGCTGCCCGTGGTAAAGCGAATGTACCAGTTATCCGTGCCATCTAAGTTATACAGACGAATATCATCTAGGCTGAAACTGAGCGAAGAAGAACTGCCAGAGGTACTCAGCAGCGAAGTGACCAAGCTCGCCAAATTGCTCAGGAAGCTATCCGCCTGGCTTGTATTGCTGCTCATGCCTGCAAAGGAGTATTCAATATAATCTGCATTCTCGCCATCCACAGGGGTAATACTGCTTGTTTGGGTGCTGCTGTTTTCTGCAACCGCATCACTAATCACTTGGTCGTCTGCACGAATGAGGACATCGCCACCGGCAATGATATCGCCATAGACAATGCTCTTGACATCGGTGGTAACCACAGAAGCAGAAAGCGCCGCAGGGATAATAGAGGTTGGGTTAGAGGTGCCCTCTACCACAGCACAGGCAATGCTCTCTAGTGTGACATTGCCATTTGCAGTAATTTTGCCGCCCTCGTATAACGTGGTGAGTGCATCCAAAATGATAACCGCCACCGCAGTGGGGATTAAGATGTTAGACTCTGCCTCTACTATAATGTAAGCAGAGGTTGTTGCGCTGACGTTACCGCCCGCTGCAATCTCGCCATAAATATCGATAATGCTATCGGCTACCTTAACATTTAAAAATTCCGTCATTTCTAAATTAAGGAAGCTCGCCGATTGCGAGGTATATGTATAGAAAGTCACACCGCCAAGAGAGGTAATTTTGCTGCCCTCTTCTACGGTGATAGAAGCATTCGAGGTAAAGACATTGAGTGGGTCCTCCGCATTGTTTAAAGCGGTGACCGAAAGGCTGTTCACATAAGTGTTGCTGCCTGTTTCAAAAACGACTTCTTCGCCGTCTACCGTTACATTAAAACCAGGAGCATCTAGGCTTTCGATTACAACCTTATCATCGCCGCTGCCGGTGATGATATCAAGCCCGCTCATGAAATAGCTGCCAATGAGGCTAATGTTTATGGTAATGGTATCGCATAGGTATTCAAAAATAAATCCAAACAGTGTATCAATGGATGCATCGCGTAAATCCATCACGAGGCTATCTTTATCCACACCTAAAAGGTCTTCAATGGTGGTAATATAGCTTTCGATTTCACTTTGAATAGTGGTGCCATCGATTAAATCGAAGGTAACATACTGCCCATCGGTTAAATAGGTTTTGCTTAATTCTGTACCATCGCTGTCCACAACAACAATGTATTCGCCAGTGTTATCCGTGCCATTCGTAATTTCTAGGGTATATTGTTTCAACCCGCCATCAAATAACTCTACTGCGCTTGATGCGTCATTTTCATAGCTTACATCATTGACGGAGGTAAAGTAAGAATAGCTGATTGGGGTGCCGGCTAGTTTTAACACTGCTTCGGCGGTAAATGCAACGAGCTTGGTGCTATCTAAATAACGATCCACTGCCGTTGCGGTACTTGCTACGGTTTGTAGCTTATCTAGCGCAATCACTTCTAGCTCACCTGCGCTATCACGCGTTGCAAGGTTGAGGACGTCCTCACTGCTATCGCCACTGCCGCCATCTACCATCACGCTTTCAAAGGCTGCTGCGGCAGAGGCTTCTAGCCAGATTTCATCTGCGCCATCGTTGCCATTTAGCACTGCGCTGCCGGCCTGTGCTGTGGTTGCTTCGCCAAGTGCCTCTGCGCTTAAGCGAAGCAGGGCATTGAAGGTATCATCCCCTTCGCCAAGCGAAACGCTTACGTCACTATCTGTTGCCACTAGGGTAAGGGTATCTGACCCTCCGCCTGTGTCTATGGTTAAATTGCTTGAATTTTCGCTTACAAAAATGACATTGTCATCTGCGGCTGTGCCGCCATAGGTGGTGTTGGTATCATTCACCGTTACCACAACACCTGCGGTGTCGGAACCATCATCGCCGACGGAATGAATGTAAAGACCCGCAATGAGAATGTTCCAGGTATCTACTAAGGTAAGGATGCCTTCTACATCCACACCGCCTGCGCTATCGGCAACGTCTTTTTCCACGTTATCCGCATTCACTTCGTCAAGGTCAGCTGCTTTTAAGTTTAAACCAGAGAGTGCTTCGCCTACGGTAATAGCAGTCTCGCCATCGCCCTTGGTTTCAGAGCCATCGATGGTCACATCACCCACATAGCTGCCGTTACCAATATAAATCGTACCATCTGTTGGTAGAATATCAACAAGGGTAGTGTTGGAATCTGTCACCTGTCCGGTCAACCAATTGACCACAGCCTGCAAATAACTGCCCGCCGCTTCAATTTCCGCATCGCTTGCGCTAATGAGCTGCATGTTGCCGTTTTCATCATAATAATATGCCATGGCGACCGTTGCGACGGTTTCATCTGCACTGGA
>JAWXUQ010000112.1:0-5307 GCA_044426225.1 Faecalibacterium sp. | reverse complement strand
GAATGGGGGCAAGTTCGCGCTCACTGAGGGTATAAATGCCATAATAGGGCTCGGTGGTGCAAATGCCACCCGCTTCTTCTATTTTTTGGAACAAGGTCAAATATACCCCCGCAAGCCCGCGCGCCTTGCCACCAAGCAAAACCTTGCCCCCTGTCACCGTGATGATGGGCTTTACCCCGAACAGCCCGCCCACAAGGGCAACGCTAGGGTGCAAGCGTCCGCCTTTGCGTAAATAGTCTAGGTTATCCACCACCGCGAATACGTGCAGGTGCTGTTTTGCGTGTTCTAGTATCGCGACAATTTCGGCGGCGGTTTTGCCTTCGTCACGTAAGCGTGCCGCAAGCTGCACCAACAAGCCAAGCGCAAGGCTGAGGTTTTCGCTGTCCACTAGGTGCAAATCCTCAAACTCTGCAAGCTCTGCGGCAAGCTGTGCGCACTGATAGGTGCCAGAAAGCTGTGAGGATAGCAGCACGGCAATCACTTCATCGCCGTCTAGCTTTGCCTGCATATATGCGCGCATAAAGCCCTCGGGTGAGGGCTGGCTTGTGGTGGGCAGCCGTTTGCAACTTTGCATTTTGGCATAGAGCGTATCGCCATCCACGTCAATGCCATCGCGCGCCACCGTGCCATCCTCAAAGGTGATTTGCAAGGGGATGACGGTAATGGCAAGTGCGTCTATCACGTTTTGTGGCAAATCGCAGCCGGAATCGGTTAGAATATGTATCATAGAAATGCTCCTGTTTTTTATAGAATGAAAAGGTTCAAATCATATAGATAAATAAATTGAACTATATTGATAAGGATAGTTTATCATAAGCGGGTGAGTTTGTCAAAGTCTGTTTGCTTTGCTAACTGTTTTTGCTAACTGCTTTGCGCACAAATGGGCGCGCAAAAACGGAGTAGCATTTACTACTCCGTTTCAAGTCTAATGTTAGGGGCACTACACATTGCAGATGCGTCACAGTACGTTTGTTTTTAGCATTTGCGGTTGCTCTGATTGAATGAGATAGGAATATGTTTATCATAAGCAAAGCGCTCGCCACTGGTATAAAATACCGTGCCGCAAAAGGCAAAGCCGTGGTTTTGCAACACATGCTGCATTTTCAAATTGGCAGGGGAAGTGTCAATCCGGAAATTTGGCATGCTGTGCGCCGCGCAATAATCATCCACCAAGGCAAAGATTTGATTTGCCAGTTTTTTGCCTTTGAACGCATCTCCAATGGTAAAGCGGTGCACCACCGCATAAGGGGTGGCAGTGTGCCATTGCCCGCCAATCAGGGTATTATATGCGGGTTCACCCCCAAAATCAATGCAGAGATAGCCAATTTTTTGCGGAGTGCTTGTTTCTTCTGGCGCATAAACCGCAACGAACCCTTTTTGTGCGGTGATGTCGGCTTGGATGCTCTCGCAGTTCGGGTAACCGTCTTGCCATTGGTCAATGCCCTGGTCTTTGAGGTGCTGCTTTGCCTCGTTGATAAATTGTATGATTAGGGGCAGGTCTTGCCTGCTTGCAAGCTGTAAGGAAAGTCTTTTCATTTGTGATGGTTCCTCGTTTGGTGAAGTTACAGTTCTGTTAGTGCGGCTTTCATCTCTTTTACATATTCTAAAATATGTGGCACGCAGTCCTCTTTGTGTGCTTCACATAGTTTCACAATGGCAGAACCTACAATTACACCGTCTGCATGTGCTGCCATGGTTTTCGCTTGCTCTGGGGTGGAAATGCCGAAGCCGAGTGCGCAGGGGATATCAGTGTTTGCTTTCACCAGTGCTGTCATAGCACCCACGTCGGTGGCAATGCTGCTGCGCACCCCGGTTACACCAAGGGACGAAACGCAGTATACAAAGCCTTGCGCCTCTTTGGCAATCATGGCAACGCGCTCGTGTGAGGTGGGGGCAATCAAAGAGATAAAGTCTAGCCCGTGCGCCTCACATACACTGGCAAATTCCTCTTTTTCTTCAAATGGGATATCGGGCAAAATCACACCGCTGATGCCGACTGTCTTGGCACGTGCGGCAAAGCGGTCAATGCCATAGCTAAACAGCACGTTTGCATAGGTCATAAACACAAGCGGGGTGTGTAATTTCCCCTTGATGCCATCTAGCATATCAAAAATCTTATCGGTGGTCACCCCTTGTTTGAGGGCGCGTTCGTTGGCGGATTGGATGACAATTCCTTCTGCGGTAGGGTCAGAGAAGGGGATGCCGAGCTCAATGAGGTCAGCGCCGCCTTCTTCTAGGGCAAATAAGATTTCTTTGGTGGTGTCTAGGGTTGGGTCACCACAGGTCACAAACGAGATAAACGCTTTTCCGCCGGCGAAGGCATCTTGTATCTTACTCATGAATATCTTCTCCTCTATACCGTGCAATGGCAGCGCAGTCTTTGTCCCCGCGCCCCGAAACGTTGATGACAATGATTTGGTCTTTGCGCATATCGCCCGCAATTTTCATGGCATGTGCAATGGCATGTGCGCTTTCAATGGCGGGAATAATCCCTTCTTTTTTTGATAGATACTCAAAGGCTTCTACTGCTTCATCATCGGTGATTGCCACATACTCTGCGCGGTTGATGTCATACAAATAGGCATGTTCAGGGCCAATGCCGGGGTAATCTAGCCCTGCTGAGATAGAATACACGGGGGCAATCTGCCCATATTCATCTTGGCAGAAATAGGATTTCATCCCGTGGAAAATCCCAAGCGAGCCCGTGCCAATGGTGGCGGCGGTTTCGGCGGTGTTCACCCCGCGCCCTGCGGCTTCGCACCCAATTAGGCGCACCTCTTTGTCCTCAATAAAATGGTAAAATGCGCCAATCGCATTTGAGCCACCGCCCACACAGGCAAGCACTGCATCGGGCAGCTTGCCCTCAGCGGCTAAGATTTGCTCTTTGATTTCCTTGGAAATTACCGCTTGAAAATCGCGCACCATGGTGGGGAAGGGGTGGGGTCCCATGACGGAACCAAGCACATAGTGGGTGTCGTGTACCCGCTTTGTCCATTCACGCATGGTTTCTGATACTGCATCCTTTAGGGTGGCGGTGCCAGAGGTTACTGCGTGTACCTCTGCACCAAGCAAACGCATGCGGTATACATTCAGTGCTTGGCGCTCTGTGTCCTCTTTGCCCATGAAAATCTCGCATTCCAAATCCATTAGCGCTGCGGCAGTCGCGGTGGCAACACCATGTTGCCCTGCGCCAGTTTCGGCGATTACGCGAGTTTTGCCCATCTTTTTGGCAAGCAGCACCTGCCCAAGTACATTGTTGATTTTATGTGCGCCAGTGTGGTTTAAATCTTCTCGTTTTAAGTAGATTTTCGCGCCGCCCAAATCTTCTGACATTCGCTTGGCATAGTATAGGCGCGAGGGTCTGCCCGCATAATTGTTGAATAGTTCTGCAAGCTCTTGGTTGAATTCAGGGTCGTTTTTATAGTGGTTGTATGCCTCTTCTAGTTCAATCACGGTGTTCATCAGCGTTTCGGGGATGTATTGTCCGCCATGTACACCAAATCTGCCTTCTTTCATCCGTTCATTTCCTTTCTTACCGTTTGTATCAATGCGGCGACCTTTGCGGGGTCTTTATAGCCGGTTTGTGTATCTTCCACACCGCCCGAAACATCCACCCCAAAGGGGGCAAAGGGCAGCACGGTTGCAATGTTTTGCGGGGTCAGCCCTCCCGCAATAAAATAGGGTTTGGTAAGGGCGGTAATCTGTGGCAGCACCGCCCAATCAAAGGGTTTGCCTGTGCCACCCGCGCCATTATCGAGCAGCAGATAATCTGCACTAGAATTTGCCCAAGTTAAAATATCCTCAGCCGTGCGCACACTCACCGCCTTTATGATGGGGATGGCAGGGTAGGCGCTTTTGATGGCGCAGATAATTTCCTCAGGCTCGCCACCATGCAATTGTACCACATCAATGACCTTGGCATCGAGCAAAGCGAATAGCTTGTCCATATCATGATTGACAAACACCCCGACCGCTTGAATGGCAGGGTCTAGTCGCTTTTTGAGGGCGAGTGCGGTCTCAAAATTTACCTGTCGCTTGCTTTTGGCAAAGACAAAACCGATATAATCTGGTTGTGTGGCATTGACAAGGTCAATGTCTTTTGCCCGCCGCAACCCGCAGATTTTTATTTTGATGGGTGCCGTGGCTGTGTCTGTGGTGGATTGCATGCTGCCTTCCTTTCTGCCGTTATTTGCCGCCTTTACTTACCGCGTAATTGGTCGAGCATTTCTTTTTTATCTGTTACCCGCATAAAAGTTTCGCCAATCAGCACCGCATTCACATTGTGCTGTGCAAGCAAGGCGATGTCCGCTCTTGTTTTAATGCCGCTTTCTGAAATGAAAATTACATCTTCAGGCACAAGGGCACGCAGGGTGATGCTGTTGTTTAAATCAAGCGCAAAGGTTTTGAGATTGCGATTGTTCACCCCGATGATCCGTGCGCCGCAATCCAGTGCGCGCTGCACCTCAGTTGCGTCATGCGCCTCAAAGATAGCAGAAAGCCCAAGAGATTGCGCAAGCATAAAATAAGCGCGCAGCTCTGCATCGGTTAAAATGGCGCAAATCAGCAAAATTGCACTTGCACCAAGCACCTTTGCTTCATAAATCATATAGGGGTCTACAAAGAAATCCTTGCGCAACAAGGGAATGTCCACCGCGTTTGCAATTTCTAGCAAATACTCGTTTTTTCCTTGGAAATAAAACGGTTCCGTCAGGCAAGAAATCGCACTGGCGCCCGCCGCCTTGTATTCCTTGGCAATTTGCAAATAGGGAAAGTCAGGGGCGATTAACCCTTTTGAAGGGGAGGCTTTTTTTATTTCGCAGATAAATCCCATCTCATCTTGGCGCAGGGCAGCTTCAAAGGGGAAATCCCCTTTGGGCAGTGCCGCAGCCGCCTCTTTGATGGTTGCAAGGGGGACGAGCGTTTTTTGTGCGGCAATGCGCTGCCGCGTCTTGTCAGCAATCTCTGCTAAGATATCGCGGTTTTGTTCAATGACATCGCCGTTTTCATTTAAGATAGGCATGGGATACATCACTCCTCTTGGTTAGAATGTGCGATAAATTCGTTTAGCTTTGCCAGTGCGGCGCCGCTGTCAATCAGGCTTTCTGCTAGTTTTACACCTTCGGCAAGGGTCGCGGCTTTGCCTGCCACATATAGCCCTGCGCCTGCATTCAGGCAGACGGCATCGCGGCGGCAGCTTTTGCCACCCTGCAAAATGTCCATGGTGATGGCGGCATTTTCTGCGGGGCTGCCACCGACCAGTTCCTCTTTGGCACAGGTCTGATAGCCAAAGTCCTCAGGGCAAATCTC
>JAWXUQ010000111.1:0-5492 GCA_044426225.1 Faecalibacterium sp. | reverse complement strand
GCGCACCACATGCACAATCGCATCGCATGCGCGAATGTTGCCCAGAAACTTGTTGCCAAGCCCTGCGCCTTTGCTTGCGCCTTTTACCAGCCCTGCAATGTCTACAAATTCCACAATGGCGGGCACGCGTTTGTCTGTGTCCCAAATTTCAGAAAGTTTGTCAAGGCGGGCATCTGGCACTGCAACAATGCCAGTGTTTGGCTCAATGGTGCAAAAGGGATAGTTTGCCGCCTCTGCATTTTTGGTGTTGGTAATGGCGTTAAATAGGGTGGATTTGCCCACGTTTGGTAGTCCTACAATTCCAAGTTTCATTGATGGTGTTCTCCTTTGATGTGCCGCAAAATTGCCGCAACGTTTGATGATATAAAGTAGGCGCAAACAGCATGCAGCAAGATAGGATTGCCGCGCCCTGCGCGAGGATAGCATTACTATATTACCAAAAATAGTGCGCGGGTGCAATGATATGGCGGGAAGTTATTGCGAAAAGGTTGCAGTTTTTTGTGTTTTTTGGTGTTTTTTCGCTTTGAGGCTAAGGAAACGCAGGGGGAATTAAAAGCAATCGAGTTGTTGAGAAAAAGCAATGGAATGTTCTTTATTTTGTCATAAGTTTGGATTATAATAGAAAGAAAAGGGGGCATAGTTTCTCTTGCGCCTTTTTGTGATAAAAACCGTACAGTGCATGTGCCACTGGATAATAAACGTGCGGGCGATACAATGGTGTACAAAACCGCAAAGCTACCCTTCAAGGAGGTCAATTATGGCAAATGAAAAAATTCTAGTGGTAGATGACGATAAAAACATCGCGGAATTACTGCGTTTGTACCTGCTCAAAGAAGGGTATGAGGTTGTGGTCGCGAATGATGGGGAGGCGGCAGTGGCGGCATTTGCGGCGCAAAGCCCTGCGATGGTGCTGCTTGACATCATGATGCCCAAGCTAGATGGTTGGGAAGTCTGCCGCAGCATTCGCAAAACCAGTGATGTGCCCATCATCATGCTAACAGCAAAGGGTGAAACCTTTGATAAAGTACTCGGGCTAGAGCTTGGCGCGGATGATTATATGGTCAAGCCCTTTGATGCCAAAGAAGTGGTTGCGCGCATCAAGGCGGTGCTGCGCCGCTGTGCTGCTGCGCCATTGCCCGAAAACACCGAAGGGGTATTAAAATTTGAGAACCTGCGCCTTGATATGAGCAGCTATGAGCTACGCATTAAGGGTGAAGTGGTTGAGGCCCCCCCGAAGGAGCTAGAGCTGCTCAATTGCCTTGCCTCCCATCCCAATCGCGTGTATACTCGTGACCAATTGCTAGACGAAGTATGGGGCTTTGAATATTATGGTGATTCCCGCACCATTGATGTGCATGTTAAGCGCCTACGTGAGAAGCTCGCCGATGCCTCGGCACAGTGGGAGCTCAAAACCGTCTGGGGTGTGGGCTATAAATTTGAGGTAAGACAGTAAGTTATGCGCAAGAGTATTTCTGTTTCTTTCTTTTCGATGGCGGCATTTTTGTTGTTGGCAGGCATTGCCGTCATGGGTGCGTCTGAGATGTATCTGGTGGGGCAATATTTTGCCAAGGAAAAATACGATACCCTAGATGAAGTATCCCGTGTGACCAATGTCGAAATCGTTGGCGATATCATACAGGGCACCCCAGAGGGTCTGCTGGCGCTAGAGAGCAACGCGGAATTTTTCCGCAAGGTGCAACTAGTCGCGATGAGTGCAGAAATCGAAGTGTTCTATGTGGATGTACAGGGAAATATCTCTGTTGCAACAGATGAAAGCCTTGTGCAAAACTTGCATGTCGGGGATGATATCCTCGTCCTTGTGGCAGAGCAAGCGGGCGAGGCATTGCATGAGCGCGGCACCCTAGATGGTGTGCTGAGCGAATCGTGCTATATCTCAGCGCGTGTGGTCTATAATGTTGCAGGTGAAATCCAAGGCTATCTGTTCGCGTGTGAGCCCAATAGTAGCTTGCAGGCTTTTCTAATGGATATGTTCTCGAATTTCTTGCTTTCTGCGAGCCTGATGCTGCTGATTGCCAGTGTGCTGACCATGTATCTGACCCAACGCATGACGGCACCCTTGCATGAAATCACGGTTGCTGCCCAAAAATTTGGCGGAGGAGAGCTATCGACCCGCGTTGCTGTTTTGGGTGATGATGAAATCGCGCAGCTCGCTGAAAACTTTAACCGTATGGCGGCAAACTTAGAAGAAGCCGACCGTTCGCGCGGGCAGTTTATGGGCAATATCGCGCATGAATTGCGCACACCCATGACTACCATCAAGGGCTTTGTTGATGGTGTGCTAGATGGTACCATCCCGCCAGAATTGCAAACGCATTATCTGCAAATTGTATCAAACGAAACAGGGCGCCTTGCCCGCCTTGTGCAAAACATGTTAGATGTCACAAAACTTGAGCAGGGCGAATACCAAGTGAATGCCCGCCGCTATGCCATCGAGGAAACCTTGATGGGTGCTGCCCTCAGTGCAGAGCAGCGCATTACCGATGGCGGCATTGAAGTCGAAGGGCTATCCACTGACAAAACCTTCGTCTATGCTGACCCAGATTTGGTGCATCAGGTGGTGTATAACCTGTTGGACAATGCCATTAAATTCACCCCAAGCGGTGGCACAATTACCTTCCATGCCATTCAGCTTGGTCCCATGGTTGAGGTGTCAATCCAAAACAGTGGCGCAGGCATTAGTGAGGCGGCATTGCCCTTTGTCTTTGAACGCTTTTACAAAGAGGATGCCTCTCGCGGGCTCAATGCGAAGGGCAGCGGGCTTGGCTTGCATATTTGCAAGGTGCTCATTACCCTATCGGGTGGGCAAATTCGGGTAGAAAGCGCGCAGGGAGAATGGTGTAAATTTACCTTTAGCTTGCCTTGCGAAGCGCCACGGCAGAAAAATCGCTTGAAAATTGCAGAAGAAATTCCCGAAAATCCGTAAGATGCACTTGAAAACACAGGGACATTCTTTGCTAAATTTTAGCCAAAAATGCAATAGATGAGAAAAGTTTCCTCGCAGCGAGGCGGTGATGTATAAAAAGTGCCAAACTTTTTAGCAAAAACCGCCTCGCTGTTTGCTTTTTTCGCCATTTTGTTGTACAATAATAATGTATGTATACCATGCGGTTCTGCGCCCTTTTGGTATGTAGCAATAGAAACGGAAAGAAACTGACCAAAAGAGGAATAAAGAAACAATGTCAAGTGTAAGTGTATCCATTTTATCCGCCGATTTTTGTAACCTAGCCGATGATTGTAACAAAGTGTTAGACGCGGGTGCAAAGATGTTGCATTTCGATGTGATGGATGCGCATTTTGTGCCAAACATCAGCTTCGGTGTGCCAGTGCTCGCGAGCCTGCACAAAGGGTTGCCTTATGCATTTTACGATGTTCATCTGATGATGAGCCACCCGATTGATTATGTCGATGCGTTTGCCGCTGCGGGGGCAAGCCTTATCAATTTCCACCTAGAGTGCGAGGATGATATCACCGAAGTAATTGATGCGGTGAAACAGACGGGCTGCCTTGTGGGCATTACCATAAAACCCGGCACCCCTGCCGAAGCGCTGCAACCTTATCTGCACCGATTGGATTTGGTACTGGTGATGAGTGTAGAGCCTGGCTTTGGTGGGCAGCGCTTCCAGTGGGAAGCATTAGAAAAAGTCAAAACCTTGACTGAAATGCGAGCAATGCAAGGCACAACCTTTATGATTGAAATTGATGGCGGTGTTGACGAAATGACGGCACCGGCCTGTGTGGCAGCGGGGGCGGATGTCCTTGTTGCAGGCAGTTCCATTTATGGCGCAAAAGACCCCGCCGCTGTGGTCAAAAACCTTACCGCCCTATAAAAGAAATGATGCCTCTGGCAAAGAGGTCTGAATAAATCGGATAAAGGAGCCGCGTATGGCAAAAACAAAACATCTACTCCCGCCCCTAGAAAACGAACAGTATTTTAAAGATACCGCATGGATGGCAGTGCCATTGCTCTGTTTGCCCTGCTATTTTTATGGTATTCGCCCGGCGCTGCTTTGTATTGTGGCGGCAGTGGTGGCAAACCTTTGTGATCGCGTGATTTCAAAGCTGCGCAATCGCCCCTATAACGCAAAGGATTATTCCAGTGAAAGCTGCGCAGTATTGCTTGCTTTACTCATGCCGGCGGGTATTGCGTGGTATGTGTTAATTGTGGCGGTGCTTGCCTGCGTGCTGCTTGGCAAAGAGGCCTTCGGTGGCTATGGCGGCTATCCGTTCCACCCTACGGCGGTGGGCTATGCAGTGGCAGCGGTTTCTTGGCCGACACAGATGTTCCGCTATCCACAGCTTTACACCAAGGTGCCTGTTTTTATCACAGAGGAGCTCACCTATACCGTCAGCATGGCGAATACTCTTAAAAATGGCGGCTTGCCCATTGTGTCAGATTTCGATTTATACATGGGCAACTTTGTGGGGGCAATCGGTGTGACCTCTGCCCTTATCCTTGCCACCTGTGCGCTGCTACTTTGGGTGCGCCGTGATATCAATTTCCCAACGGTGTTTAGCTTTTTGTTCATCTGTGCGCTGATTGTCTTTTTGTTCCCGCGCCAAGATGGATTGGACGGCGCGATTATGGAAACACTAACAGCACGCTTAAACGTGGTGAAATACGAAATGCTTTCGGGCGGTTTGATTTACGGTGCAGTGCTGCTGATTTGTGAGCCATATACCTGCCCCAAACATTGGCTCAGCCGCCTGTTTTATGGTGGGCTGCTTGGCGCAATTACCATGATGTTCTGTTATTATGGTGTATATGAAACTGGTGTTTGTTTTGCGCTGTTGCTCATTAGCGTGGTGGCCAGTTGGCTTGACCGCAAGGTGCTTGCCACATTTAGCCTATATCGGGCAAAACGTGCCCTGAAAAAACAGCGGAAAGGGGGCGCAACCAGATGAAAACAGAACGTGAACAAGAGATGATGGATGAAGTTTCCTATCAATTGCAACGGGATCGTATCTTTTCAAACAACCCTGTGGTCATGCAGGGCATGGGTCTTGCGCCACTTGTGGTGGTGGCAACCACTGCTGAAAATGCATTAATGCTGGCGGTTGCGGTGCTGATTATGCTAACCCCCACCCGCATCATTGCGAATTTTATTCTGTGCAAGGTCAAGCCTAAGCTGCTGCGTGCAATGGGCTATACCTTGGTTGCCGCAATTACCTATGCGGGGGCATACCTCGTGTTATCATTTTTGTTTGGGGTGAAAATGCTGAACCTCGGCATTTATCTGCCCATGCTTGTGGTAGAGCCACTCATGATTTATCGCTTTGCCCGCCCGATTGAACCATTCTATAAAACCGTCATTAAGGGGCTAAAGATGACCCTTGGCTATGCCATTGTGCTTGGCTTGGTGGGCTGCCTACGCGAGTTTTTCGCGGCGGGCACAATTTATGGCATTGCGCTGCTTGAAATTGATTTGCTGCCCTTGGCATCTACCCCGGCGGGTGGGTTTATCCTACTTGGG
>JAWXUQ010000110.1:0-5800 GCA_044426225.1 Faecalibacterium sp. | reverse complement strand
GAGCGTTTTGAATTTTTGGGCGATAGCGTGTTGCAGCTTGTTTCGGCAGATTTCTTGTTCCATGCCTACAAAGGGCGGGATGAAGGCGATTTGACCCGCATTCGCTCCACCTTAGTCAGCGAAAAAGCCCTGTTCCATTTTGCCAAAGAAATCAATCTGGGCGCCTATTTGCAGCTTGGCAAGGGCGAGGCACGTGGCGGTGGGCGCGAGCGTCCAAGCATTTTATCCGATGCGTTTGAGGCATTGATTGCCGCCATCTACCAAGACGGCGGGCTAGAGCAAGCACGCAAGTTTATCCTGCGCTTTTTGCAAGAGGGCGAGCGCGCTGCGGTGGATTATAAAACAAAGCTGCAAGAAATCGTGCAGCAAACCCATGAGGAACAGCTCAGCTATTTACTAGAGCAAGAAACAGGCCCCGACCACGCAAAGCATTTTGTGGTGGCGGTGCATCTGAATTCAAATTGTGTGGCACGCGGCGAAGGCAGAAGCAAAAAAGCCGCCGAGCAAGCAGCAGCCCGTGAGGCATTAAAGCTGATGGGTGTGGTAAAGGAATGAGAAAAGGGCGATGGTTTTAAAAGAACTCGAAATTCAAGGATTTAAAAGTTTTCCCGATAAAATGAAAATCAAAATCGATGGTGGCATCACCGCCGTTGTAGGTCCCAATGGTTCTGGCAAAAGCAATATTTCGGATGCCATTCGCTGGGTATTGGGCGAGACGAGTGCCAAGCAACTGCGCGGCGCAGGCAAGATGGAAAATGTCATCTTTGGTGGCACCCAATTGCGCGGCGCGATGGGCTTTGCTTCGGTGCGCCTTACCCTCGAAAATCCAGAACGCACCCTTGACATTGACACCGATGAAGTCATCATTGGGCGCAAATATTACCGCAGTGGTGATAGCGAATATTCCATCAATGGGCAAAACTGCCGCCTGAAAGATATCTATGAGCTGTTCTTAGATACTGGCATTGGGCGCGATGGTTATTCTATCATCGGGCAGGGGCGCATTGCCGAAATCGTCGGCGCAAAAAGTGGCGAGCGCCGCGAAATCTTTGAAGAAGCCTCTGGCATTGCAAAATATCGCTATCGCAAAAACGAGGCAGAGCGCCGTCTTGCCAGTGCAGAGGAAAACCTAGAGCGTCTGCGCGATATCTTGGGCGAACTCGAAAGCCGCGTGGGTCCATTAGAGCGCGAGAGCGAAAAAGCGGTAAAGTTTTTGAGCCTAGCCGAGCAGCGTAAAAATTTAGAAATTACCCTGTGGGTGGCGAACATCCGCAAGGCAAAGGATACCGTGCGCGACCAACAGCGCAAGTTTGAAACGGCGGAGGCAGATTATCTGCGCTTTGACGCAGAGCAAAAGCAAGCGGATGAGCAGGCGGAAAATCTGCGCCTAGAAGAGCAGCGCCTGACCATGGAGATTGACCGCCTCAACGCGGAAATCCGCAGCATGACCGAGGAACGCAGCGGGCGCGAAAGTCGCATTGCCGTGCTGCAAAATGACATGCAGCATAACTTGCAGAACATCGAAACCTTGGTGGCACAGCGTGAGGCAGGGCGCCAAAGCGAGGGCGATGTCGCCGCACAGCGCCAGGCGCACCTTGCCGCCATTGCCGAAATCACCACTCAGTGCGAGGCACTCTCAGCCGAGATTGACCACGCAAATGAGGTGCTAGAAAAAATGCAGGCAGACAGTGCCCGCTCTGGCGAGCGCCGCGGCATTGCCGCAGGGGAGCTCGCTGCGCTATCACAGCGTCAGACCGATTGCCGTGTGGATGCCGCCGCCGCAAGCTCTGCGGTCGAAAGCGCCACACAGCAGCAAGCCGTCCTTGCCCAAAGCACGGCGGAAACGGCTGCCGCGCTCACCGCATTGCAGGCAGAGCAAGCGGAAAATGGCAGCTATCTTGCCACATTAACCGAGAATTTAACCCGCCTTTCTAACATGAAAAATGGCATTGAAATGAAACTCAATGCCCGCCGCCAAAGCCTAGATGAGGCGGATGTTACCGAGCAAAAGGTGGTGCGCAGCCTTGATGCCGCCGCACAGCGCATTGGGCTATTGCGTGATTTAGAAAAAAACATGGATGGCTATGGCCAGTCGGTCAAAGCGGTCATGCGGGCGGCAAATAACCACCGCTTGCGTGGCATCATTGGCCCTGTCAGCAGCATTGTCAGCGTTGAAAAAGGCTATGAAGTCGCCATTGAAACCGCCCTTGGTGCGGCATTGCAGAACATCGTGGTCGAAAACCAAGGCGCCGCCAAGGCTGCCATGGCATTCTTAAAAGAAGAGCGGGCAGGTCGTGCGACCTTCCTGCCACTCGATACCATTCAGGCGGGGTATTTTAATGGGCAGCTCACGGGCAGCGCACAGCTTGCGAGTGAGCTTGTCCGTTGCGATGCCCGCTTTGATACCATCATCTCCTCGCTTCTCGGGCGCATTGTGGTGGTGGATGACATTAACGAAGCCTCTAGCGTGGCAAAGCGTCTGAACTATCGCAACCGCATTGTAACGGTGGATGGTCAGGTGATTAATGCGGGCGGTAGCTTCACAGGTGGTAGCGTGCAGCGTTCTGCGGGGCTCTTTACCCGCAAGCAAGAGATTGACGATTTGAAAGTGCAGATTGTCAAGTTGCAAAAAGACCAAGCCGCTGCGCAGGAAAATACCGACCGCTGGAAAGCACAGGTAGATGCCCTCTCCGCAGAGCTCACCGCCACAGGCAGTGAGGAAATTGTTGCAAATAACGATAAAATCCGCGCGGATATGGAGCAAAACCGTATCAATAGCGCCCTTGCGCAGTTAGAAGAAAATGCGCAGCGCCTTGAAACGCAGCGCACCCAACTTGCGCAGGTGTGCGAGGCAGGCAGTGCCCGCGCCGCTGAATGTGCGGCGGAGGAAGCCCGCCTTACCGCCGAGATTGAAACCCTCTCCGCTGAAATCACTGCCCTTTCCGCAGGGGATGATACCTTTCTTGCCACCCGCAGCCGCCTAGGCGATGCACTCGGTGAGAAAAAACTGGCACGTCTTGCCTGCGAAAAAGACATTGAGCAGCACCAAGCTGCCATGGAAGCCCTACAAGGGCGCAGTGAGGAAAGCACCACCCGCGAAGCCGCCATTGCAGCGGATATCGCCCGCCTAGAGCAGCTCAATACCGAAAGCGAAGCGCAGATTGCCGCCGTTGGGCAGAGCAAAGAGGATAGTGAAACGCAGATTGCCGCCTGTGAGGCAAGCATTCTGACTGCCCGCCAAAGCCGTATGGAAAAAGAGGGCGAAGGGCATAAGGCAAACGCACTCTCCCGCGCCATTGCAGAGGATCGTGAGCGGATGAGTGGCGAAATGGCGCGATTATCCGAACGCAAAGTTGCCGCTGAGAGCGAATATGATAAAACCATCGCGAAACTCTGGGATGAATATCAGCTTTCCCTCACCGAGGGCGAAAAGCTCTGTGTCGAATTTGAAAGCATCAGCATGTTACAGGTGCAGGTGACGGATGTGCGCAACAAAATCCGCGGGCTAGGGCATGTCAATGTTGGCGCGATTGAAGAATTCAAAGAGGTGAAAGCCCGCTTTGATGTCCTCTCAACCCAGGTTGGGGATGTGGAGCAAAGCAAGGCAGAGCTGCTGAAAATGATTGGTGCGCTCTCAGGGCAGATGCAGGAGATTTTCAGCGAGAACTTCAAAATTATCAATGCGAACTTCTCGCGTATCTTCCGAGAATTGTTTGGGGGTGGCTCTGCTTCTCTCACTCTTGACGATGAAACCAGTGTGCTAGAAAGCGGCATTGAAATCCACGTTGCGCCCCCGGGCAAGGTCATCAAAAACCTGTCTGCCCTTTCGGGTGGCGAGCAAAGCCTTGTCGCCATCAGCATTTATTTTGCGATTTTGGCGGTCAACCCCGCGCCGTTCTGTATCCTAGACGAAATCGAAGCCGCGCTAGACGATAGCAACGTTGTGCGCTATGCGCAGTACCTCAAGCGCATTTCGGATAAGAGCCAGTTTATCGTCATCACCCACCGCCGTGGTACCATGGAAGCCGCTGATGTGCTCTATGGTGTCACCATGCAGGATGATGGTGTGTCAAAGCTACTGCGCTTAAACGTAGACGAAGTGGACGCGACCTTGGTGTCGTAAGCGAGGCAAACCCAAAAAGGAGAAAATATCATGGCATTATTTGGCAGCAAGAAAAAAGTCAAAGATGGGTTATCCAAAAGCCGTGTCGGTTTTTGGGGCAATATCGTCAATAACATGGTCGGCAGTAAAATCGACGATGATTTATATGACGAACTAGAAGAACAACTGATTTTAGCCGATACCGGTGCCGCACTTGCGATGCAACTTGTGGATGAGTTGCGCGTTACGGTGCGCAAGCAGCACCTCAAAACAGGGGAGCAAGCGCTGCAAGCCTTGCAGAATATCATCGCAGAAGCCCTTGCCCCAGAATGTGAGATGGATTTATCGGGCAAACCCGCCGTCATTATGGTTGTAGGGGTGAACGGTGTGGGCAAGACCACCAGTATCGCGAAACTTGCCAATTATTATAAGAACGAGGGTTTGTCCGTCATGGTTGCCGCGGGCGATACCTTCCGCGCGGCTGCCAGTGCGCAGCTTGATATCTGGGCAGAGCGTGCGGGGGTGCCAATCGTCAAGGCGGGCGAAGGGGCTGACCCTGCCGCCGTCATTTTTGACGCGGTGAAATCTGCCAGTGCCAAAAAGATTGATTTGGTCATCTGCGACACCGCAGGGCGCCTACACAACAAGGCGAATTTGATGGCAGAGCTTGCCAAAATCAGCCGCAGCGTCAAAAAGGCAGCGCCTGAGGCAAGTCTCGAAACATTTTTAGTGCTCGATGCCATCACAGGGCAAAATGCCATCAGCCAAGCGCAAGAATTTACCAAAGCGGCGGAGGCAACCGGGGTGATTTTAACCAAACTTGATGGCACTGCCAAGGGCGGCTGCGCCGTCAGCGTCAAGCACAAGCTCGGCTTGCCGGTGCGCTTTATCGGTGTGGGCGAAGGGATGGATGATTTAATTCCTTTCTCCGCAACGGAGTTTGCAGAGAGCTTGCTTGCGAAGGGTGAGTGATTTTTTCCAAGGTTGCTTGGATGATTGCTAGGCTTTTATGGTTTTGCGTACCAATACGCAGTGATTTTTTCAAAGGTACTTCTGGATTTGTCTTTCTTTTTGGCAGCGACTGCCGCGCAGTTTTGCGTTTTTTCAAACGCACTGCGGGATTTGCCTTTTTATCGGTTCTGCGTGCCGCAGTGGTTTTTGCCTTTTCCGGACAATTGGGGACGTTCCTTTTTTGTCAACTTTTCTTTTTGTTTTTTGCTTTCGTGAATGATATTCTTTTTGCTAAGTTGCGGGTCTTACTTTACTTTTTGGTGTTCGACTGCCGAACGGTTTTGCCTTTTCCCAAGGCGGCGGGTTGTCGCTTTTGACGCCAAAAGCGACGGAAAAGCGCAAACGTTTCGATGCGTTTGATCCCGACTTAAGGGCTCCGCGCCCTTAAGAAACCCCGTGGTTCTGCCTCTCGGCTATGCGCACACACGCGCGCTGTTTCTATCAGACTTGTATTGCTACAAGTAGACCTGCGTTGTTTCTGTTAGAACTGTGCTGTGATAATTAGATAGTTGATGACTGACAGTTGACGCTCCTTTTTTGTCACTTTTATCATGCGTCGCGCGCTAAACAATTTCATATTTAGCATTTTATATTGCGACCCACGCAACCCGGGAGGGTTCGGGAGGGCAGCGCCCGCCCGACTTTATCAATAAGGCAAGCGACCGATTAGTGTTGGTGAGGCAAAAA
>JAWXUQ010000109.1:0-5981 GCA_044426225.1 Faecalibacterium sp. | reverse complement strand
TGCGTGAAGTTTTCCACAAAAACGTCAAAAGGGACGGTGAATGGAATGTTTTCAACATTTTCTTGCCCTTCGGACGCGAAAAAACGCTGCTACAGATATTTCTATCTGCAACAGCGCCTTTTTTGGCTTGCGATCTGGGACTCGAACAGCACGTGCCCACCGCAGTGGGCTGCGAATGCCGAAATCAGGCATTTGCAAGTGCGCGATCAGAGTCTCCCGCGACGGGAACTAGCTGTCTGAACTCACGCAAATCAGTAACACCATCTTAGGATGGTGTCTTTTTTTTATTTCACTATCCGTGTTAACAATGCATCTCTAGATAAAATGCCTTTGGCGAGGAGCCATAATGCGACTTAAATGCGCGCGAAAAATAAAGAGGGTCATCATATCCACAAGCATACGCAATCTGTGAAATACTCAGTTTATCGTCTGGGGTGCTTTGTGCAAGCAGCTTGGTTGCGTGAGAAAGACGAATGCTAATCAAAAATTGCTGTGGACTGGTGCCGACTTCTTTCCGAAATCTCTTTTTTAAATAATTTGTGTTATAGTCAGTCTGTGCTTCAAACAATGCGTTGATATCAAAAGCAGGGTCAGGAAACTGCTTCATCATCGCATCTTTTAGCAGCTCAATGACAGGTGAAATCTTTTTGCGAGAGGCAAGCGCGGCGATTAAATTGCAAAGTAACGTTGCATAGGAATGCACAACGCTGTCCTTGTTAAAAAAATCCAATTGATGAAATTCGTGCAGTTGGTACATGCACTGGGCAATCGCGTGGCTATCGGTATCGTGCACAAGCAACACTTGTTCAAACTTAAATGGCACTTGGTCTAGGGTTAGGTAGGTACCGATAAAATCATCATCGGGGATATTGATATGGAGGGTGTGGGGTTCGATGATGACTAAATCTCCTTGTGCATAGAAATGAGCGCCATCTTCAAAGCGTATTTGCCCCCCGCCTGCGTTGCAATAAATCAACTTGTGATTTTGATGGGTGTGCAGTGCAGTACTGTAACGGCTAACATGCTTGCCAATCATTAAAACACGATTCATCGCGTTGTCCCTCCTTTTTCTTTCCTATTTATATTGTACTGATGATACGATATGCGGTCAATCCTTTCCTGATACAAGTCACAAAACACACACAAAAAATAACACAAGCAGCAGGAAAAAGGTTAAATGTGTTAAAGATGTGTTTACTGGGGGTTTTTCTTTTTCAACTTTGACTTTCATGCTGTTTTGAAGAAAATAACGCAGAATTACTGCTGTTTTGTAAGTGATTTTTGTATAAAATAGCATGATGACCTTGCCTGAAGAGTGGGTAAATTCTATTTTTTTGTGTGTTTTTTCTAGCTCTTCCTCTCAAATGTCAAAAAAAGCCATATATCGTAAAAAAAGTGCATGGAAAAAGCGATTTTGCTAGAATATAATAATTTTTACGAAGTCCTAAATAAATAGGCCAACACGAATTGACGGAGGAGAACACGATGAAATTAACGCGCAAACAGTTTATGAAACTAAGTGCTGCTACTGCAGTTGCTGCAAGTGCTGGCAGCCTAACCGCTTGCTCTGGTAGCAGCGAAACCTTTACCATGATTATTGGTCATGTTATGAGCGATGGTCACCCTCGTACCACCTCTTTGGCACAGTTTGCTGAAGATGTTGCAGAAAAAACCGATGGTCGCGTTACTGTTGATGTAAAAGGCGATGGCGTATTGGGCAGCGAAAAAGAAATCCTAGAACAGCTTTTGGGCGGTCAGGTGCAGGCAATGCGCGGCGGTCAGATGGATTACACCTCTCGTCTGTATGCATTCTCACTACCATTCCTAGCAAATAATGGTGACGAAATTTCTGCGGTGCTTTCCTCTGATATCGCACTAGAAATCGCACAGGATTCTGCTGACGTTTCTGGTCATATCATCATCAACACCTGCAATGCTGGTGGTTTCCGTAACTTCTCGAACAACGTTCGCCCTGTTGCAGTTCCTGCTGACATCGCTGGCTTAAAAATGCGCGCACCTAGCATCGATACCATCGTATGGACACTAGAAACCTTAGGCGCAAACGTTACCTCTGTTGATTACAACGAATTATACCAAGCACTTGCTACTGGCGTTTGCGATGGTCAAGAAAACCCATGGTCTAACGTTGCTACTATGAAATTCTACGAACAGCAGAAATACTTCTCTGAAGTGCGCTATCAGTTCCATCCAGATGCACTTGGCATCAACAAAGATTGGTGGGAATCCCTTGGCACTGAGCTACAAGATATCCTAAAAGAATGCGCTACCGACATGGGCATCTTAAACGATGAACTATGCGATGAGCTTGATGCAGAGTACAAACAAATCGCTGTTGATTATGGCTGTGAAGTTTATGTTCCAACCGATGCAGAAATCGACGAATGGACCGCAGCTTGCGCACCTGTATATGACCTAGTTGTTGAAAATGGTCTTGCAAGCCAAGACGAAATCGACCAGATGGTTGCTATCGTAGCTGCTTGCCGTGTATAATCTCATTTAAATACTTACATCACTGATTAAGAAACGTAAGGGTGCGATCTTCGGATTGCTTTACAAACAAAGAGTTGCATAAAAATCAGACTTGTTTCGAGAACACTAACGCCTTTTGGTGCCTTAGGATGGGTTTTCGACTGCTGAAATTTGTGCAACTTTTTTTAGAATGTGGGCTGTGCATTAGCACCTTTCGGATAGGAGAATATTTTGGACAAAATAAACGCCTTTTTTAAAAAATTAGAGCCTGGCTACCCTGCCTACAAGGCAAAACGCGATAAAATCATGAATATTTACAGCAACGTTGGCGCTGTTATGCTCGCAATACTTGCTTGCTCGGTTACCTTTGCGGTTGTTATGCGCTATCTTTTCTCGCTTAGCTGGCTGTGGCTGTCAGAATGCAATGTTATCCTGTTTGCATGGAGCACCTTCTGGGGCTTGGCTGCTTGCATCTGGAAAGAAGAACACGTTGCTATTGATATGCTTTATGCAACCTTCAATCCTGCCAAGAAAAAGAAATTTGCTATCATCAACTATTCCATCGTGCTCGTTGTGCTATTGTTCCTTGCATACGCGCTCTCGGTGTATGTTTCGGTTGCTGGCTCACAGCAAAGTCCTGGTATTATCCTACCAAGTGGTCAGCATTTGCCCATGATTTTCGTGTATGCGATGATGCCCTTTGCTGCTGTTGTTTCGATTTTGGTCACCATTGATAAAATTGTAGAATTCATCATGCGCCCGGTTGAGTCGTTTGCGACACCAGTTTACGATCCAGAAGCTGTAACAGAAGGGGAGGGAAACTAAATGGTTGTATTTATTCTATTAGGTTTGCTCGTTGTATTTGCCGCCATGGCAGTGCCTCTGGCCTTTGCAATTGGTGCGTCTAGCATTACCTTCTTGGCAATTGCTGCGCCAAGTTATCTTATGATTTTACCGCAAAAACTCTGGAGTGGTACTTACTCTGAGTTGCTGATTGCTCTGCCTCTGTTCATGATTGCAGGTGGTCTAATGAACCACGGTGGTATCACCGACCGTATCATTCAGTTCTGCATGCACCTTGTGCGTCCTTTCCGTGGCGGTCTGGGTGAGGTTAACGTGGTATCTTCCATGATTTTCGGCGGTATCTCTGGCTCTTCTGTTGCAGATACCTCGGCACTTGGGTCTATCTTAATCCCTGCGATGGAAAAGAACGGATATCCACGCGAGGCTGCTGCGGGTATTACCGTTGCCTCATCTACCGTTGGTATGATTATTCCACCCTCTATCCCCATGATTGTTTATGCCATGATTTCGGGCGCTTCTATCAGTTCGCTCTTTATCGCGGGTCTTGTACCTGGCATTTTGATTGGTGTTACACAGGTTGTTTTGGTGTATATCATTTCGTGGAAAAAAGGTTGGCACCCCGCACGCACTAAGTTCGATTGGAAAGGTTTTGCCAAGGATGCCCTTTATGGCTTCCCCGCATTGATTATGCCTGTTATCATCGTGCTTGCTGTTTCACTCGGTATCGCGACGGCGACCGAATCGGCTGCGGTTGCTGCGGTTTATGCCTTGTTAGTTGGCTTCTTAATTTACCACGAACTTACTTGGAAACAGGTTTGGGAAACTTTAAAAACGTCCTTTGTTTCCTCTGCTTCTATCATGCTTATCGTGGCAATTACCTCGATTTTCACCTGGATTTTGACCATGTACAACATCCCTGCTCTCATTCAAGGTGTGTTCCTTGGCATGGATGTGCCTGCATTCGTGATTGGTCTGATGTTCATCGTGATTATCCTAGTGTTCGGCACCTTCATTGACGTTGTGCCTGCCATCACCTTGCTTACCCCTATTTTGTTGCCTGTTATGGAGCAAATTGGTGTTACTTCCTTGCAGTTTGGTGCAATGATGATCACTGGTCTTGCCATTGGTCTTGTTACCCCACCTGTTGGTATGTGCCTCAATGCTTGCCATCGCGTCAGCAAAATGCCGATTATCGATATCTTTAAGGGCGCAGCACCTTACGTTGCTTGTAACGTGCTCGTGTTGTTGCTCATCACCATGATTCCGGGGTTAACCACATGGTTGCCCACTGTTCTTAGTTACTAATAGGAGGTAATTGATTATGACCTTTAAACAAAGAGTAAAAGCTGGCGAAGTGGTTTATGGTATGGCATGCTTCACGGGCAATATCCCTGTGATCGAGAGCATCGGTCTTTCGGGGCTAGACTTTATCTACCTGGATTTAGAGCATACCAACTATATGCTAGATGATAGCTTTGAAAAACAGATTATGGCGGCAAAGCTGCACGATATTGCGATTTTGGTGCGTGTTGCAGACGAAAACGAAGTCGTCATCCGCAAAGTGTTAGAATGGGGTGTTGATGGCGTCGTAATCCCTCACTGCAAGAGCGCAGAGATGGTCAAAGGTTGCGTAGAAGCAGCGAAGTTCTATCCACTTGGTCGCCGTGGCGGTGAATCTGTTGTGCGCGCTGGCGCATTTGGTTACAAAAACTTTGATTGGAACGCTTACATCAAACAGCAAAACGAAGATACCATGGTAATCCCTATGGATGAAGATTTTGAGTTCACCGAAAACATTGACGAAATCCTTGCCGTAGAAGGTGTGGATGCTGTCAACTTCGGACCTGTTGACTATGCAAACTCGCTAGGGCTTCCCATCGGTTATTCCATGGGCGAAGAAGTCAAAGAAGCATTCAAGGTGCTTGTTTCTAAGGCAAAAGCAAAGGGTGGCATCGGCATTTTAGGGCCTGCAATCCCACCAACGCCAGATAATATCAAAGGTGCAGTGGAAAGTGGTTATAACATGTTGATTGTTGGTAATGACATGTGGCATTTCCAGAAATCGCTGCGTGACATGATGACCGATGTCATCGAGCCACACAAAGAAGGTAAATAAGTGTTGCGATATTTTATTGTCATATAGCAATGTAAGCTGTTTTGAGCGGCGCGTAGTTTTATAGGAAATAAAAACAAAAAATCAGCCCCAACCTTACAAATTTTGTAAGGGTTGGGGCTGATTTTGTTCGGTTTGTTTATCGCTCTTGAATGGGCACAAAGTCACGGCGAGGCTGCACTGCCTTATAGGCGGGGCGGATGATTTTGCTCATGTTAATCAGTTCTTCTAGGCGGTGCGCACTCCAACCAGAGATACGCGCAATTGCAAAGAGTGGGGTGTATAGCTCGGTGGGGATGTCTAGCATGCTGTACATAAATCCAGAGAAAAAGTCGATGTTTGCCGAGACACCTTTGTACATCTTACGTTCTTGCGCGATGATTTCAGGGGCAAGGCGGCGCACACGGCTGTATAGGTGATATTCTGCTTCGCGCCCTTTTGCTTTGCTCAGGGTTTCGACATATTGCTCTAGCAAACGCGCGCGTGGGTCACTGACCGAATAAATCGCATGCCCAATGCCATAGATTAACCCTGCTTTATCAAATTTCTTTTTATGCAACAGCCCGCGGATATA
>JAWXUQ010000028.1:0-33642 GCA_044426225.1 Faecalibacterium sp. | reverse complement strand
GGCAGCGCCATCGAGATTTTACGCGCACAGTTAGAAGCACTCAACGAAAAACGCACCGCCAATTATGCCGAGATATATGCCGAACAAAACGCAACCACCATTGAGATGGTACTAGAGGGTTACCCTGAAGAAGTCACGGCGGTGCGCTACCAGATGGACGGATATTCCATCGCCATCCCGAATGATGAATGGGAAATGACAAGCGAAAACCACTGGCAGGCAATAAACAACGAACAGATATTCTTTGAAATTTTATGCACCACCGAAGCTGATATGGCAGTAGTTGCCCAAAGCTGTTGGGGGGAAGCCGGGGCAGAAACCACTCTACTGAACAGAACATCCAGATTTTTTTACGAAAACGGGCAAACCAGCCATCTGCGATTACTGGGCAATGATGGCGCGGGTAATTACTATTATGCGTTGATGGAATGTTTTAACGAAGCGGTGGAAGGCTATGGCACGCGGATGATGTATATCACAAACACCCTAGTAATTGACGCAGTGTCATAAGTTCCTCTGATGGGGGCTGCAATGAGCTAGACCTTGGCTACACCGCACCCCACCCCCCGCATGAATAAACTAAAAAAGCAAAAAACCAAACCAAAAGAAAGGCGGCGCAGATGAAACATCCTTTGAAACAGCACCTCACCCTGATAAAAAATGTACTCCACATCGCCCACACCAAAACCCTGCACAGCATTTGCAGCGGGGTGAGTGAAAGCGAAAACGAAGTGGCGGGGCGCATCCGCTTTTTGGCGAAATTCAAACAACCCAAAGCACTTGCCCTTGGCGCAATTGGTTTAGCGCTTGCCTGCGTGGCAGTGTTCTGCCTGGGGGGTGATAACCCGATTGTCACCCTACCACAGAGCGCATCAACTGCCACAGCAAGCAGCGCGGTAAGCGATGCGAGCCAAACAAACGAGGAAAATAATACCGCCTCTGGCACAGAAAATGCGAGCAGTGAAACCGACACAGCCGGTATGCTAAGCCTTGCCACCACCCGCGATGATTACTTTATTTGGCAAGCAGATTTAAACCATGACGGGCAGGACGAAAGTATTTTGCTAGATACCGCCGCACTCAAGCAAAGTGGTGAGCAATATCTTTATGTACAAGAGGCAGGCGAAACCGCCCTACCCACCGAGGTGACCCTTTGGCGCAGCCCGCTAGATAGCACCATTGACACCGAGCAATATCGCGCCTATTACCTGTATCACGATACAGCAGGCGATTATCTGCTCTATTATCACCAAAGTTGGAACCCCGATTATAACACGGGCAGCTATTATTTTGAGCTATTTTATCTAGCCGAAACAGGCGCCAAAACCTTGCAAGATTACGGCGAATGCACCATTTATGCCTGTGCGCTGCAAGAAGAACACTTTGGGGTCGCGAACAGCGCAGAGAATGATATTGAAGAGATTGTCGCCTTTTATGAAACGCTGACGCATTACATTGACAATTCCTATGTTTTGGTCAACACACTAATCGATACCACTGGGCCGAGCGAAGATGGCACCGAGGTAACCGGCGGGTATAGCATTGGCACCCCACAAAACCCCGTTAGCCTTGTGCCAAACCTCATCAACGAGAATATCTTCCCAGAGGATGCCGATATTTCGCCACTTGGTAGCGCGAGTGACTATCTGCGCGCACAGCTCACCTACATCAACGCGGTCGCCGCCGAAAGCAACCAAGCATGGCGCGATGCCTATGCACTGGCAAACGAAGAAGCAATGGCAGAAATTGGCATGACTGCCCCCTTTACCGCGCTGCCCACCTATTACCTAAAGGTGGCAGAGGATTACGGCACGCAGCCCGCCGAACAATACGGTGGTAGCTTATATATGTCACAAGCAGGCAGTACCAGAAGCGATGGGCTTGGCAACCAAATCAGTTACAGCCTTTCGGTGCGCACCCCACAAGACGCGGTAGCAACCGATGCCTATAACACCCGCCTGCTGCTCTGCGAAGTGTACTGGAACGGCTTATATGTTGGCGATGCCCCCAATTCGATTGATTCCTCCTATCATGATTTTTATTACTACGATGGATATATGCTAATGCTAGAAATGGCATATTATCTGCCAGAAAGCAGCAATCTGCAATTAACGGTGGACAGCTCCGCCGAAAGCAACGGCAAAGAAATCGCAACTGTTTCCTGCGCAGTGCACAGCCCGAACGGCACGGTGCTAGAAGTCATCACGCTAGATAACACCACGGCAACAGATGGTACTGTAACCCTAGAAATCCCCGCACTCGATTATCACGGCGAAGAAAAGGTTGTGTTACAGTTTATCATCGACCTAACGGACGATGCCGGAGCCGAAGATAGGCTGACCTTTGCACTGCCTTGCCGGGCGGCGGAATAGTTGGCAACAATCTAAAGTTTTGTAACAAGTATAAACTATGTTGTAAAACGCCCATGTTAATTTTAGTTGCTTGCTATTGTGCCGTGCTCTTATTAAACTAAAAATACAGCAAGTGTAGCAATGCTTTCCCTTAAAATTTTTATCATTCACGCAAAAACTCATCTCAAAAAGAACGGAGCGTATTACAATGGCTATGTTACATAAAACACTGAAAAAACTGCGCACACAGCACGGCATGACCCAAGAAGAACTCGCCACCCACCTACACGTAGTGCGCCAAACAGTTTCTAAGTGGGAAAAGGGCTTGTCTGTCCCAGATGCAGACACCCTGCTTGCCATTGGGCAGCTTTTTGAAACACCAGTTTCGTAGCTGCTAGGCGAAGATATTTACTTACCAGTGCAAGGTGACATCGCCACAATTTTGTCGCAACAGCTGGCGCGTGTGAACGAACAACTGGCAAAAAATCTTGCAAGGCAACGCATGATTGTTCGAGTGCTTTCTATTCTCGGACTGGTTGTGCTATTGTTCGTTTCTCTTGTTCGTTTGCTTTTTAAGCGTATTACTTATGTTTCTTTGGCTTCTTCTATTTATGCGGTCATTTTTCGTACTGGCGGCCCCACTGCTTTTTTAGCCCTATTAAAACCCGACCCACTTGAACTTGCCTTGTTTATTGGCTGGTTTAGTTTGTTCACATATGGCATTTATTCTACACGGCGCAAATAATTGATTTGAATAAAACAAGGAGTGGCTCTCGTGTTACGCACGTGCCACTCCTTACTTTTATAAAGATATTTCTTGCAAGCCACAATTCCCCGCCCCTACTTTTACCACTTGCAAAAGTTTTGCTTGACTTTTAGCGATTACTGTTGTAATCTGTGTATAGACCACAATAGTAATCGAAAGGAACTTGACATGAAACACGAAATTAATATTGCAGATGCAGAGCTTCCTATCATGAAAGTCATTTGGGAACACGACAACTTAACCTCGCCCGAAATCTTTGCACATCTCAACGGCAACAAGAACACCTTTAAAACCCTGCTGCAACGGCTAGTTGCCAAAGGGGCAATATCTTCTACCGAAATCAATGCGCGCACCTATCGCTATTCCGCGCTTGTTACACGTGAAGAATACACCAAAGTCGAGCGAAAAGGCTTTTTGCACAAGGTATTTGATGGCTCAAAAGAGAAAATGCTGCTCAATTTTGTACAGGAAGAAAACATCACCAAGGATGACCTACAACGCCTTTTGGATATGATTGAGGAGGACGAATGATAGCGACTATTCTAAATGAACTCAATCAATTCAGCTTTTTGATTGCACCCATTTTTTACAAACTTTTGTTTGTTTCTATCACAGGCTCTTTGGTGGGCGGCATCATCCTATGCATCCGCAAGTGCTTTGACCGAAAAATCCCGCCTATCTGGAAATATCTGATGTGGGTGGTGGTCATTGCCGCATTGCTCGTCCCCTTTCGCCCGCAAAGCAACATCGCTGTGACCGCACCCATCAGCACGGTGCAAGACGTTTCGTTCCGCGCAGCCTACGATGAAATTTCATATCAAGAATTCGTTTATCATCAAGAGCCTAATGCAGATGCTGCACTGTTGCACGAAATTCAAACACAGGAAGATACCCTGTTTTGGAAATCGCTAATTTTTGATGTTCTTCTCCCCTTGGGTTGGTTTTTCGGTGCTTGTGCTATCGCCATCTTTTTCATTGCGCATAAGCTCTATTTTTTACACCAAATCGAAAAGCACACCATAAGAACGGATCAATTTGAGGGTCTACTGACAAAATGCAAGCAGCAACTCGGCATTCGCGGCAATGTGAATGTTGTGCTGCAAGATTATATTGCATCTCCTGCCCTTATTTCGCTGATAAAACCTAAAATTTTATTGCCTGCTTATGCGCAGCAGATGAACAACCAAAGCCTATATTATGTTTTGCTACACGAATTAAGCCACTACAAACGCAAGGATATGCTTGTCAATTATCTGTTGCTTACGGTGCAAAGCATTCATTGGTTTAACCCTGCCATTTGGGTGCTGTTCAAGTATATTCGTGAGGATATGGAACTGTTGAATGATAGCTATGTCCTCTCTAAACTAGAGGGTGCAGCACATCGGCAATATGCAAAATCCTTGGTAGAGGTGCTAGGGCGCTCCCACAAGGTCGCTTTTATGCCAAAGCTGCTTTGCATGGCAGACGGTAGCAAAAATGTGAAACGGAGAATATCAATGATGAAACGAGGGAAAACATTTCAAAAGCACAAGGTGCTTGTTTCGGTTTGCTGTGTGGCAGCTATTTGTGTGGTGAGTGGGCTGTTTTTAACACAAGGCATTGACGAAGCAGATGCCCTATTACCACAAAGCGATGCCCTGACAGGCACTTCAAGCGAAAGCGTAGTAGCCCCTAGCGATACAACAACGCCCGAAGCCACGCCAGTGCAAACCGCTACGCCAAGTGCATCTTCGGTACCAAGCGGTCAATTTTCTTCTACGCAAGATGGCATGGTTCTTTTCACCTCTTTAGAGCCAGATGTTTCCTATACCGTTACCTACCCCGCAACATGGGTGATTGACCAAAACAACCTGCCCAATTTAACCATTCGCCCCGATGCAAATGAATCGAGTTCCTATTTTAATTTACAAGCCGCGTTATATATCCCCAACAGCGACGACCAGAGTTATAACACGTATGAGCGAAAAAATGCTGAGGATGAAGCAAACTGGTGCCATGAACAAACTTCTGAACAAGCCAAAGTCACCGTTATCGAAGTATCTGAACTAACGCAGACAACGGTTGCATGCTATGACGCATGGTATTACACCGAAAGCGACGGTCCCCGCACGATTGAATATTATTTCATTGACGCGCAAACGGTGAATGGGCATTATAAGCTGCAACTAGGCTATGCGCCCGAAACGGACGATTCTGAACGCGAAGCCATCCGGCAGATTGCAGAAAACCTTGTGCTATTGACGTAATCTATCTGCGCATGTAATCCACCTCGCACCAGAAACAGATGGGTTCTGGTGCTTTTTTATCTTAAAGTGTATATTCAAACGCAACAATCTGTGATACACTTGTGATACATAAAGTGGCGGTAGCTTTTTCTCTCATTGGCTTTCGTTACAACCAAAGCCCCCCCTTTCAAATCTTTATTTCCCCAAACACAGATGGTTACAAGGAGGTTTCTCATGAAAAAATTACTTTATCCCTTGGCGGCAAACGTGGTGCTCTCCCTCGTTATCCCGATTGCACAATTGGTTGTTGACCCAATCAATAGCTTTAGCTTTTTGGTTATCTGCTTGCTTTTTGCATTTCCAATTTGCTTTGCTGGCATTGGTTTATTTTGCGGCACCCAAACCCAATCCCGTGCCGCGTGGGTGGTACCTTTTGCCTGCGTATCACTCTGGACAGTGGTGAGTGGATTTGCCCTGCAAACAACCGACATGCTATTTTATTGCGCCATGTATTTGGGCATCAGCTATGCCGTCATGCTGCTGACTGCTTTGATGATACACTTCCTACGAAAAAAACATAATTCTTAAATTCTACCACCAATCAACAGGAGGTTTCCCATGCAGAATCGCCGCATCATATTCCGCCGGGCGATTGCCCTTGTCATTCTGGTATTACTCATTGCCGCCGCGGAAAACTTCACCCCACTGACCATGGAAGAGTCAAGTGATGATAGTAAAAACACCTTGGAATACCGTGAGCAAAAGAGCGACCTTTTATCGGTTATTTACGCTGAAATTGATGCACTTGAAGCACTGACGCAGGGCGAGAAAAACGCACTGTCCTATCAGTTTGATTGTGCACTTGGTTGGCATTGGTGATGTCGCAGAACCTTTTCTTCTTCAACCAACAAAAAATTTCTCACCCCAAGACAGAAGAAATTCTGTCTTTTTTGTTTTTTGTGTAATATTTTTTATATTCCCTGCGTTCTACCAGTGTAAGGCTTACAAACAAAGCGCGCCAAACAAAGTGCTCGCAACCGAAACAACACAAGCAAAACGCACCAACCAAATAACCCAGAAAGGCAATGCAATTATCATGGAAGAGAAAGAACTATTGCAATTATTGCAGCGGGACCCTGACGCTGGCTTCGCGCAATTTTTGGCACAATATGGCGCCCTAGTCAAAGGGATATTACGGCGGATGATGCCCACCGCACCGCAAGACGTAGAGGAATGCGCTGCCGATTTGTTAATTATCCTTTGGAAACACGCGGCAAACTTGCAGGCAAAGCAAACACCGCTTCGCCCGTGGGTGATTGTGAGCACCCGCAACCTTGGCATTAGCGCCCTGCGCAAAAAGGCAAAGCGAGGCGAAACATTACACGAAACCGCCGAGCAGACACATCACGCTATCGCCGAGGCATCTTACTTGCAAGAAACCCCCAAAGAAGAAAAGCTGCAAGCTCTGGTTGCCGCGATGTCACAACCAGACCGCAGTATTTTTCAGCGAAAATATTGGCTGATGCAATCCTCAAAAGAGATTGCTGCCGCCCTTGGGCTAGAGGTACAGACGGTGAACACAAGGCTGTTCCGTGGGCGCAAGCTATTAAAACAAGCATTAGAACAAGGGTTAGATGCAGAAGATTTTGCCCAAAGCGCCAAAACGCGCGGCACAAAACCTGCGCAGGCAAAGACAGCAAGCCCAAACTTCCCAAATAAAAAAACGGAGTGTGCAACATGAAAAAAGCATTTGAACAAGAATTATACACCCAAGCCGCGCAGGAGCCCTTTACCGCCGCCGAAACCGCGCGGATTATCGCAATGGCAAAACAAAAAATGGCGGCAAGTGGCACCACCCTAGAAAATCATTCTTCTGCAACCGCTACGCTACGTGTTGTAGAAGGTGGCGCACAGCACCAACAAATTGCCGCCCATGCAAAGCACCTCCCACGGCGCACCTTTTTTATTGCCGCAGTTGTAGCAGCAATGGCAATGCTTTGCGGCTTTGGTTTGCTCACCAGCATGAGCGAGGGCGAAATCCCATTCTTCGCCAAAGACAGCAATTCCATCGCCGATGGCGGTGTTACCGCACCACTAGGTGACCACGCTGCAACACAAAGCACACTCGAAAGCTATAACGCAACCCTTGGTGAAACCATCTCCCAAGATGGTGTGACACTTACCTATGACACCCTTTCGATGGATGGCAGCCAGTTGAACCTCTTTTACACCATCCAAAGCGAAGAATTACAAAAGGATTGGGTTGCCAATGCCTTTGGCGATGCGGATAATTACTATCCCGATTGGCTCGGCATCCAGTGGGCAGCACCTAACCTTAGTTGCACCGTCACCGATGCAACTGGTCACAGCAGCGAGATTTATATCCCAAATGCCACCAATGTCTACCGCACAGACGAAACTAGCCTGACCATTTGGAATGCCCTTGCACTGCCTAGTGCATTCGAGGGCGATATCACCCTGCAATTCCGCTTAGAATTCCCCGAACAACTAGGTGTAACAGACGATAGTGCATTTGATTACACCCTATCGATTGACGAAAGCGCCCTTTCTGGCGGCAAAACCATAGCAGCACAAGAAATTGTATTCGGCGACCGCACCTTACAGCTAGAACAGCTTACCTTTGGTGCGCTTGGCGGCTCTGCCACCTTGCGCAGCCCTGCGGATGATGCAAATTATTATTACGACTTAGGTGGCTTTGCCTTGACAGATAGCACTGGCAAAGAGATTTACCCCACGCAAAATTATAGCGATTCTATGACAGACGGCGCATACAACTATTCCTATCTGCTTTCAGCACTGGACGAAGGGGCGACTAGCATCACGATTACCCCTGTAAGCTATGGCGAAGGGTTTGAAAAAGTCACTGTGAGCACTGCAGAGCTGAAAGACGGCATGAAACTTGCAACCTCTCCCATCGGTGGCTTTACGGTGCAGAACTTTACCCAAGAGGGCAGCATCGTCAGCTATCAGCTCGTGCCCTATGGCTACAATAGCGTCGGTGGTGATTTGTTGCTCTTCGCAGAGGATGATGCGCTTGTTTCCCTCACAGCAGATGCGCGCAAAGCACTTATTTCGCGCACAGTGGATGCCGCCACGGGCGTGTTGACAGAACGCATTGATTACTATGCGGCAACACCGGAAGAAGTAGCAAGCATTGCCACATGGAAATACTACACCTTCCCAGGTTTAGCGTATGATACAGAAAATGCGGTGACCTTGCCACTTGCTTAAAACAAACAGCCTCGGTTTTCCCCCACAAGCGGAGAAAACCGAGGCTGTTATGATGTTATGGCTATGCAGAATGGCTTTCTCCCCGATGCTGCTGCAAAACGCTTTTGCTTCCTCTACGCTGCGCGCAAAACCCTGCCCCGCTTAACCGCCCAAAAAGGCTTTCAATTCCTCCGTTTTTGGCTGTTGCAAGCAGGAAATATCCCCGCACTCGCACACCTGCCCATTTTGCATAAAGATAATGCAATCCGCAAACTCTTTCAAAAAGGCGATTTCGTGGGTCACAAAAATAAATTCAATGCCATTGTTTTTCAGCTCCGTCACAGCCTTTAGCACCTCAGCCGTCAAAATCGGGTCAAGCGCGGCAGTGGGTTCATCCAAAAAGATAAGCTGTGGGTCAGTGGCAAGCGCCCTTGCAATTGATGCCCGTTGTGCCTGCCCACCAGAGATTTCGTTTGGTTTTTTATCCTTCACATGGTCAATGAACAACTGCTTGAGCACGGCATCCGCTCTTTGCTTTGCCTGCGCTTTACTTTGCTTTTGTATCTTTTCTAAAATCAAAGTGATATTTTTATAGATACTTAAATGTGGGAACAAATTATGCTGCTGAAACACCACACCAATTTTAGATTGAAACAGCTTCTTTTGCGCAATCGGCGAAATGCCATTGATGCAAATGCTGCCACCATCTGGGTTTTCAATGCCGGCAAGCTGCCGCAACAGGGTCGATTTCCCACAGCCAGACGCACCGATGATACCAAGGCAAGAAACCTCATCCAAGTGAATGTTGATATCGCGCAGCACGTCCTCGCTTTTGGGG
This sequence comes from Faecalibacterium sp., assembly GCA_044426225.1. Classification (GTDB taxonomy): domain Bacteria; phylum Bacillota; class Clostridia; order Oscillospirales; family Ruminococcaceae; genus Faecalibacterium. The sequence continues at coordinate 24,231 of JAWXUQ010000028.1, read as the reverse complement.
TAGTGCTTATACAGATGTTCTACGGTAAGTTTCATCAGCCGCCTACCTTTCTTGCAATGTATTTCGCGAGGAGCGATAGCGGTATCGTCACCATTAAATACATCACCCACATGACATAATACCCCTCAATGATGGCATAGCTTCGCGTTGCCACACTGGTGGTGATATAGGTAATCTCCGAAATTGCAATGATATTCAGCAGGGACGATGCCTTAATCACACTAGAAAGCTGATTGACAAGCGAGGGCACAAACGGCTTTATCATCTGCGGCAAAATCACATAGCGGTATTTCTGGTACCATTTAAAATGATACAAATCCATCACCACATATTGCTCATTGCCCACCACAGATGCCGTTGCCTCATACGCATTGGCAATGTAAGGTGCATTGTATAAAATCATGGAGAGCACACCAAGCAGCAGTTTATCCTTGCAATTAATCAAACTACCAAAGGGATAAACCACCAAGAAAATCATAATCAGCTGCGGAGTGCCCATGATAATTTCGCTAAACACCGTTGCAATGGCGCGCAATATCACAATGCGCGAACGCACCATCACCCACAGCACGAACCCAAGCACCATCGCACAGGCAAGGGAGAGCAGGCTGATAAAAATCGTGCTGAAAAAAGCCTTAATCAGCAAGCCTTTGCTCGCTAAAATTAAATCATAGCGTGGGTTATCAGTGGTGAAGGCAAGCGCTAGCCCGATGGCGATGGTAAAACCCGCAATGACCAGTGCATATTGCAGCCGTTCGTGTTTTTCTTTCATGGTACTTCCTTGTTGTTTGCGCCGCCTTTGGGCGGCAATGTCATCCGTGCATTTTGTTACTGCCTGTTTGTATGCTTGCCGTTTATATTCTTACAAAGTTGCTTTTGCAGCAGCTTAGTCCTGCGGCATGGTAATGTAATCTAGCCCCAGCGCATCATTTTGCAAAAATCCCGCAACAATGGGGTTCCATTCCGCTTCGATTTGGTCATATAACCCACCCTCGGCATACATGGTTTCGATAAATTCGTTTGCTTTGGCAAGCAGCTCATCATTGCCCTTCGCCACCACAAAGCAGGAGGCATCCTGCGATTCAATGCCACTATATACAATGGTGTTGTTGGGGTCTGCCGCATAGAAACCATGCACTTCGTTAGAGGCAATCAGCACATCACTGCTGCCACCACTAATTTCCATCAGGGCAGTACCAATTTCGGGCACTTCCGTCACCGTAATGCCATAGTTTTGGGGGTAATACACCCCCTTGGTGCCAGTCAGCCCGACAAAATTCATCCCCTCAATTGCAAAGAAATCCGCCTCTGCCATTTCATCAGTAATGCCATGCTCCTGCGCATATTCTTTGTTGACGAGTGCCAAGGTATAGGTGTAACGGTATGGGTCTGAAAAATCCGCTTTTTCAGCACGTTCATCCGTTTTAGACATATCCGCAATTAAGATATCCACATCTCCTGTTTCTAGCGCGGGGATCAGCATGGAAAAATCCGTGTTGACAATTTCCACTTCCACCCCTAGATATTCGCCGAACGCTTCCGCGATTTGCGGCTCAAGCCCTGCAATATCGCCATTGTCATCTAAATAAGAAAACGGCGCAAAGGACAAATCCATCCCGACGCGCAGCACATCCGTTGACGCGGTATCACTACTGCCAGAGCAGCCCGCCAAACCCAATGCCATCATACCAACGAGTAAAATACTACCCCATAATTTTTTCATTTGAACCCTCTCTATCTTCACTTAACCTGTCGCGCGACGATTTAACAGCCCGCAACCTTACTGCCATTATAAGACGATACGCGCACTTTGTAAAGCAAGCACTTAAATGTGGCATAGTACCCTTTTGGAAACTATGGGGGGCACGTAGCAGAGATTAGCGCAGATTGCAAGCAGCACGCAAGCCACCATCATGCTACCATACAGCAAGCGGACAATGCGCACTGTGCCATGCCGCGCAGCTGTTCGGTTACTTTAAGGCTGACGCGCTCATTCAACGCGTTTTCCTATGCATTTTTGATGAATTCCACACTCGCCTCTACTCATTATAAAAACAATACCTTTCGCAATCCGCTTCAATAAACCGCGCGATTGCTTCATTCACCTGTGGTGCGTTATCGCCACTGGAAAAATGTCCTGCATTCTTAATAATCTGCAAAGGATAGCCCGTGTTTTTTGCCCATATCGCACAGGTGCCTTGTATCCCTGCGATGGTGTCAAATTCCCCCAGTAAAATTAGCCCTGGACAGGTCAAATTCACTTTGCAATTTTCCATCAAGAACGCCTTGAACAGTGCCGATAGTTGATTTAAAATTTCCGCTTTGGTCAGCGGGGCAAGCAGTTTCTGGGTGATGGCACGGGTTTCTTCTGTGTGGCAAATGGATTTCACCATGTTTTTCTTAATTTCTTTTTCAGGCAACCATTTTAATAAAGTAGGCAGCTTGGTAATTGCCGCCATGGAAAACTTGGTATAATATTGCGGCCCGAGGGGCAGGGTATCAAGCGCAATCAAACCCGCCACCAGTTCGGGATACAGGTGCGCAAACATCTGGCTTGGGTGCCCGCCCATCGACATGCCGACCAAGACCACGCGGTGGATGCCTTCCTGCGTTAAAATAGCGCGCAGCTCTGCCGCCGTTTGCCGATACGAAAAACCTTGGTAGGGCATCGACTGCCCATGCAGCGGCATATCCCACGCAATGACGGTATAGTTTTGGGTGAAATGTTCAATTTGTGGTGCAAACATGCTGTGGTCAGCCGTCATGCCATGGGTAAATACAATGCAGGTCGCATTTTCATCTGGGTGCTTTGCCACCCAGTAATGCACACTGCCCTTGCCTGTATTGCTTTGACGGTGCTGTAATTCTTCCATCTTCATATTGGGTTACCCTGCCTTTCGCGGTGTTTTTTCTATATTTCTCTGCCTGCTATCATAACATAAATCAGCACGAAAACACAAAATAATATCGAACTGACTTAAAAAATTAAAACAACAAACCCTGCCGCAGGCTTTCGACCCGTTTACGAATGTCAAACACTGTAAGCGCAACACATTGCATAAAGCAACCGTCCGTTGTCGTGGTAGTAAAAATCTGTTATACTACCCCTATTAGCTGTTCTTTCACACCGCACACTTCGCGTGTGCGCTCGTGTTCGCTCATAAAAATCCATAAAAAAGGAGCCACCCATGCAACTAGGGTTTACCATCCCGCTGATGAAACATTTACACATAAAGTCACTGCCCTACGGCGAGGACTGCCCCCTGTTTTACTGTTGGGATTTACACCGTATTCTGCTGCACGGGCAGGGCTGTCTGCTAGCGGTGCATGCCGACACGCGCTATACTTTTGTGGTGTTTGGTGTGACGCAGCACGGGTGGCAGATGGTGGAAGAAACTTTTTTGGATGGGCTACGAACCTCACTAACGCTCGCTGGCTTTGCACCAGATGAGATTGCAACCTACCTTGCGCAGGCAGGCAAAGCCGAGCGCACCAAGACCCACGGTCGCCGCCCTGTCGCCTTTTTGAATCAGGCATGGAACGATGCGGTTGCATACGACTACTGCACCGACACCGCTAGCCACAGCCAGCCGCAGCTAGAACTTGCGATAAACAGCAAACGCTGCCGCTGTGCAGGGTGCGAGGGGCAAATTCAGCCCGCCGCACAGCTGCGCAAACGTTTTGACGAGATGATAGCGACTGGCGCAATTTAAACAACCACCCCTCTGTCGAACCGCTTTAAAGCACACGATATTTTCACCTTCTACAATCTGTTTTTCGCAAAAAGCACGAACACCACCATCGCCAAGCCCACCCCTATCCTAGAAACCGAACGCTTGACCCTGCGCCCCATCACCTGCGCGGATGCCAAGACGATTTTCAACAACTGGACCTCTGACCCAGAGGTTGCAAAGTTCATGCGTTGGAACCTTCACGCAAACCTTTCCGTCACCACCGAATGGCTAAAACTAGAAGAAGCCGCCATCGACAGCGGCAACTATAACTGGGGCTTTGTGCTGAAATCTTCGGGCGAGCTGATTGGCGCAGGCGGGCTTGTCTGGAGCGGCAGCCACCAGATGTACGAGCTTGGCTATAACATCATGAAAGCCGAATGGGGCAAGGGACTGACCACCGAGGCATCGCGCGAGATGCTGCGCTTTGCAAAAGAAGAACTTGAGCAAGGCAAACTGTATTGCTGCCATGCCATCGAAAATATTGCCTCACAAAAGGTCATTGAAAAGTTGGGTTTTGCCTGCGCAGGGATGGACAGCTACCAAAGTTTTGACGGCACGCGTAAATTTGACAGCAAGTATTATTTTTTAGAGCTGTAACAACAATTTCCATTGCGAATAAACACTAGCCTATTCTCGTCAGAGTATTCGGGCGAAAACGCAAACCCAAGCACATTGAATTGGCAAACACCCGCAAGGTCGGTGATTTGCTCCTCTGCCAAAAACCGCACCATCTCGCCCCGTGCCATCTTGCAGAGGGTGCCTTTTTCGGCAAGTTTATCGGCGGTTTGCTCTAAAAACGAGCAGGTGACGCAACGTTTTGGTGTGGCATAGCCCGCCATAAACGAGGTGACGACCTTGCTATATTCTTTTGAGGCAAGGTTCAGCACAAGGTCAGTCTCACCCCAAAGCGTTTGCGCAATGGTATCGCCCCAATAGGCATAGATGTCTTTACAATCGCCCACCGCAAGTTTTGCCTGCATCTCTAAGCGATAGGGCACCACCCCATCAAAGGGGCGCAGCATCCCATAGAACCCCGATAAAATGCGCAGGTGTTCACTCAGGTAATCAAAGGCATGGTCGGTGAATACATCGGGTGCCATCCGCGTATATTGCAGCCCATCATAGGCCAAAATGGCGGGGGTACGGTTGCACGTTAAATCCATGGTACGCAACCGCGTGATGTTGGTGGCGGCAATCGCGTCATTACACCGCCAAACTTTTTGCAGCGCTACGTCATCCATGCCCTGCATGGTCTGCTGTATCCGTGCCGTTTTTTCAGCAAACAGCAACGGCGTCACATCAAAAGAATCGGTGTCTATCTTCATTTTTTTTGCAGGCGAAATAATAATACGCATGGCGGCACCTCCTATTCATTCTATCATAGCACAGATAGTGGCAAGATGCAAAAGTAAGCCACCTAAAATCGAAAGATTTTAAGTGGCTTTTAGTCGAAGTGATAGAAGTAGAACCTGCGGCATCCTGTTCCCAAATCCGTTTTTTAACGTAGTGATGTGTATTTTTAACGGTGTGTAGTGCTATCCGCTACACGCTTTTTTCTTTGTAACGGTGTGTAATGGTCATATTTACAGGTGTTACAAATCTGTATATGGTATAACATGTGGTCAAAATTGAGGGGTGGGTTGAGGGGAGATTGAGCCAAGATTGGCCTGTTGGCGCCTATAAATGCAGAGGATAGGTCAGCTATATGTGCACCACGCATGGCACGCACCACTAGAGTAAGTCAAGAATTGCACCGCTATAATCAAAGAATAACAGACATGTTTTAAAGACGCACTTTCAATAAAAACCTCAAATTTCATTTTGATTCACAAAACGATATTTTCCTTTTCCTGCACCTTTTACCTTGACCGCTGCTACAACACCGCATTCACGCAACGATACCATAACGCGTTTTGCTGTCGTATTGGAACACCTTAACACCTGCTCAACAGTTGCCAAAGAAAAAATTTCATTTGTCTCTATATTCTGATGCACCTTTAAGATATTGTCCATCGTTGGCTTATTAACCGCTTTGTCCTCCAATACTTGTGTTAGCATTGCAGCATCCAACTTTCTAGGAACATCCGTGTGATTTGGCCCTTCAACGGGCCAACTTTGCTCGGCAACCAATCCGTTTAGCCCTTCAACGGGCCAATTTTGCTCGGCAAGCAATCCATTTGACCCGTCAACGGGCCAATTTTGCTCTTCTATCGCCACCTTTTGGCTGTCTGCATTATAGACAACCGCTTGCAGCAAAAACGATTTTGTGAAGTATTCGGGTGCTTTCAATCCGACTTGTTCCAGCTCTTTACACATACGGTCAACGCCTTCACCGTACTCCTTAACGAACTGATACGCTTTCAAAAACTCTGCAATCTTAGGATTACGAGAAAAATGAGTATATCGAATATTCTCTTTACGCACCAATCCTGGCAACTGTCCTGGACTTTCTACCACAATACGATTATCGAACATTTTAATCTGAATATCAGTGCCGCTAATACTATACGCACGATGCGTCACTGCATTCACAATCATTTCTTGCCGCACAAAGGAAGGATATTCTTCTTCTGTCACAAATCGAGCATCTGCGCCTAGGTATGTTTTCTCTTTTATCTGGGTTTGCAAATAATCAACCGAGGCTGTAATCAAATCTAAAATCTTGCCTTCAAAGATAACATCCTTGATGACGTTCATTTGCGCTCCAAAGCGTTCTTCGACACCCTCGTAACGAATAAATCGAACTCTCGCACGTGGAAAATATCGTTGTGGGTTCTTGCCAAACAACAAGATAGCCGCCGTACTGATTTGCAACGCACCATCTTTTTCTTTAACAAATCCTTTGTTTTCTTTCAAATACTCTAGCTCTGTCTTCCGATATCCTATTTTTTCAACATACGTTTGAACAACCGCCAGATCGATATCATCTAGCGTTGCATCAATGACAGGCTTATCTTCAAAGAATCGTTCACCTTTATCATACATCAGCTGCATGCGTTCTTCAAAGGTCAATTTTTTCGACTTATCACCCACACGCATATATGCTTCGTCTGCTTGATTGGCGTGCAGCTGGCTACTTGGCTGAACTTGCATCACTAGGACATGGTTTGGATTTCCTTTGCAGTCCACACACTCTATAAACGTGTTTTTCACCTGTACCGAAGGCACGCAAAAATCAAAGGGAGCACGTAATAGCTCATTGATATGCTGCTGCGCACCATCAATACCTGTTACTGTGCCATCATCTTCAAGTCCCACGGCTATATCACCGCCATCTGCATTAGCAAAGGCGATGATTGTAATGGCAAGTGCTTTCGCATCAATGCGCGCACTTTTGCGGTCAAAAATTTGCAGCTCTGTGCAAGTGCGCATTTGGTCTATATTAGTTGTATCTAGCATTTGCTACACCTCACTATCTATCGGCGATTCACACATTTCATTTCAACATATCGCTATATTACCTTAGATTTGTGCAAACGCTGTCTGCACAAATCTATTTTACCATTTTCTGAATCTTTATACAAGACATCGAAAAGCCGAACAATTCAATGCTTTACGACATACAAAAGAAGCCCTAACGCAAGTTACGCACATCAAAGCCTTTTCCAAACTCTGCCGTTAGATGTTCTGCAAAGTATTCCAATAGCTATGTACTATACGCAGCACGATCGTTGTTAGCACTTGCTACAGCTGTTACATCACTATACTTATTGAACATTTTAACTTGAACGCACTCTTCCTCCAACAACACCTCTCAACTTCATCACACTGCGTTCATAAATAAAAATCACTTTTTTCATCGTTTATTACATCTCCATTCAAACAAACGCCAAACCACGTTGCTATACTATAGATAATAAAAGTAATGTGGCTTTTGTTTTGCAAAATTGAACTTCAACTACCATAACCATAGAATAAGAGAGGAACTAACCAATGAGAAAAATTTCTAGACGCTCGTTTTTATCCTTAACTGGCACTGCTGTTGCTGCTGCAACCTTTGCCGCATGTAGCAGTGAAAGTGAAAGCGCAATCAGCGAAAGTTCCACCACAGAAGAACTACCACCCCCAGACATGGGTGAGGGCGACCTGCCCCCAATGGACGCGGCGGGCGGAGCCATGCAAAGCGGCAGTACCCTGACCATCGAAGAAGCCGAAGCGATAGAAGCCGAACTTGTACAAGCGGTAGGCTATACCGCTGTGGCTGGCGGTTACCCGATTGTAGACACCAACCAGACGCTGTTTTACTCTAACAATGCGATCATCGACACACCCGCCAAGGGCGATGCCTTTTATGGGCAAGACGCGCAGTTCCCCCACAATCTGCCCAGCTATACCGACAATGGCGACGGCACAGTGAGCGACAATGTCACAGGCCTAATGTGGGAGCAAGACCCCGGTGAAAAACAAACATGGCCAGAGGCAGTAGAGCTACTGGAAGAAATCAACACGACATCGTACCTTGGCTATACCGACTGGCGCATCCCTACTATTAAAGAATTATTTTCTCTGGTGGATGCTTCGGGCAACACTGGCATGAGCTCAGACGCCTCTACCCCTTATCTCGATACCGATTACTTTGAATTCACCTATGGTGACGAGGCAGGCGAAGCACGCTTTATCGACTCGCAAATTTTAAGCAGCACCATTTACGCATCGGATACCCTTGGTGGCAACACCACAGTGTTTGGCTATAACTTTGCAGACGGGCGCATCAAGGGGTACGAAATCGACAAGGATTTTTACTGCTACTTTGTGCGCGGCAACACGAACTATGGGCAAAACCTCTTTGCGGATAACGGTGACGGTACCATCACAGACGAAGCAACCTGCCTCATGTGGACACAGTATGATTCTGGCTATTACGGGGCTGGCCCCTTGCAAGACGGCACCTTGTCGTGGGAAGAAGCCCTTGCATGGGTACAAGAAATGAACGACGCACAGCTTTTAGGCTACAGCGACTGGCGCTTGCCCCACATCAAAGAGCTACAAAGCCTTGGCGAGTACGAAACCGCAACCGTTTTAACAGGCGAAGCTGGCATTGACCCACTATTTGACTGCACCCCGATTGTCAACTATTTTGGCGTGGATGATTACGGCTTTTATTGGTCTGGCACCACCCATGACGATTTAAGTGCCAGCGAAGACCGCTATGGCGCAGCCTGCTATATGACATTTGGTCTTTCTATGGGCGAGATGGACGGGCAGCAGCTTGACGTGCATGGCACTGGCGCACAGCGTAGCGACCCCAAAACAGGCGACCGCGCCAATTACCCTGCCCCAGACCCCAATGCGCCACAGGGCGATGAACAACGCGTCTTTAACATGGCACGACTGGTACGCTACGCATAAGGGTTTTCACTGTATATAGCGCAAGTGAACTGATACAAAACCATCCTTTTCAAACAACAACTCTATAAAATCAAAACCGTAGCGTAATCTCAACAGACTGCGCTACGGTTTTATTTGTTATTTTATGGAACAACTTTCATTTTGCTAACGTATCATAATAACTTGCTTCACACGCTTGCATTTGCTTTTCTTGATAGTGCCCTTGTAAAAACATCGGGAAATACCTTTCGCAAAACACTTGCCACGCTTCGTTTTCTTGCGATGGCGGAATGGGATAATACAGCACGCCGCTTTCTTTGGCGGCAATGATATCCCCTGGCGAATCGCCCAGCATGATAATCTGATTGGGTGTATAACCAAGTGCTAACAGCTGGCACAGGCAATCTTTTTTGCTGCCATGCTCCTGCGTTAGCACTAAATCTGGCAAATCTAGCATCTGATTATATGCCCACTCCTCTTGCACTGCAGCCGCATTGGCGGACGAAACCACCACCACATCAACCACATCTTTGACCTGATGCAACGCATCCTTTGCCGCCGGGAAGACCAGCTTTTTTTCCTCTGGCATGGCATTTACCTTTTGATTCACACAAAGCGACCAATCCAAGGCCAGTTGCAATGCCTGCCCATGCTGTGGAACTTCCGAACCATTGGCTTGCTGCTTGCACAGTAAAATTTGCTGTTGCAAGCTTTGGTTCGATAGCTCGCTTGCGGTATCTGCCCACTGCGTCAACGCGGTAAGGTCAAGTACCAACCACCCTTTTGCAACCGCATGCTGCAACAACAGCAGCAGCCCCTTAAATCGGTTGATGCCACGGGTGCTTGCATACAGATTGATTTTATTCCAGTGTTCTAAAATTTCGTGCGCATCGCCCATAAAATCGAATATTTCTAATAGCGCAGGGCCGAAACATTCTAGATGTTTTATCGTCATGCCGTCAATGACACAGCCGTCAGAATCTACACAAAGCACAAAATCATGTTGCTTTTGAAATGATAACATATCGCTCCTATCTATTTTGTGTTGTCTTTATAAGTGAGTATCCCACAGCCCACAAAATGCATCGACTGGGCTAACCCCTTTAAAGGTACTTTCCCCTTTGATTTTCTGCACCGTCTGGCGCAGTGCTTCTGCAGAACTATTATAGGTGTTGATGTAAATTGGCACCATTGGCAGGTCAAGCAGATGGAACGGATGTGCCACCGAGATGCCAATGGTCGGCATTTCGCTGGCATACCAAGGGATTTCTGGCCCCATTGGTATCGTCCATTTAATGTTGCGCCCATTTGTGATGGAAAACGACGACACATCGGCAATCACGATGGACATATCATACTTACTGGTATAATCGGCAATGTTCACATCGCTCAACGCTTTTTTGCCGTTCAGCCCACGCGGGCTAAGATAACGCCATGGTTTTAGCTTGTACACCGTCGGTTCATACCCCTGCTCACGCAGTGCGTCTGCCAGTTTTTCGCCAATGCCCTTTTTGCGTTGCAGTTTTTCCAGTATGCCACCGCTGGTCACGGGGTAAATCATCACGCGCTTATGTGTGCTTGGGGGCAGGGGCAGCTGGTCGCGGCTGTTTTTTACAAGGGTAACAGACTGATCAATGATTTCGCTTGCCTTTGCCTTATGTTCTTTACAGCCAACCACCGCTAAGCCAGCAACCTCTGGCATAAGGCTGCCACTCGCTTGCTTTTTGTGCAGACCAAGCATCGCCTTGAACGCAAGGACGGTATACACCGCCTCATCTAAGCGCTCCTTGGTTAAACGCCCATTGTCGAGCGCAGCATGTAGATAGCCAAGGTCTTCGTCACGGTCGCGATAATATAAAATCATGTCACAACCTGCCATCAGCATATCTGGCATAAACTCACGCCGTGGCTTTTTCGAGGTCAGCCCTAGCATGTGGGTTGCATCGGTAATAATCAACCCGTTAAACCCAAGCTTTTCACGCAGCAAACCCTGCAATAATTCGGGCGCAAGGGTGGCTGGCATAATGTCGGCATCCGCAATGCCAGGGCGCAGCGCGCGGCTGTATGCAGGTTGCATGATGTGCCCAATCATAACACTTGGCACGCCTGCATCAATCATGCCTTGGTATATTTTGCCAAATTGCGCATCCCAATCTGCACAGCTTAAATCGTTCACCGTCGTGGCAAGGTGCTGGTCGCGCTCGTCGCAGCCATCGCCAGGGAAATGCTTCATGCAGCACGCAACCCCTGCGTCGGTTGCGCCGCGCAGATACGCTAGGCTCATTTCCAGCACTTTTTCGCTGTCATTGCCAAAGCAACGGGTTGGAATAATACAGTTGCGCCAATTCAAATCAACGTCCACGATGGGTGCAAATGTCCAGTTGCACCCAACCGCAGCGGCTTCTTTACAGCCATAATATGCCATATAATAGGCGTTTTCTGGGTTTTGGGTGGCAGCAATCGCAATGCCTTCCCCCAGCTTTGTACCATCAGACATGCCACCGTTGCCGCCTGCCTCTATATTGGCAGCAATCAGCGCAGGGACTTTCCCGTCTTGTAGCACGCGGTTCTGCTTCCAGATATTTTCTGCACTTTGATTGTTATAGCGATAGCCCCCAAAGTGGTGCGCCGCGGTTTCTTTTTGCAGCTGTGCCTCTGGCAAATTCCACATCATATCCACCAAAATCTGGTCGATTTTTTCTGTTGGGGATAAACTTGCTAGGGTCGTTTCTACCCATGCCACATCTTCTGGCGTAAGGCAAAACGGTTTTTGGGTCACATCAATCATACGCTTTCTGTCTCCTTCTCTTGGCGGCGCATCTGCAATGCCGCTTGTACTTCAAGCATTTTTTCACGCGTTAATGGGTAACGCATCATCACACCGATGCTAACCAAGGCTGCAATGATGGGCAAACCAAAGACGCAAAAGGTGCCTGCGTACTGCAGCCCTGTGGTGAGGGCGGTATCTACCGTAGGTGCAACCGCGCCGAACCCTGCAATCGCCACTGTCGTGCCAACCACCGTCGCCGCAAGGGACGACACCAATTTATCGGCAAAGCTGTATAGGGTGCCAATCATGCCTGGCATTTTGCGCCCACTCAAGTATTCTTCATAATCGGTGCAGTCTGCTACCATCGGGATAAACAGGTTGGTGGCAAACATTTGCAAGGCACGCTCTAGCGCATAGAGTGCAAGGAACAAGATGCCAAAGGCCGTCCACTCGCCGCGTCCAATGCTGTCTATACCGCCAAACAAAATCAATAACGTGAGCGACGAAAGCACCACCAGCGCAGCACTGTTAATGCCCATTACCACCTTGCGCATATCTTTCTTTTGGCAAAGGCGGGTGCCGATGCTTACAATAATTACAATGGGAATGGCGGACAGGATGCTCATTTTGCCATACCAGCTATAATCGCCCAAGATAATGCCAAAGACCACCACGCAGGTGATAGAATTTGTTGCACATTGTGCGGCAAGTTTATCAATGCCAGCACAAAGCACCAGCTTGCGAAGTGCATCGTTTTGCTTGAGGACACGTAAATAATCGCGCAGTGCAACCTTTTCCGCCTTGCGTGTATTGGCATCAGGCAGGACAATATCGCGCCCCCACAAGCCAAAAACAGAAAGACAGGTTAGCACGGTGCAAATCAGCAGCACAGTAATGACAAATTCATTAAAAAAGGCAGTGGTAAAATCGCCATATTTGGGTTGCAAGTAATTAGAAACATAAAGTGCGCTACCGCCAAATACCACAAGGCAATAAAAAGAATCGAACATAGTAAACAAGGGGCGTTGGCTAGCGTTTTTGGTCAGGCACGATTGCGCCGCCTTGGTGCAAGCTGTTTGACAAGTATACCCAATGATATAAATACTGTAAAGCAAAATAAAGTAAGCAAGACGAATCACACTTGGCACCAGATGCACCGTAAAGAAGATGCCACAAAGGGCAAGGCACATAATCAGATGCCCTGCGACCATCCACGGGCGGAACTTACCGAGTTTGCCAAAGTTCAGCTTATCCATCAAGTAGCCAATAATCGGGTCGGTAACGGCATCAAAGACACGCATGCCCGTGATTAAATAAGACACCACCAAAAAGACGAGGCCTGCCACGCCGCTGGCGTAATACGCCACATAGCCCATGAGGCATAGAATAAGATTGGTCGAAGAATTATTCAGCGCAAACAAGGCAATTTGCCATTTTTTTGCACTTTCACCACCGTTTGTCTGTACAGCGGTATTTTTTACATCCTGTTTCACGATAAGCTCCTTTTTTGTAACAATTATTTTAAATGCGGTTTGTCGCTGAAAGAAAGGTTACTTGGGATAAAGCGCGATGCTTACTCGATTTTGCCGCCTTGCCCTGCGTATAACGTGGGCAAAATGCTGGCTAGGTTGTGATATTCAATGAGGCTGTGCGCACAGTTGTTGCGCGCAAGCTGTTCGATTAGTTTTTTGGGCAGCGGCAGTTTCGACTGCACAATTTCACCGTTTTTGTTCACCACACAGCCAACCCAGTAGCGGCTGCGATACTCAACACCGCCCTCTACCGCGCGTACACAGTGCATAAACACATTGACGGGGATGCGCACAGGCCCTATCTTTTTGCTGACGCTTGCCGCAAACAGCGAGTCAATGTTGGGCGCATGAAACTGTGACATATCTAGCTTTAGGTCTTCTGGCGCATGGAATGCAATTTCAATGCGTTCTGCACCTTTTAGGTCAAAGCCCTCTACAGGGTAATGCACCTTACCGTAGTTGCGGGTGTGCAGCGGCACGCCACTACTATCTTTATGCCCTGCGGGGTTTTGGGCGCTGCTGTCTTTGTGTGCCACAGGGCACCAAATGGCATAGCGCAAACCCACAAGTGGGTGCCAGTTAAACCACCAGTCCAGCATTTCTGGCGTAACACCGGGCATAAACACCTTGGTTGCTGCAAAACCGCTGCCATCTGGCATCAGACAATAGCCTGTTTCCGCTTTGAGGTATCCTGGGCGCAACAGCATGTCGCGGTACTCTCGTGGCAATGCCATTTTCGGGTCAATCGGCCCTGCATTTACAATGTCAAGCAAGGCTTGTGGCACAGCTGCCATCTCTTTGTCATAGTAATGCGCGTAGGGCAGTGCTTGCTCTTCCTCAGTTAGGGCGCGGCGCGGCATACTTTGAATCCACTCGTTGGTGATGACTTTGGGGAATACATCCGCAAAATCAGAAAGCGTACTAATAAAACTCATAAAACACCCTCCTATTTCGTGTAAAACCTTTGGTTAGTTTTTCTAATTTTATTGTATCAAAACATTTTTTATGATACAATAGTTTCACAACGTCTAATACAAAAGGAGCGAAAATGTATCATATCAAACCAGATAAACGGGCACAAACCTCTGCGACTTTGCTCTATCAGGGGTTAAGCCTTTGCATGCAGGAAAAACCATTCGACAAAATTACCATCAGCGATTTGCAAGAAGCATCCAGCGTAAGCCGCGCAACCTTTTATCGTAATTTTGACACCCTAACGGATATTTTATACTGGCAGTGTGATTGTCAATTTGAAGATTTTGCCAAAAAATTCTTGCAGGATGAAATTGCACGCACCCAGCAGAACGGCTTGCTGTTATTTTTCTTTTCGCTTTGGTTTCAAAACAGTGCCATCCTAGAGCAGCTTGTGCAAATCCAGCGCATTGATATTATTTTAGAATGTCATACCAAACATTCTGTCATCATCTCGGATTACTACCGCAACCAATATCAGCTGCCCGATGTCCATTACGATTACTTTATGGCGGTGCGCACCCACATGTTCATTGGCGTGCTGCTTGTTTGGTTGCAACACGGCAAGCAAGAAACCGCCGCGCAATTATTAGATATTGTACACAAACAGATTGAATTCGTCCGAAACAGTGACGTTTATATTTAATTCGCGCACCATCTCTCAACTCAATCACATCTATGTCATAAACAAGTATCATTCTTTTCATCTTTGCGACTTGTTTTAATCAATCAAGCGCCAAAATGCTTTGCTATACTATGGGTAACAAAAGTAGCAATGCCTTTGTTTTGTATGCTTGAAATGCAGATAAGATAACCACAGAATGAGAGAGGGATAACCGATGAAAAAGATTTCGAGACGCTCGTTTTTGACCTTAACTGGCACGGCGATTGCAGCCGTTAGCTTTGTCGCTTGCAGCAGTGATGATACGACCGACAGCACCACAGCGACCAGCACCACAACCGAAAGCGACACCGCCGACAGTAGCCTACCCAGTGCCGTTTGTACGCTGGTAGCCACAGGGCAGGTAGATACCTACGACGACGATGGTGCGATTATTGACACCACAGGCACCGATTATTATGGGCAGGACGGCGACTATGCTGCACTCGCTTTTTCGCTGAGCCTAAACGGCGATGGCACCACCACAGACAACAACACTGGCCTGATGTGGGAAACCGTGCCAACTGGCGGCAAGGTTTCGTGGGATGGCGCGGTGGAATACTGCGAAAGCCTAAGCCTTGCTGGCTATGACGATTGGCGGATGCCCACCTTAAAAGAGCTGTTCTCGTTGAGTGATTTTGAAATCGGCTGGCCTTACCTAGACACCGACTATTTTGAATTTGGCGAAAGCAGTGTTTCCGCAGCAGGCGGCGATGGCAGCCCACAGGGTGGCGATAGCAGTAGCATGAGCGGTAGCCCACAGGGTGGCGACAGTAGCAGCATGAGTGGCAGCCCACAAGGTGGCGACAGCGCCGAAATGGGTGCATTAGAACTGCCCGAAGGCGATTTACCAGAGGGCGAACTAGGTGAACTGCCAGAAGGTGAAACAGGCGACCTTGCCGCCGCAGGCATGGTTGCCGGTGCCGCCATGAGCGGCAGCCCACAGGGCGGCGATAGTGCCGAGATGGGTGCATTACCCGAAGGTGCATTACCCGAAGGTGCATTACCCGAAGGTGCATTACCCGAAGGTGCATTACCCGAAGGCGAACTAGATGCCGCATTTAGCGTTCCAAGCGAAGGAGAAGCTGGCGCAATGCCTGAAGGTGAAATGGGTGCCATGCCTGAGGGTGAAGCCGCCGAAGGGATGATGGATGCCGAAGCCATGAGCGGCGGTGTCTCGAAAGATGACGGTCAGTTCTGGTCGAGCAATTATTACTTGGTGGATGAGCCAAGCGTCGAATCGCTTGGTGAGGTTGCCTTTGGCGTCAACCATGCCACAGGGCACATCAAAGCCTACCCTGCCGATAGCACCCCAGAGATGGGCAAATATGTGCGTGCGGTGCGCGGCAATGCGTATGCCGTTTGCGATTTTGCCAACAACGGCGATGGTACCATCACCGATGCATCCACTGGCTTGATGTGGTCAGAGGTTGACCTTGGCGTTTGCGTAGAGTGGAAAGATGCACTGGTGCTTGCCGAAAGCGCAGACCTTGCAGGCTATGACGATTGGCGCTTGCCCAATGTAAAAGAGCTGCAAAGCATCGTCGATTACAGCGGCGTATACCCTGCCATCGACCCCGATTATTTCATCTGTACCGCCTACGATGACAACGTCAACTATTATTACTGGACCAGTACCTCGGCCTATTTCAGCGCCGATGCCCCAGACTACAACTCGGCTTGGTATGTTGCCTTTGGCTATACCTCGCACGGTGCAGGCGCGGTTCGTTTTTCGCCCAAATACGAGGGCAGCGATGCACTTGCAGAAGGCGAAGATAACATTTTGAACTGCATCCGCTTGGTGCGTAATGCGTAAAGCGTTGTGTGTTAATGTGTTGTGTTTCCATCCCCTTCACACCATTTGCAAAAAACGCTTGTCGAGCCGCACCTTACGCGCCAACCCTAGTAAACGTAAGTCACCCTCGCCCCTATCATAACGCAAAAACAGCCTCGGTTCTTTCCCGTATCTGGGAATTGAACCGAGGCTGTTACTCTTTTTGTAGTCTTGCTATTTTACAATTTTGTAATTCGGCTGGTACGTTGGCATCTATGTTTATTTCACACTGCCTTAATTTTCTCGTACCCAACCTTAGTAATATGTATTACGTTACAAACTAACACCGACTTAACTCAAAAAATCAAAACGACAAACCCAGCGGCAAGCAAGGCCACGACCAGACCAAGGGCTTGACCGATAAAAAATCCTCTCACATGGTGCCATGGGCTGCGATATTCCGCCACCATATCCTCAGTGCCTGGAATCATTGTTTTGGTGCTGTGGCAAAATATCATGATGTCTAACACGATAGCATCGAAGGCATTCACCGACAAAAACAGCAAAAAAACATGCCAAAAAGCAGCGGTGAAATCCTTTGCGCCAGAGTAATATGCCACCACCGCGAGCAATGCAGCAATCACAAATGCCGCCGCCACTTTTTTGATGACATGCTTGCGCTCCACCTTATGAATCATGCCTTGATACTGCGGCAAGCTTTCCACTCGTTTGCGAATGGCGGTGGGGTACGACATGATATGCGCGAGTGGGTTGCGGTAAACCGACGGCAACATGATTGCGGTAAACACCGCGCAGGCAACGATACATTCCAGTAATAAAATCATAAAAACATCCTTCGCGTTTGATAAAATGCGCTATCTCTTTAAATATATTGATAGGTATATCATGCATCATTTGGGTGCGAATGTCAAACATGGTAATGATATTCTTAACCTTCGCTGAACCCTGTGGTGTTATTACCTGCCCTGTGGTGCAACTGTTTTGTGCTGCTATGGCGGACACACCGCATAAATGCAGCGAATAGGCCAGCTAGATTCAGAACCACACATGACATCCACCACTGAAATCATTCAAGAATTGCACCGCTATAAACAAAGAATAGAAGTTATTTGAATCTTTACACCAGACTAAAACATTGACCTTTTACCCATATGATTATTATGTATTCACATCCGTGTTAGCTACCGCTACTACTTTTGCAAGGTAAATTATAAAATCAGTATATTCCTCATCATCAAAAATCACACCGTTTAATACCTGGTTATATAATTCATGTATATAGTCGTTTGTTTCTTTCAAAATAACTGTTTCATACGTGCTAAGTTTTGCCTTTATCTCTGTATTATATTTAGCAAGCAATCTATTTTTATAACACATCTCCGTTTCATCAACAAGTATTTCTCTTGCTTTCGAATATCTCCACAACAATTCTGCAATTATATCTAAGCCCTTATATTCCGTTGCTTCTGAAATCTTCACATCAAATCTCTGGCTAAAGCAGCGCAATGCTTTAGCCTCGATAATTTGTGGAAAAGGCGGAGCCCACTTTTCCATATCCCCCCAATCGTCATTGTCAAAAACTGATTTAAGATCACGCAAACATTTTTCAGTGATTTTTAGACCGCGTTCTAAAATTTCCCCATTCTCATCTTTTATTGCAACCAATAGATAATCAAAGTCAGATTCAATAAAAGACGTACACCGTTGTATAAGGCCTATAACTTCAACCCCATCAGTTAAGTCGATATTGCTAAGAATTATAGGATAATATGATAATATATTTTCATAGAAACAAGCTTTGGGATAAATAGCATCATATTCTACTTGTAATTGATTGAGATTTCCCTCAACTTGTTTTATGCGATTCAAACAATCTCTATCATACCACACCTTAACAAGAGGTTTCTTGAAAAACTTACTAGGAGAATGTTTTAAATAGTACATACAGGACATTTGCATAACATCTAATATTTTTTCATCAATACATAATAACTCATGTTCTCTTTCAAGAACATTATGTTTTTCAGTTAAACCAAAAAAAGAATCTTGCATTTTTTCTAATCTCGCCAATGCGCTTCTAAGATTCACAAGAGGCAAGCGTGTCTTTTCATTATCTCTTTTTAAAATTCCAGCTATTTGCTGAAAAAAGATGGAGACATCATTAAAATATCTTTTTGACTCAGCAAAACCAAAAGGCTCTGCTAACTTTTCTGGCAAAAACGGTCTGTTCTCTTGCGGATAACCATTATTTCTACCCAGCTTCCTTCTTAAATTCCCTCTTAAATCGTCAATTTCAGCACCTAATGTGGCTGCTTGCTTACCTTCCAATAATCTAAACATGAATTCATCACATTTTTTCGCTAGTTCCACAACATCCTTTCGTACAGAAAGCCAAAATTCTAACCACTCTTTAACACTATTGAATTCATAATTACTCATAATAGTGTTGCTCCATACAACGGTAAATTCTTGATGAAACATGATAGCAACATTTTTTATAGGCATTGCCTTATGTGCATCATCTGGGATTTTGTAATTAGATAAACACTTGTTTTTAGGTTTCATTGCATCGGCACAATAAGTTTCAAATATGGGCAATGTTCTGCAAATAATCTTTATTCGATTAACACTTTCATCATTAGCTTTTTTCAGCATATCACATGGCAGGATGTAATTGACGTGGACACTACTCATATCTTCCGTTGCATAAACTTCTATAGATTCAGTCGCCTCTTTTAAATAAGCAAATATCATTGGTAGATTACCTGTTACAAAAGATAAAAACGCTTCTTTATCCCCACAAAAGCACAGGTACATTAGTTTTGAAATCGTCTGCAAACTTTTTCCAGTCGTATTGCTCCACAACTCATCAAGCGAAATCATCTTAGCTAAATTCAACTCTTCATCTATATTCAACAGCCAATCAGCAATAAATGCAAATGATTCATAATCACCACCTAATTCATCCATATTGCATTTTGAGATTTGCTCAAAAATAACTTTACATAACATATGACAATCTGTTTCAGATAAAACAATGTTCGGCATTGAATCCACAACATTAGATAAATAGGCAAGATTTTCACTGTTTACAGTTTTTTTCAATGAGGAAAGTATATCTAACTTATAATTGAATTCTCTAAAATCAACAAAAGGACAAATCTCAGTCGCGACAATCATAAGCCCCGCATGTTCATCAGCATCATCAAAAAACGCTCTATTTTGACGATAATATTCCATTACACTGCCAGAAAAAACACCCTGTATCATGAGCACTAATAGGTCTATACCATTACTCCATAACGAGTTAACTATCTCCGAATAAAACTCTTCTTTATTTTTTATCAATCGTGGAAAGTTGGAAAACAATTGAGACAAGTATCCTTTATCTGAGATTTTTGCAACACGGATGGCGGTCCCCTCTACATCTACAAATTCATGTAATCTATCAACAATATGTTGTGAGCGAACGGGGTGCATACCTTCAATATACTTTTCTCGCTCATCCACTTTAATGAGAAATTCATTTTCCATACTTTTGAGCACTTCGCCAAAATCATACTCGGTAAATTCTTCAAAAAGAGAGATTAATTTTTTTACAGATAATTTTATACCACAGACATCGGCAAACGAAATAATTCTCAACAGATCACATTTTATTTTACCTGCGCCACTCCTGTTTATTTGATTAATTTGTTCTGAAATTCTATTGGTTAGCATCTCACCATGTGTAAGCAAATAAACATATTCTATGAGCAGTTGTTTATCTTTAACGTCTGACCACGCCGTTTTCCAGTCTCCTATTGTACTGTGAACATTATCGCTTTTCCTTAATTTTTTATATATTTCTTCAGCATCTTGCTCGTTCAATAGAATCTTAACTATATTTAGAGATTTCACATTACTGATATCGCCCACATAATGATACCAATCATCCTCTCGTGTTGTTATCAATATCTTGTAGTTTTGATAGATTCTCTCCTGCATAATTTGAGCTAATTTATTCCACTCAGAGAGATGTGAGTCTAAATTATCAACTAAAATAAGAACTTTTTCTCCTAATTTCATTCTAGACTCAAAATACATCACAATACTGTTCAATTCTCTTGTATCATTGCACCAAGAAATCTGATAAACTGTATATTCCTCCTTCAAATCAAATGCAACTTGAAGCGCAAGCGTTGTTTTTCCTTGCCCACTAGACGCTTTAATTACAGTTACTTTATTTGCCCTTATTGATGTTTTCACTTCATTCTCTAAATTTTTTCGTCTTACAGGTAATCCATTGGCTATATCTTTTGAAGTTGCTTTTTTTCCCTCAAAATAGCTAATATCTTCACCGCCGTCACATTCAAATACAAGATGCTGTATCCAATTATGCGCAGGATTTTGTGTCCCTTTTTCAACATCGTCCTTGATATGCTGTATCAACTTATCAAGTTGCAATTTATCCATGAAATCGCGATTAGACATTTTTTCTAAACAACATACTTTTAATCCATTTGCAAATAAATTCACATTGCCTGTTGTAATACAATATTTTTCTATTAAATATTTTTCTATCTCAGCTTCTAATAATTCTCTCTTCACCTTTTGAAAGGTAATACTATCAATAAACGAATCACATTCAAAATCTCTCCAATCCCATGATTTAGTGTTATTTTTTATCTCTGTTATAATGCCATTCCAATAGACACGCGAGCTCTCATCTATAGAACCCTCAAGCAATTTGCTCAGATTACCCTTCGCAACAGAAAAATCATATACCATTTTAAAGTCGCGATTTTTATCAACTAAATAAACCTCTAGCATATTTTTCAATACAGGTTTCATAAAACTTGCATCTTGCTTGACGCTTGAGTATTTTATTTGAATGTGCAATTCGTTTTTGGCTCTATCCTCACAACTTATTGTATCTATGTCTTCAATGCCTTCTAAAGAAACTTTTGCTAATGAATCTATTTCGCCTAAAATCAAATAACAAGAATATAGCATCTGATAAGAGAACCCACTAAGTGCCACTTGTCCACCCGTTCTAGACTCATGTATTGCTTGAATCGTTTTTTTATTGCCACTAGATTGCTTCGTTTTTCTAGCTCTGCGCTTTTTTGACATTTGGTACCTCTTTTCTAATTCCATGATAATTTCTGTTCATGACACTCAACTTTTATAAAATTTTCTATTTACAACAATGGCCCTTACATTGATTTTTTTATCGTGCATATTTTATATTGCACTGCACTATTACACCCTCCCTAACAGCCAATCTATTAGGTTATGCTGCAAAATTCCATCGTAGTTGGAACCTGCACCAATGCGGTCGAGCGTGAGCAGCATTTTAGGATAGTTATCGTTAATTTTTTGCAATAGCTGCAACTCGCGTTTCAAAGTGTTTTCATCTAGCACACTGACTGAAACTTGCAAATAAATTGTCTCCTTGCCTGTTGACGCAATAAAATCGACTTCTTTATCCCCTAGCTTACCAACGCTGACATCATAGCCACGACGTAACAATTCTAGGTAGACAACGTTCTCAATCATATGCCCGATATCGCTTGCCGAGTTTGCAACTAACAGATTACGAATCCCTGTATCCACCAGATAATACTTCGGAAGCGTTCGCAAAGAGTCACGCCCCTTAATATCGTAGCGATCCACTTTATAAAAGATATCACTATCCGTCAAACATTTGAGGTAACGCTCTACGGTATTGACGGATATTTTTCGCCCACTTAGTGCGATAATATTTGCAATTTTATTACTAGAAATAGAGCTACCAATGTTTGCAATCAATACCTTTACAATGCGTTCTAACAAAGACACATCTGTAATCCCTTCACGGGATGCCACGTCTTTCATCAAGATTGTGTGGTATATACCTTCAATATAATCATGACATATCGCCTGATTTTCCAGTAGCTCTGCCAGAGATGGGAATGAGCCAAAGGTCAGATATTCATTGAATTTTTCTTCCTCTGTTTTTCCTGCAACCGCACTTGAAAACTCTTCAAACGAAAGCGGCAACATATCAATGGCAATATAGCGGCCAGATAACATCGTCGACAGCTCGCCCGATAACATATTCGCGTTTGAGCTGGCGATATACACATCCGCATTTTCTTTGATGAAAAGGCTATCTACTACTTTTTCAAACTGCGCACAGCGATGCACTTCATCTATGAAGATATAGTTTTTCTGACCACTACACATTTTATCAGCGATATAACGATAGAGCTTCTTATAATCGCGCAAAGACTCAAAGGCCACATCTTCTAAATTAATAGCAATAATCTGTTGCGCTTCTACACCTTGGCTCTTTAGGTAATCCATGTACAACGCAAACAAAGTGGATTTTCCGCAGCGTCGCACGCCCGTCACCACCTTAATCACTTCACGGTCTTTCCAATTCACCAATTTCGCTAAATAGTCATCTCGCTTTATCATAAATGCATCCCCAATTTTTTCTTTCATTATAGCATAAAAGGTTCCACATTTAAAAAGTTTTCTCTTATTTCAGAATAAACTTTCAAGTATTGGGTGGTTTTCTCTCTAAAAGCACAAATCACCTTGAAAGCAAAGCGCTCTCAAGGTGATCAGTTGATATTGCATTCTTACAAGTCAAAGTCGGACTCGCCAAAGTCATCAAAGGAAGTATCTGCTGCACTATCATCCATCAAATCCAATGCATCGCTATCGTTATTATCATCTTGCGCAAAGGCGCTGTCAAAGGTTTGCTTATAATGAATGTAGCCTTCTGTACCCGAACCGAAATAACCATAATCTTTTTTCATAAAAGTATCTCCTTATATCTCTACGCCATACTATTGTATGTGCATATCCAAGCGATTGCTATGTGACATTTAGCCGTACAGATTCTTAATAATGCGAAGGCCTATCACCATAAAAAGAACCAGCTCCACGATCATAATAACTATTTGAATCAATCCTTGGGTCGTGTCATGAACGGGGAATAAGCTTGCAATATATTGACTAGACACTGACATCATCGCATACAAAAGCATCCCCGGAATAAATATGGCAAAAAACATGCCCCAGTCTTTCAACGACGAACAATTAAAACCACAACTGCGCTGCACGGGTTTCTTATTCTGTTCTGGGAAGCATTGGTTATACGTTTGCATGTAGTGCGCATAGCCTGTAAGCCCTTTGCCGAAATAGCCGAAATCTGGTTCGTTTTTCATAAGTGACCTCTTTTCATCTAGCTGCTATCTCTTCGGATGAAACAATTTTTTTATTTCTGATTGCAGTATATCAGAGCAAGGGTACTATAAAGTGGATTCCAAGTCAGATTTTTCAACTATTAATTGAAAAATTAAACGCAAGAAATGGCTTACTTTTACTTTTTCAATCGTGCATTTAGTTTTACAAACGTGTAAACTATACTCATAGCTGTCTGACCAGAAAGGAGCTGACAGACC
>JAWXUQ010000108.1:0-6025 GCA_044426225.1 Faecalibacterium sp. | reverse complement strand
CGGGCATTAGCCTGTTTAAAATTGACCTTATCTGCCTTACGCATTACCATGGTGACCATATTTTTGGCTTACCCGGTTTGCTGCAAACCATGGGTAGCCTAGGGCGGTTAGAGCCAGTGCATATCACAGGCCCTGTGGGTTTATATGACATCATGAAACCGCTGCTCTATCTCTGCCAAGGATTGCCATTTGCAGTCACCTTGCAAGAGTTCTGTGCCGAAAGCCCCGCGCCACAAGCGGTGGAACAAGCACCCACCGTGGATATGCAACCGCTGCTTGAAGCGTTGCGCGCACCGCTTGGAAACAGTGAAACATCTGCGCCCCAAGTGCCAGAGCAAGTGCCCGCTATGGATATGCAACCGCTGCTCCAAGCGTTGAAAGAACCACTCGAAAAAGACACCACCCCCGCAAAACCGCTCACCAAAAAACAGGCGGCAGTCGCTGCCCGTCAAGCGGAAGAAGCCACCGTTAAGGCAAAAAGTGCAGGGGAAACTGTGCCAAATATTGTGGGCTTGCCCGTTATCTTAACTGCGTTCCCACTTTCGCACCGCCTGCCCACCGTGGGATATAAAATCACCCTGCCCCGCGTCGGCAAATTTCAACCAGAAAAAGCCCTTGCGCTCGGTGTACCGCAGCGCGGTTGGGGTAAGCTGCAAAAAGGGGAGAGTGTACTGCTAGAAGATGGCAAAACCCTGATTGAACCGGCACAGGTGTTAGGCGAAGCACGCAGCGGGCTTTCGGTGGTTTACGCGACCGATACTCGCATTTGCAAAGGGCTGCACCTCGCTGCCAAGGGCGCTGATTTGCTGATTTGCGATTCCACCTATCCCAGTGATGACTATAAAGACAAAGCTAAAGAGTTCGGGCATAGCACCTTCCCGCAGGTGGCAAAACTTGCCGCCGCACAGGGCGCAAAGCGCCTCTGGCTGACGCATTTCAGCGCTGCCATCCCAGAACCGGCAGAGCACCTAGAACAAGCCACCGCCCATTTTGCCGCAGCAGAAATCGGGTTTGACGGTGAGAGCATTGATTTGGTGTTTGAAGAATAAAAAGACGCAACTCGTTCCCCCTCTGCAGAGGGGGAACACGCTTTTGCCCCTAGCATAAAAAGCAATGCAATAAAAAATACCCACGGTAAAATTACCGTGGGTATTGCTATTATTGGGTATAAGTACTGATTTTTTCTAATCCCTTAGACCCCTGAAGCGCCATAGTTCGCAAGAACGCGTGCGCTTGGGTCATCTACATTACAACCAGGCCATGCCTTGTTTGGCATCCAGAAATCTGCAATGGTGGTTGCTTGGTCTAGGTAGTGACGCTCAAACACCTCGCGGTAGTATAGGCTCTCTTTGGTGAAAGGCATGCAGTGTGCCGAATAGTTCGCACGTGCAAGCTGGAAGCTCTCTTCGGTATATTGTGCCTCGGTGTATTCTTTAATGTCGTCCACCATGCTGTGCCCAACTGCATCCGAGAAGGCTGCTTTCTGGCGCCACAAGATTTCATCTGGCAACCAGTCACCCTCAAATGCTTTGCGTAGTAAGTATTTGCCCATGCCATAGCTGTTCATCTTAACTGCGGGGTCGATGGACATGACGTAACGCACAAAATCCAAATCGCCAAAGGGCACGCGTGCCTCAATGCTGTTGACCGAAATGCTGCGGTCAGCACGCAATACGTCATACATAAACAGCTCGCGAATGCGTTTCTGGCTTTCCTGTTGGAACGCAGAGCCATTGGGTGCAAAATCGGTGTATTTATAGCCGAACATTTCGTCCGAAATTTCACCAGTCAACAATACGCGCACGTCTGTGGTTTCGTGGATTGCCTTGCACAGCAGATACATGCCCATGCTTGCGCGGATGGTGGTGATATCCCAAGTGCCAAGCAGGCGAATTACTTCATCTAGGTTATCAAGCACGTCCTGCTTCGTCATGATGATTTCAGTGTGGTCGCTGCCAATGTATTCGGCGGCTTGCTTTGCATATTTCAGGTCAATCGCGTCAGTTTCCATGCCGATGGCGAAGGTGCGAATGGGCTTTTTCAGTTTCTTTGCCGCAATCGCACAGACGAGTGAGGAGTCAAGCCCGCCCGAAAGCAAGAACCCAACCGGTGCATCTGCGTCAAGGCGCTTATCTACCGCTGCAATCAGCTTTTCACGGATGTTGGTCAGGATGGTATCCATGTCATCTGCGTGAGGTGCGGGCACGTCTGCGATATCCTCATATCGCACAAAGCGACCATCGCAGTAATAGCTGCCGATGGGGAAGGCCTGAATGCCATCACACCAACCAATCAGGTTTTGCATTTCAGAGGCAAAGGCGATTTTCCCGCTTGATTTGGAGTAGCCATAGAACAATGGGCGAATGCCGATGGGGTCACGTGCCGCAATCAGTTGGTCTTTGCGTGAATCGTATAAAATCATCGCAAATTCTGAGTCTAAATGGCGGAACATATCCAGACCATATTCATAATACAGTGGCAAAATGATTTCGCAGTCGCAATCGGAATGGAACTTGTAACCGCGGCGCTTTAAGATTTCTTTTTCAAAACGGAAGCCGTATAATTCGCCGTTGCAAACCACGCAGTCTGCACCGCGATAAAATGGCTGCATGCCGTCAGGTGTCAAGCCCATAATGGCAAGGCGACCAAAGCCTAGCAAGCCATACTTGCCCGAAACCACAGCCTGTGCATCCGGTCCGCGGCTAACGGTACGCATCATGTACTCTTTGAATGTTTCCTCACTCAAATCGTGACCAGTGTAACCCATGATAAAACACATAATTCTTACCCCTTTTTTCCCTATTTCGTGTGGTGAACTCTAACAAACTAAGCGCACTTGCTACGCCCAGTCTTTTCCTGGCAGATTGCCCCAAAAAACTCGCCCATAAACCCATTATGAACTCGATTTTTCGAACAATCTGCCCGAAAAATCTTTGGGTGTATCAAGCACGTTAGTTTATTAGAACTCACCAAGTGTTAGATGCAAAAAAATACGACAACATTACATCCTAAAAACTTAGGACGAATCGTTGCCGTATCCGTGGTGCCACCTAAATTACCGATGCCGATTACTCGTGCCATCAGTCACTTTCTCACACGCGCTCTCCTCATTGAAAGCACTGCCAAGATAACGATTGGCTTACGGCGCACCTACTGCGATATGATAAAATATCGGTTCAGCTTGCGGCTCTTAGGTGTTCATTCGGGTTGCGTCAACGCGTAGCTTCCACCGTCCTACGCTCTCTATTGCTGCACTTGCAACCGTACTTTTCCTAGTCAATGCCTTTACTTGCATAAAGTTTATCATGTCAGCTGCCCGCTGTCAACGGGTTTTCGTGGATTTGTAGTGCAAAATTGCAGTTTCTTTGGTATTATTGCCTATTTGTCCACCTTGTGCGCACACTTACTGCAAGTGCCATAGAGCAAACTGCCGCCACAGTGCAGTGCAAAGCCGTGCGATTGCATCAAATGCCCGCGCACTTCTTCCATAAAGCCGCAGTTCATGTGGAGTACCTGCCCGCAGGTGCTGCATTTTAAATGTAGATGGTGCTCACACCCTTCACCATCTTCCATAAATTGATAGACCGCTTTTTCGCCTTTTTCCCCTGCGTATTTCATCACGCGGTGCTCTGCGCATAGCTTGTCTAAATAGCGGTAAATGGTGGTGATGTTGGGCACCTCTTCGCCGCACTCTGTCCCAAGATAGTGCAGGATGTCATTCACGCTGACGGTGCGTGAACGGTTGATGATTAAGTATTCCAATATTAATTGGCGCGTTTTAGTTGCGTATCCGCCGCTGCGTGGCATAGGGTGCTCCTTTCTATCATGGGTGATGCTTCGCCGTATCTGCGGGTGGGGATCATCCGTTATAACAATTTATCTTAATAATCAATCCCGGCGGGGCGTACGCTCACTTCGCCCTGTGCAAGTGCGGTGCGTTGCCCGTTTTCGCGTTCGACAATCAGCCGCCCGCTTTCGTCAATCGCAATCGCCTTAGCGGGGTAGGTTTCCTGTGCGGCATGTACCGTCACCCAGTGCCCAGGGGTAAAGCAGCGCGCTTGGTATGCGGGCATGGCATTGTAATCAGGTGCAAGGGCAAGCAGCTGCCGTGCAATCTCACCCGCAAGGGCGGCGCGGCTAATGGGGGCGCTGCCGTCAGGGTAAAGGCTTGTGGCGATTGGCGCGAGTGTTTCATCAAAGGCAGTGGTGGTTAGGTTTAAGCCGATGCCTACCGCCACCCAGTCAATTGTGCCAGTTTCAAAATCGGTTGCCGCTTCGCTTAAAATACCACATACCTTCTTGTCTTTATAGTATAAATCATTTACCCACTTAATGGCAAGGGATATGCCGCATTTTTCCTCAACCGCACGGCATACTGCGACAGCTGCCGCAGTGGTCAGGGGCAGGGCATCCACTGCTTGCAACGCAGGGCGCAACAGCAATGTCATATAAATCCCGCTGTTTGCAGGGCTGTAAAATCCGCGTCCAAGCCGCCCACGTCCCGCTGTTTGCGCCGCAGCAAGCACCAGTGTGCCGTGGGGTGCGCCCTCAATTGCAAGCTGCTTTGCGTGCTTGTTGGTGCTTGGCAGGTTGTCAAATATATGGGTGGGATAGGGGTATTCGCCCAAGCCTTCCGCGCAAAACACATCACACTGCCCCATCAGGCGGTACCCCTTGCGGGAAATTGCCTCAATCTGCCACCCTTGTGCCTGTAAGACGGCGGCGGCCTTGTGTACCGCTGCACGGCTGACCCCAAGTGTGTCAGCAAGTGCCTGCCCAGAGCAAAATGCCCCTTCGCCCTGCTGCAAGGCTTGGAGCAGGCTTTGTTTGGTTGTTGGCATATAACCCTTCTTTCTGTCTGTTGTATTGTAACCTATATGCTTTTCTTTCGTTTACAATCGTTTGGCTCTAGTGTATCACAGTTTTTGTAGTGGGGCTAGCTGTTTTAGAAATATGCCTGTTTTTATGGTAAAAGCTAGCTTCTGTTTGTCTGGCAAAACCAATTTGCCGTGCAAAAATCGTTATTACAACACAAAGCCCCTTTCATGTGGCAAACTGCCAAGCACAAAAGGGGCTTTGCGAAACAAAGAGGAGACAAAAAGAGAGAATGTCATAGTAAAAGGAGATTACAGCGTACCACCACACGCTGGCTGTTGTCGTTGATGTTACAGGTGAATAAAACCAGTTCTTCTGCGCTGCCGTCTATGGCGGCAAGGTCGGTTTCCTCTATCGTCACAATCTCGCTGACGGTATAGGTGTAGGTGTTGCCATCTAGGGTGGTATAGGTAACGGCATCCCCTATGCTAAGTTGTGGCAGGCTGCCAAAGTGTGCGGTATAGTTGTGCGCCGCAATCACAAGAGCATCGTTGTCATCTTGGGTGTAAATGCAGGGGCTGCTTTTTAAGTTGTCATAAGAAAAATCTGTCTGTATGGGCAGCGAAAGGTTTAAGCTAGCGATCGCAAGCACACCGCCATAGGTGGCGCCATCCACTGTTATGTTGCTAGCATCGCTGCCATTGGGTATATTGCTTTCTGGGGTAGTGTCGCTATCGTCATTGCTTGCAACACTGCTTTGTGCGGCGATTGCGGCAAGGGCGGTGTTGCTTGCATTGGTTGCGTTGCGCTCGGCCGATGCGTTTTGCAACAGCAGCAGAGCAGCGATTAGTAAAAAGATACCACCCAGTATCATGCAGCCCTTGCCAAGTAGTTGCTTTATTCGCATGGCGCGTCACCCGCTTTTTTTAGCAGGATGCCCATCACAAGAAGGACAATGCCAAGTCCTGCGAATACTGGCACATAGGGCAGGTTAGAGCCTGTCTGCGGCAGTTCGTCGCTTGACGATGGGGGAGTGGTCGCCGTAGGGGTCGATGTTGGGGTGGGGGTAGGGTCAGGCTCACCGGTATAGGTGTTGGTGATGACAAATAAAATCTGATCGTCCACAATTAAGGTTTCGTATTGCACGGTATAATCCGTCAGTGTGGTTTCTTCGCACACCGACCAAGTGTGGTCTGCATGCAAGCCTGTC
>JAWXUQ010000107.1:0-6057 GCA_044426225.1 Faecalibacterium sp. | reverse complement strand
CAGCCTTACGCGCCTGTGCTGCCACCTTGACCACCGCACCATATAAGCTGCCCTTGCGACTGCGCAGACGCAGGGCGAGCAAATCGTCCTCGGTAAAGCCGAAAATCACGCTGAGCATGGCGGCGGCAAGGGGGATATCCTGCGCGGGGTTATCAATAATTTGCAGCAGGGCGACAAGGGGCTGAATATGGCTGACCGAGAGCAAATCCTCTGCGGAGTCCGCATAGACGGCAATCCCCCGCTCGGCAAGGGCGGCGGCATATTTGGCAAAGGGTGCGCGGGTGGAAAGCAAAATGCAGCAATCCTCATATCGCACAGGGCGCAGTTCACTGCCCTGCCGCACCATGCCCGCGACATCGCCCGCCGCACCAAGGGCGATTAACTGGGCGATTTTATCCGCGACTTGGGCGGGGTCTTGCCCGCCTTCGGGGTCAATGAGCAGGTTTGTGCTGCCTGCAAAATCGCCACCGCCCTTGCAGACAAGGCGCTGCCCATCGCCATAGCGCGTGCCGCCAAGGAAATCGTTCATCAGTGCCTCAAAGATAAAGTTAATGCCACCCACCACCGCCTCAGTGGAGCGGAAGTTCGCATCGAGCGCAAGCAGGGCATTTTCGCCCGCTTGCCCTGCGGGTGGGGCGCTTCTTGCCTTGCCCGCAGCAAGGGGGGCAAACAGGCGGAGCTTTGCGCCAAAGATACTAGGGTCAGCCTTGCGGAAGCGGTAAATGCTCTGCTTAATATCACCCACGAAAAAGAGATTATCCCCCGCCGGGTTTGCAAGGCGGCGATAAATCAAATCTTGCAGACGGTTGGTATCTTGGTATTCATCCACCATCACGGCATCAAAATTTGCGGCAATGGCACTGGCAAGGGGGCTTGGCACAGCATTTTCCCAGTGGAGCAATTGCAGGGTGAGCTGCTCTAAATCCGAAAATTCAAGCACCTTTTTTTCAATCTTTCTCTGATAAAATAACGCCGCAAACTGCTGCTGCGCCGCGCACAGGGCGATAATCATCGGGTGGGCAAGGGTGCGGTCAGCATTGTCCTGCGCACGGGTGCAGGGCACAAGCGCCAATATCTTTGCAAACAAAGCGCTCGCCTTATCTGCGGCTTGCTTTGCCCGCGCACCGTTTGCACCCGTTAAGCGTACCCCGCGCCCTGTTAGCCCGGGCATGGGGCGGCAGCCCTCGCGATAGGGCTGCAATGCCTGATATAGCCCCTCCCAATTCACTGGGGTTTGGGCAAAGGGGGCAACGGCGGCAAAGGCATCGACAATCTCCTCTACCACGGCTAAAATCTTCTGGTATTTTACGGTGACCTTTGCCTCTGCCTTTTGCTGCGCCACCGGAGTTTTCTTGCTTTCGATGGCAAGGGCGACAGCGTCCTCAAAATCAAATTCACATAGACTGAGGGCGGTTTTGGCAAAATAATCGCCAAGGTTTGCTTTGTCCCCTACCTCTGCGCCAAGGCTTTCACAAAAGGCATCGACCGTTTCGGTCTGGGCGGGGTTCCAGTAATCCGTCATCCGCGCAAGGAATTCTGTCTCGTTTGGCTCGGTGCGCAGAAAATCATAAAGCTGCAAAATGGCGGCACTTGCCGCGCCATCACTGCGCCCCTTGCCATACATATTGACAAAATCGCAAAAGGCAGGGTTTTGATAAGCATCCTCTAAGGTCTTGGCAAGGGCATCGCTCTTGAGCTTTTCCACCACCCCGGCATCGGCAAGGGCGAAATCTGGCGGGATATCAAGGGCTGTAAAATGCTGCTGCACCAGTTGCAGGCAAAAGGCATCGATGGTGCAGATATGCGCGCGCTGTAACAGCATTTTTTGGCGGCGCAGATGGTTGTTTTGTGGGTCGCTTACTAACACCTGCTCAATGCGGGCGGCAATGCGGGCACGCAGCTCTGCCGCAGCGGCATTGGTAAAGGTGACGATTAGCAGGCGGTCTGCCTGTATGGGGTGGGCGGTATCTTGTAACAGCTGCACCACCCGCTCGGTCAATACGGCGGTTTTGCCGCTGCCCGCCGCCGCGCTGAGCAAAAGGCTGCCGCCACGGTCATAAATTGCCGCTTCTTGGGCGGGGGTCCATTTCATCTGTGCCATCTTATACCCCCTCCTGTGCGGTTTGGTTTGCTTGCGGCTGTGTGGGCGATGCGTCTTGGGTGGTGGGCGCGGTGCTGTCTGCATCCTGTGCCGCCGCTTCTTCCTTAGGTTCTTCAAAGGGGTCAGCGGGGGCGGTCAAGCCGCGCTCATGCTTGCCATCCTCGTGCCCACAAATTGCGCGGAACTCGCACCATTTGCAAGGGTGCTTGCTGCTGCTTGCGCAAAGGGGCTCTGCGGTGATTTCACCCGCATACACCCGCTGTGCCATCTGTGTTAGCAGCCCTGCCAAGTGCGCCTCTATCCGCGCCATCTTGGCTTCGTCTGCTAGCTTTGCTTTTTTGTTGCGGGTTTCCACCTGCCCATTTTTGAGCGGGAAGGGCAGATATTCCCCTGTTTGGTCTTTGTCCGCTGCCTGTAACACGGCGGCATCATCGGCAAGCATCCCCTCAATGGCAGGGCGCAAGGGGCGCTGTGCCTCATCACGCGCAAGGCTTTTGGGGGCAGGGTCAGCGAGTAGATACTGCACACCCGCTGCCTTTTTATCCCCTGTGGCGGACGCGTGCCAGTGGTGCAATGCGGCAAAGAGATAGAGCAACATCTGGCAATCAAGCCCGTCATATACTTCTTTTAGGCTAAAGGTTTTCTCCCCTGTTTTATAGTCCACCACCCGCATCCAGACGGCACCTGTTTCGTCTTGCCAAGTGTCAATGCGGTCGATGATACCAATCAGGCGGAGGGTTTTGCCCCCCTCAATCGCATATTCTGGGGCGGTAAAATCTTCTGTGCCAATCTGCGCTTCACAGGCGGCAGGGGTAAAGGCGCTCTGACGCAGCTCCTCTTGCACATAACAAAGCAATGCCACCATGCTTTTTTTGAGGCGACCCATCAGATAGCCAAAACGAATAGACTCATCTGGCATATAGAGCGCTTGGTAGGCATCGGTCAGTCCCTCGGCAAGGGCTTTGAGCTGCTGCGCGGTTAAATCGACAAAGGGCGCGGGTTTGAGCGCATCATAGGGGGTGGGCGCAGGGGTAATCGCCTGCTCTAGCACCCAGTGCATCAGACTGCCGCTGTTGCTTGGGCTAAGCTCTGCCTTTTCGCGGGGGCGCAAGCGAAGCATGTACTGCATGAAATAGGCATATTGGCAGATATGATATTTTTCAACCTTACTTGCCGAAACCTCAATGGTATCGCCGAGCAAATCCGCCACCTGCGCGGTATCACGCAATTGCTTGGGCGCATCTGCGGCAAGGCTCGCAAAGCTAGCAAGCGCGGCACGCAGCTGTGTGCACTGCGCCGCATTGCGCTCATCCGCGGCTTGGGCGGCGGCTTGGGCGGCGGCTTGGGCAGCGGCTTGGGCGGTGACTTGGGCGGCATCGCTTGCGCTTATCTCTGGCACCGCCGTGGCTTGCCTCGGCGCACCTTCTGTAAAGGCGGCATATTGCTGCAAGGCGGTATACAGGCTTGCTGCCTCGGTGTCATTCTCGCCCCAACGGCTGCCAAGGGCATCAATGGCAGCGGCAGGGGTGGTAGGCGCATTGGTGTAATCCGCCGCCGTAATCAGGCGGGGCGGCACCTGCTCTAGCACAGGGGTCAGCGCACTGGATAGCGGCAGGCCAAGCCCCTCAGGGTAGCTGACCCATAGCTGCGCACTGGGCGCGGTGAGGGCTTTATAAAAGCAGATATCCTCACGCACCATCTTGTTTTCAAAGCAATCGGGCAGCTCTATTTCTTGCGCCATCAGCGCGTCACGGTCGGCATGGTTGAGCAGCCCCTGCGCACTGGGCACAGAGGGGAACTCGCCCTCTGCCACACCAAGCAAAAAGACGTATTTGGGCGCATTCAGCCGCATTTTACCCGCGGCGGTGAACATCACGGCATCCACATTCTGGGGGATATGCCCCAAATCGGTGCTGCCAAGCAGCAAGGTGAACAAATCGGTGTATTCAGTGATGGCGATGGGCTGCTCACCGAGCAAATGCACCATCTGGTCAAGCAATTCCATCACGACATTCCACTCCCGCGCGGCGGCTTCTCCCGCCGGGATACCATGCACCTTGCGCAGGGCGGCAACCTGCACCGCCTGTTGCTCTGGCGCGCCAAGGGCTTGCAAGCAGTGATACACCGCCTTGGTCAGGGCGGCGGCGGTCAAATCCTTTTGCCGCGCCGTGGCACACAGCCGCTCTACTGGTGCCAAAATCGCCTTGCGGGCGGTTTCAGCGGGGGGCTCTGGCGCGTCTGGGGCGGGGGCGGGCATGCCAAAGCCTCCCTCACTGCGGGTAAAGGGCTGCTGCCACCCACTGCGATGGGGTGACCAGGTATAGACATAATTTTCAAGCGCTAAAATCTGATATTCGGGGATGGCAACCATTTCCCGCTTGCCCGCTGCGTTTGTTTGCGGGGTGGCGCAAAGCCCTGTTTTGGCAAGGGCAATCATCTGGTCGGTGTAATCATAGCCGCACAAAATCGAGAGCAGCGCACGCACCGCCGTGATGGGCGCACCAAAGGTGGGGATGGTGGTTTCATCGCAAAACAGCGGAATGCCCGCAAGGCGGCACTCTCTGCGCACTGCGGTGCGATACTGGGCGGTGTCGCGGCAGACAATTGCCATTTCGCCATATTTTGCGCCACCACGCGCAAGGCATTGCATTTGGGTGGCGGCAATTTTGGCTTCTTCCTCGCGCGATTTTGCCGCAAAGACCGAAAACGCAGCCGTGGGCGCAAGGGCGGGTGCATCCTCTGGCACATCCCCCGCAAGCAGGGCACTGAGCGCAGCAAGGGCAGGTGCATCGGCATGGCGCAGGTCTGTATGTAATAAGATAGGCACTGCCACCCCGACCCCCGCTTTGCGGGCAAGGGTGCGCAGGTCAAACGCGACGCGGCGGGCACCCGAAAACAGGCTGACATCCTCAAGAAAACTGGGCTTTGCGGCATCCTCTAGGGCTTGGGCAGGGGCACGCTGCGGCGCACAGCCATCGGCGCACAGCGCAACCGAAATAGACTCCACCCCGCAAAACAGCGCACCGAGCAGTTTTTTCTTGGGGGCATTGAAAGTATCGAACTCATCAATAAAGACCGCCCGCCCTTCCAAAAAGGCAGGCAGGGTGCCATCAGCACAGGCTTCGGTCAGCTTTTGCGCCGCCAAATTCACGCGGTCGGTGGGGTCAAGCCCTGTCGCCTGCACCTCTGCCTCGTAAGCGGCAAAAATAAGGGCTAAATCAGTGAGCTTTTCGCGCCCGCCGCCACAGTGCACCGCAAGGCTTGCAAGGCTTGTGGGGTCAATGCCGGCGCTTTTTAATTCGTTGATGGTCAAAATGACCTGCTGACAAAAGGCGATGCTCTGCCGCTGCTTGCGGTAATAGCAAAGTGCGTCCTGCGCGGCTTGCATGGCATGACGCACCAGCACCACCTGCCCTGCGTCAGATAAGGTCTTGACGGCAGCGCCGCCACAAACGGACAAGATATGCGCAGCAAGGGTGGTGAAGGAATAGCTTTGCACCATGCCCGAATAGGCATCGCCCAGCGCATGGTAAATATGCGCCTCGGTGGTGGCGGTGAATTGCTCAGGCACAATCAGAATGCTCTTTTGCCCTGCCATGGCGCGTTCCTTCATTTTTTGATAGAGCAGTGTCGTCTTGCCGCTGCCCGAGCCACCTAGCACTAATTGTAACATTGCCGCCCCTTTCTGTTTTACACGTCACGCTGCGCTAAAAATCCGTTGCGCAGCAACACCATAATTCTTCGCTTTTCACTGCGATTGCATTTTGCAATCTCCTATATCTAGTATAGCACTGAATACATCCCATCTCTAGGATTTCCGAAAAAAATCTGTGCTGTATTAATTGAAAAATTAAACGCAAGAAATGGCTTACTTTTACTTTTTCAATCGTGCATTTAGTTTTACAAACGTGTAAACTATACTCATAGCTGTCTGACCAGAAAGGAGCTGACAGACC